>JAKEEU010000130.1 GCA_022616415.1 Candidatus Zhuqueibacterota bacterium | reverse complement strand
TTGCGAGGCGCTTTTTGCCGAAGCAATCTCTTGATTTTCAAAGGATTGCTTCGCTGAAAAACGCTCGCAATGACGTTACAAAATAACCCGTAACGAGTATAAGTTAGAGTCGCGCATTGTTGCACCCCCTAACTTCGAGTCCCTCACGATAGCTTTCAGAATCTTCGCCGTCAGGCGAGGACAACTCTGGTGCTGAATAGAAATTCGATTCAATCTCGTTTTCCAAACTAACCTTTATTCTTAAGGAGGCGGTTTATGGATCATTTAGGCCGTGTGCTCGGGCGAGCCAGTTCCTGGCTTTTCGTCTTGGCGTGCCTCGGTTTTACCTCATTGGCGGCGCAAGAACCGACCGGTGAAATTAACGGAACGGTTCGCGATGCAGCCAGGCGGCAGCCGCTCATTGGCGCGAATGTGTTTCTCGCCCTTACCAATCGTGGCGCCGCAGCCGATCTCGACGGCAAATTCAGCATCACAAAAGTGCCGCCGGGTAAGTATACCCTCACGGTGCGCTATGTCGGATACCGGCAGGGTACTCAAGAAGTTACGGTTCCGGCCGGCAGCGCGGTGACAGTGGATTTTCTTCTCACCGCCACGGCTCTGGAAATGGATGAGGTTATCGTCACCGGGCAGGGCGTGGCGACTGAAAAGCGCCGGCTGCCCACCGCGGTTGAGACGATTTCGGCAAGGGAGCTGGAGCTTGCCCCGGTGAAGTCTGTGGACCAGCTTCTGCAAGGGCGCATCCCCGGCCTCCTCTCTGCTGCTCCCACCGGCCTTCCCGGCACCGGCGCGCGCATTCAGACACGAGGCATCAAGAGCGTAACCTTGAACTCCACGCCGGTGCTTTACGTTGACGGCGTTAGAGTGGACAACAACGACAACTTCCGGCTTGCATTTGGCACCGGAGGCCAGGTAAGCTCGTCGCTGGCCGATTTGGTGACCGGAGAGATCGATCGTGTCGAGGTGATCAAAGGCGGCGCGTCGTCCACACTGTATGGCTCGGAAGCGGCCAACGGCGTCATCCAAATTTTCACCAAGAAAGGCATTCCGGGTGAAGCGCGCTGGCGATTCAATGTGACCACCGGCTCCGATGTGCCGGAGCACAAGTTCACGGTCGAGCAATACACCAAAGACAAGTTTTTTCAATCGAGCTTGTACCAGGGTTACGGCGCCGGCGTGACCGGAGGCTCGGAGTCCTTCAGCTACAACGTTTCCGGAAAAATGTACAACAGCGATGGCATCGTGACGCAGGAGAAGCTGTCGGACAAGCAATGGAATCTCGCCACCGGCATGCGCGCGATTTTATCCCAGAAAGCTGGGGCCGAGATCTCCGCCAGTTACACGCGCAGCCAGTTCGGCAGGCTTTTTAATGATAATTCAAGCTTCGCGCCGTTGAGCAATTTGGAGACTGAAGGGGATTTTCGCGATCTGGCGAGTTTGGAAGAAAAAGATAGCTTGCTGGCTTTAAATTTGCTTCCCGGGCAGCGCGAAGCTTCCAATCGCTTCATCAGCTCGGTCAATGTCAATTATTCGCCCTTTTCGCGATGGCAGAACAAGTTCACCATTGGCGTGGACTACCGCAAGAGCGAGGCCAGGCTCTTTGCTCCCATTGAGTCCGCGCCCCTGGTCGGAGCTGTGGGCAGCTTCCTGAGGGCTTCACATCGAGAATTCCTGACCATTACACTGGCTTACACCGGATCTTATACCTTGCCCAAGCTCGGTCCCTTTGCCCAGACCGTTTCCGTTGGGGCGCAGGGATTTCGGGTGGAAGACCGCGAGAATCGGGCGTCCGGCGAAACCTTCAGAATTCCGGGCACCACCGATTTTGACAATGCCTCGGTTATCGACGCCGACGAGAGCAACCGCCAACTCTTCAGCGGCGGCGTTTTCATCACCGACCAGGTTGGTCTTTTTGACCGTTTCTTCATCGACCTCGGCGTTCGCTTTGACGGCAATTCCACCTTTGGCGAAGAGATCGGCATTCAAACCTATCCCAAAGCGGGCTTGGCGTACAACATTTCCGACGAAAGCTTTTATCCGGGCTTTCTCAAGCGCTATCTCAGCAGCATGAAACTGCGCAGCGCGTGGGGCCAAACCGGCAACTTCCCGGCGCCGTTTGTCCGCGACCGTTCCTACAGCTCCAACGTCTTTCTGAATGAAGCGGCTCTTTCCTTCAATAATCCCGGCGACCAAACGCTCAAGCCGGAGAAGACGACTTCGCTGGAGTTTGGCTTCGATGCCGGACTCTTTGACGATCGTCTCTCGCTTGAATTTACCTATTTTCTGCAAAAAACTAAAAACGGCCTTTTCAACGTTGCGACCGATCCGGCCTCGGGCTTTGGCAACCAGCAGCGCAACGTCGGTGAGATCGAGAACAAAGGGATTGAGGCGACGCTGCGGGCCAATGTTCTGGCTTTGAATAATTTCGAGCTGAATGCGCGGGTGTCGTTTGCGACGCTGAAAAACGAAGTGACCGATCTCGGCGGCTCGCCCTCGTTCTCCATAGCCGGTTTCGCGTTTGCACCGCAAAGAGTGGAAGAAGGCCGTCCGGTCGGCGTATTTCGCGTCAACAAGCCGCTGCCGGAAGCGGATGGATCTTTTACCGGCAGAGTTGATCCCAACTTTTTCACCGATAGCCCCATACCCAAGCGCACCGGCTCCATCGGCCTCGATGCGACGATTTTCAGAAAACTCACCGTCACGGGTTTGGCTGAGTTCGCGTATGGCCATGTTGTTTTGAACCAGGCCCTCTCACGGCAGATCGTCAACAGCCAGGCCGGCACTATACTTTATCCGGAGGCTTATGCCAAAGTCCCCGGCGCTATCAATCCAACGACTAATAGAAAGCCGTATGATCGCAACACCGCCTCGGCCATTTTGATCGAGCCGGGTGATTGGTTCAAGATCCGCGAAATTTCCCTGCGCTATCAGCTTCCTGCCATCGGGGTGCGCGGATTGGCGCTTACGGCCAGCTTGAGAAATGCTTTCATATTGGGAACCGATACTTTCTTCGCCGATCCGGAGCTGAATTTTATCCGCGCCGGTGGCGCGTTGGAAATCGGCGGCATTGTCGGCGCGAATCCTTCACCGCCCAAACAATTCCGGCTCGGTCTTGATGTGACGCTGTAAATGTTAGCCAGTTAGCCTGTTCGCCGGTTAACCTAACAACGGGCAAACTGGCTAACCGGCAAACTGGCAAACCTCAACAAGGAGAACGCTCAATGAAATCGAAACGCATAAATATATTGTTTTGCCTCGTTATCTCGGCGGTGCTGCTGCTCGCATTCAATGCTTGCGAGCTGGTTGACCCCACGAACGTGACCAACCCGGAAATCACCGACGAGGCGCTGCGTGAGAACTCCACCGGCGGCACCGCGTCGCTGATCACCGGGCTGCGCCGGGAATTTTCGGATGCCGTCAGGTCGGCACATATCATCGATGTCGTGTCCGACAATTACTTCAACACCGCGTCATTTATCTCCAACAATCTCGACCGGCCGTCTTCAGTCACGCCTTTGGATTTGACGCTTCCGACGGTGTATAATGCGCAACAAGAGCTCCATGCCCTGGCCGATTTCGGTCTCAGCACGATTATCCCGAACGATAAGCTGGCAACCGATGAACAAAGAGCCGAAGCCCGTTTTTACAAGGGCATGGCTTTGGTCTTGTTAGCCGAGAATTTTTCGGCATTCCCCATTCAGGAGCTGGGACCCACGGTTACCAGCCGGCAGGCGGCTACCTTAGCCGTTGATGAGTTTAAGACCGCGTTTGATCTCACTCCCAACGCCAACATGAAGATCAACTGCAAGCTGGCGCTGGCGCGGGCGTATCGCTTGGCCGGCGACAAAGCCAACGCGGCCGCAGAGGCGCAAGCGGCTTTGGCGCTGCCCAATGCGGCCAACTACGTCTTCTACGCGCAATACGATGCCGCACAACTGACCAACACTCCGGTCGGCCGCATTGTCACGTTGGCCGATCTGCAGCCGCTGCCCCGCCTGGATTTTCTGGATCCGAAATATACCGTCAACAACACACCTATTCCCAGCTTGAAGGCCGAGGAGGCTCACTTGATCATTGCCGAAGTGGCCTTGGTGGACGGTGATCTGGCCGGCGCCCGCTTGACCATGGCCAATGCCGTTACCTTGGCGCTAAGCCGGCCGGTGACAAATTTCAACGACAGTGATAACCGCCGCAATCGGCCCAATGATCCGACCTGGACCGTAAAGGCTGGGCCTAATGCCCCTGCCGTTCCCGGGTTGATTCAAAAGCGCGGCGGCGGCACGGCGGGAACGCAGGTTAAGGTATATGCCATCTCCGGCACCAGCTTAACGGTCGCTGCGATCAATGCCCTGGCGACTGCCAATGCCACGGAACACTATCGCATTCTGTACCTGCTGCGCCAGGAGATTTTCTTCCTGGAGGCGCGTAGAATGAGCGACCTCGGCATTCGCCTGCCGGTAACGGATCGGCAGATCCAAACTAATCAAAACGTCGCGGCAGCCGCAGTTGGCAAAAATGTCAACGTGCCGAGCTATATTCCTGCCGGCGGCACCGAGCTGGATCAATTTACTGTCGATGCCGCCGCAGGTGTCGTGACCATTGCGCACGACATGAATCAACTGATCGCGGAGAACATTCAGCAAGTCTCGCCGTTCCTGGCACAGTAATTCAATTACTGACCGGTCACTAAATAATCAGATTTGTCTGATTTTCAGGTGCTTTAAGTGACCGGTCAGTTTTCTCTTGAGCTTTCCATAATATTAACCGCGTGACCGCAGAGAGATGCCCGCAGATGATCGCGGGCATCTCTATTGCGTTTTAGGCCGCGAGGTTCGCAAACTCAGAATAAAATTCTGCCTGGTCTGCTGCAAGGCAAAGGAAAAGTGTTTTGTTTTTTGGGTTATAGAGCGTCCACGCGGCGGTACTTCTTCCGCGTTCGTCCATGCCTTCCGCGTTAAAACTTTCTCTTGCGTTTTTAGGCTAAATTTAATACTTTAATTTTGTGGCGGCAAAAAATCAATCTTTAAGAGTCATCGTCTCATTTAATAATAAAAGGTAGATCATTATGGCAACCGTTATGGAACAAGAAGTGCCCACTGCCGATGCCACACCATCCGTACATGCCTATTATCGCGAGGGACTGGCGCTTGAAGAAGATGCGCGCTCCGAGGGAAGAACTGATTTGACCATTGAAGAGGCGGAAGAGTTGGCGCAAGGGCAACCTTTTGAACTGATCGACGGGAGGATGGTTTTTAAAATGGCAGACCGCAAACATTCCAGAAGCCAGAGAGCTCTGATTGTCAAGCTTTCTGATTATTTTGAGCAAAATCCCATAGGTGAGGTATTTCCTGAATTCAGCCTGCACCTCTGGCCGGAGAGCAAACATAATTTTCGCGTGCCGGATATCGCGGTCTTCCTGAATGAAAATCTGCACGAAGAGGAAAGGTACGAAACCCGCGGTCCGGATTTGTCAATCGAGATTGCTTCAGATGATGACAAGGCTTCGGACTTGTTCGCGAAGGCAAGACTGTATTTGGAAAAAGGCAGCCGGGTGGTGTGGGTCGTTTTTCCCACTGAAAAGAGAGTGACGGTTATTACGCCGGCTGAGTGGCGATGGGAATCGGATACGTTGACATGCCCGGAGCTTTTGCCCGGATTCAGTATCGCGGTCGAGAAAATTTCCTCCTCGCCGGCACGCCAAGCTTCTTAGCGAGCGTTTAAAGATATTTTGCAAGATGATTGTGGCAAAATAATTTAAAAGCTTTTAAATCCTCTGCCCGATATGTATCCAATCAGATGTCGCTTGCGAGAAGCCTCCTGCTCCCACCTGGCGTCGCGGACAACGCTGATTGTGGCGCTCATTCTTCCCTTCCTCTTTCCACTAATTTCACCGGTCTATCCCCAAAACGGCGAATTTCCGCGTTTCGCCGAGGCGTATTTGCTGCGGCTGCAAAGCGTCGCGGCGGAGACGTTGATCAACGAATTTGAAAAAGAGTTTTTGCTCTTGCTGGATCAGCGGGAAAAGCAATATTACGCAGCCTTGCCGCTGCCGGAACGCCGCACCTACATCGCCCGTTATTGGCGGCTGCGCGATCCCGATCCCTTCACGCCCGGTAACGCGCGGCTCGAAGAGCACTTGCGCCGGCGTGATCATGCCCGCGAAAATTTCGGTATGAAGAAGCCGCCTTATTTCGACGACCGCGGCCAAATTTATCTCAAGTACGGCCGCCCGAAAATTCGCTACGTCGATCCGGGCTCTGCCATGCACCTCAATACCGAGCTGATGATCTTCCTGCCCGACATTCAAACGTCCAATCAAAGCAGCCTGGCTGATTCCGGCGGTTTCGAGCAAAGAGTCGATCCCGGATGGGTTCTCAATACGGGAAAAGCTCTTAATTCGCTGCTCGCCCCTGGCAGAGTCTCCGTTCTGGCAAACGAGTCGTGGAATTACGAGCATATCACTCCGGATCTGGTGTTCAATTTTGTGCGCGAGGGCGGGCGTTTTCGCCTGGTCACGGATCTGCGCCAGGCGGTTATCGGCGGCAGAATGCGCGACCGCACCTTGCAAACGGCCGCGCTTTATTTGCAACGGCAGAACCACTCCCCCGTTTACTTCAATCTGGCGCGTGATCTCGAAGATGTCGGCCATCAAATGCGTGACTGGCCCGGTGAGTCGCAATTGAGCCGGTTGGATAACACGATACAATTGGCCTTGGACCGCAGCATTCGCACGGTCAAAGAGAGTATTAGAAAATCTCCCGCCGAAGCTTTTATTCGCAAAGTTGCCGAGCCGGAGCTGCCGTTTTTTGCCGACCTCGCGCAATTTCGTGGCGGGCAAAATCAGACCCGCATCGCCGTTAGCATCGGCGTGGATCTCGGTGCGGCGAGCGCAATAGTTGACTCCGGCGGCTATCATCCCGTTGCCGTAATCTATAGCTGCATCTTAAGCGATCACAACGGCGAGCCGGTCACGAGAGCCGAGAAGAAAAAAACGGTTCCGATAACTACAGCGGGAACTGCTTCCGTGCTGGGGTCGGTCGGTGTCATGGAGATCGATTGCAACCCCGACCAATATCTCATGTTTTTGCGGGCTGCTGACGCCAACGGCCCTCGCCGCAGCATAGGCAAATTGCCGCTCGTGGTGCGCGATTTCAGCGGCGACCATTTGATGCTGAGCGACATGCAGTTTTATATGCCAATTTCCGGCGTCGAATCTCAAGCCGAAGCGGCTGAGGTGAAACTCCTTCCCTATCCCATTGCCACCGTGCTCAAATTCACCCCACTCACGGTCTATTTCGAGATTTATAATTTATCGGCCATTGGCTTGAACAACGAGTATCGGATCGATTATAACGTCACCGAATTCCCCACCGGCCAAAACCTTCTCAGCGAGATTACCAAGCCCTTCCGCAAAAGCGACGAGGCCTCGATCACCCTTTCCGAGATGCGCATCGTCACCAAGCCCATGAGCCGCGAGTCATTGACGCTCGATTTCGGCAAGCTCCGGCCGGGCGCGTACCGATTGGAGGTGAGAGTCAGCGCTATGCAGGATTCCAGCGTCGTGGTCAGCATCGCCAAATCCCTTGTTTTGGCCGAAGAGAAGAAGTAAATCTTGTGCTTGTAAATTTTGCAAAAGTTGCTTAAATTGGCCCTGAAGTCAACCTGACGATGGAGAGTTGGCATGCGCGAGGAAGTTAGAGACAGATATGGAAATGTCATCTACTTGACCGATGAGAGGTGGAAGCATAATATCCATCTTAATTGTGGAGAAAACTATGCATTTGATATACGATTCGGAAGGTGATGTTCTGAATGTCATCTTTGACGAACGTTTGCAAGACGCCAACCAAGCTGCCTATCGTTTACGTGATGGCTTGATGTTGTATGTCACGGTTGACTCAATGAAACCGGTCCAACTGACGGTGGTCAGCTACCGTCGTCTCGCCCAGCAGTCGAGATTCCATTTTAATGGATGGGAAAAGCTGAAAGCGACGGACAGAAAAAAGCTACTGCCGATACTCGCTTCTTCTGCTGTATCGGCTTTTGTGAAATTAGACCCCAAAACCGGCTACGGTCATCTCGCCAGCCCGCCGATGCTGGAAATGTTTTCGTTGGCGGCTTAATGACTTTTGCTTTTCTTTCACTCCAGTAATCTCTAATATCGTAAACCTGAATATCGCGACGCGCCAAGCTTTCTTTTAATTTGGGGGCAATCCTGTCGCCAGCAAAAACCGCTTTGATGATTTTCTGCGAATTTGGGGCGATAAGCGCAAGATATTTTTCGGCGAAGTTCGGCGGATAAAATTTTTCCTGTTTGATTCCGGTTCGTTGTGAGCTATGCAAAATCTTGTTGCACTTCGTGCAGGCTTTTGCACGTTTTTAAATTTTCCCATATTAGCTCGCGATAAAAAAAAATTGACATAATAACAACAAAAACATTATATTGTGCCGATATATTTTCTGAATTAAAATTTGTGGCAAAATATTTGTATACTATTTTCAGGCTATATAGGTCACGCTTTCCTTCCTAATTAGATTTCTTCGACAGTCGTTTTTTAGATATACTGGTCAATTTTGCCGATGTTTAGGAGTTGTTGACAGTATGCTAGGACCTTTCATTATTATTTGTTTTTCGTGTACAGTTTTATTATTCAAATCCAATTAACTGATCCAACCCTAAATTAACTGGCATTAGGGTTGGTCGCTGTTAACCTTCACGCAGGAGGGTTTGGTATGGTTATCAAAACCATCTGTCGGAGCCTTTTTTGCGTCGCGCTCTTGTTGCCGATTTTAGTGATGGCCCAGGAGGGGACGACGACGATCAAAGGCAAGATAACCGACGCCTCGGGCAACCCTTTGCCCGGAGCGAATGTGTTCATCGAGTTAACCAATCTCGGCGCCGCGACGGAAGAAGACGGCAATTATAGCTTTACCGTTCCGGCGAAGGGAGTAAAAGGGCAGGAAATCAGGCTCACGGCCAGGATGATCGGTTATCGCACCCACACCGAAAAGCTGACGCTGCGGGCCGGAACGATGGAAAAGGATTTTAGTCTGGCTGGGGATGTTTTGAACTTGGACGCGATCATTGTGACTGGCGTTGTTGAAGCTACACCGAGGGAAAAACTGGCTTTTTCGGTGGGCACGGTCAGTCAGCAGCAACTGGAACTGGTGCCGGCGACCTCACCGGAAATCGCCCTTCAGGGCAAAATCCCTGGCGTCAGAGTGGTCAAAGGAAGCGGCGAGCCAGGCAATGCCGCCTCGGTTCAACTGCGCGCGCCGACCAGCATCAACGCCGATGGCAGATCTCAGGATCCGCTTTACATCGTTGATGGCATTATCATCGATCCCTCGGTTTCCGGAAGTCCGCTGGCGGACATCAATGCGGATGAGATTGAGAGCATGGAAGTGGTCAAAGGCGCGGCTGGGGCTTCGCTCTACGGCGCCCGCGCGGCCAATGGCGTGGTCAATATCAAGACAGGGCGGGGCACCAGCCTCGGGTTGAATGAAACCAGAATAAAAGTCCGCAATGAGATTGGCTTTAACCAATTGCCCAAGGAACTGGAATTGAACAAAAGCCATCATTTTCGGGTTGCCACAACTTCCTATACGGATGCCAATGGCGTCAATGTTACCCCTGGCGACTTTGTCAACAGTGCGGGCAACTTTATCGATCCGCGCGCCATCACCGGACGGCTTGGCGACAGATATAGCACACAGGCGCAAGGGGCGGGAATTTTCTTCTCAGACAAACCCTTCAAGTATGTGGGCACCGGTGATGTCGGCTCTCCTTTAGTACCATTGCCTTCCGGCGGCTTCAATCACATGGACCGGTTCTTCGATCCCGGCACCTATCTGAAGAATTCGATTTCGATCAGCCGCAATACGGCGGTCACCAATTTCGCCGTGAGCTTCGATAACCAGAAGGAGGATGGCGTGGTTACCGGACTAAACGCTTTCGGGCGCCGGAGCCTGCGGGTCAATTTGGATCATAAGTTTTATGAAAAATTCCAGCTTGGCGTTTCCGGTTTTTACAGCTCGAGCCGGCGCGATGATCTGCCGAATAATCTCGGGTCCGCGTTCTTTGGATTGACGTTTATGGCCCGGGATGCGGATTTGACCTTGAGGGACGGGACCGGCGAGCTTTACGTCCGGCCGGATCCAACCTCCGTGGAGGAAAATCCGCTTTATGTGATCGAGAGAAACGAGCGTAATGACTCGCGCAAGCGTGTTCTGGGCAACCTCAGCCTGCGTTATAACCCGGTTGATTGGTTCAGTCTGGAAAGCAACCTGAGCTACGACCGCTCCGACCGCAACTTTAATGAGTATTATCCGGTCGGTTACAGAACGATTGATGCCTCTTCATTGAATACAGGGGATTTCTACAAGGTCAGCAGTCTTGACGAGGCGCTGAATGGCAATATCGTGGCGTCCTTATCACGTCGCTTTGGCGAGCTGACGGTGCGCACGAAGGCGCAAGGCTTGTTCGAAAGAGCGGAGTTTACCTTTGTCGAGTCGGGAAGCACGGACCTGAAAGTCTCCAACGTGCGTGACTTGGGGCTGGGCGACCCCACCCTTAATAATGACAATTCCGGATTGGAACAAATACGCTCCGATGGGTTTTCGCTCATTGCCGCGGCGGACTTTCGCGATCGTTACATTGCCGACGTTTTGGTTCGCCGGGATGGCAGTTCGTTGTTCGGCAAGGACCAGCGCTGGCACACCTACTATCGTGCCAGCGGCGCTTATCGCGTGTCGCTGGAGCCGTGGTGGTTTTTAAAGGACGCCGTCGAAGAGCTCAAACTGCGCGCTTCGTATGGCACCGCCGGCGGACGCCCCAACTTCTTCGCGCGTTATGAGACCTGGAGTGTTGTCGGCGGCGGTGTTCGCAAGGGCAATCGCGGCAACACCGAGCTCAAGCCGGAGTTTGCCAAAGAATTGGAGCTTGGGGTCGATATTCAATTTCTGAAGCACTTCTCCTTGGAGTTCACCCGGGCCAAATCCATTGTCGACGATCAGATTCTTTTTGTGCCTTTGCCCGCTTTTGTCGGCTACCAGAACGAGTGGAAAAACGCCGGCACCCTGGAGACCAGCACCTACGAAGTCGGCTTGCAGGCTTCGCTTTTGAATACCCGCAGCTTCACCTGGACTGCCGGCCTCAACTTCGACCGCACGCGGCAAGTGATTACCAAGCTGAACGCGGGTGTGCCCCCGTATGTGTTTGCTCCCCCGGGCACGCAAGATTTGGCGGTCTTTTTTATCAACAAAGGCGAGGAGTTTGGCGCTTTGTACGGCGCGAGGTGGATAAAGAACCTGAATGAGTTGCCACCAGGCATCCCGCAGGATCAATTTCAGGTGAATGATGACGGCTACGTGGTATGGGTGGGGGCTGGAAACAGTTATCAAGACGGCCTGGCGAAAACGTTGTGGGGCACCAGAGCCACGATAAGGGATGCAAGAGGGATCAACCGGGCTTATGTCTGGGGCATGCCGATCAAATTCGATAATGGCACCAGCAATCCCCTCTTCAACAAGATCGGCAGCATCGTCCCGGACTTCAACCTGGCGTTCAATACCAGTTTTCGCTGGAAAAATCTGTCAGTTTATACATTGTTGGACGCGCAGATCGGCGGCGACGTTTACAACATGACCAATCAGTGGGGCATGCGCGAGTGGAAACTGAAAGACGCCGATCAAGCCGGCAAGCCTGATGGCTTGAAGAAGCCGACGACTTACTACAGCACCTTATATGATACGCGCGCCGCCAACAGCCATTTTGTGGAAGACGCGACCTATCTGAAGATTCGGGAAGTCTCTCTCCGTTATACGTTCGATCAACGCGCCTTGCGCGGCATCTTTGGCAATGTTTTGAATCGGCTGACCCTTGGCGTCGTCGGCCGCAATCTGTTTACTTTCACTGATTACTCGGCTTACGATCCGGAAGTCGGCATCGCCGGCGGCCAGGGTGGCTCCTCGGCGCTGGCGCGGTTCGATAGCTACGGCTATCCGAATTTCAGAACCGTTTCCGGCGTGGTCGAGCTTGAGTTTTGATGGTAAATTCTTACTTCAAACTTCAAATCAGGGAGATTTCGCAATGAAACTTCTGAAAATATTATCAACCTATGGCCTGTGGATGCTCCTGGTGGTAGCGCTGTCAATATTAAGCTGCCAGGATCTCGAAGTGACCAATCAAAATGCGCCCGACGAGGAACGATCACTGGCCACCCCGGAAAATGTCGAGGCGCTCGTCAGCGGTTCATTCTTGAGTTGGTGGGCAGCTCTCCATTATTCGGCGCCCAGCAGTGCCCTGATTACCACGGCCGATGCGTTGAGCTGTTCGTGGGGCAATTGGGGCATGCAGGACCTGTCTTCGGAGCCGCGCGCTGCCTTCAGAAACTTTCTCACTTATGTCTACAGAGAAGTGGTTAACGTGCCTTGGTATGGTCTCTATGGAGCTATTTCTTCCGCCAGCGATGGCATTAAAGCGATCAATGGCGGCATACAGATCGGCGCCAACGGAGCGAATAACCCCAGAGCTTTGGCCTTTGCTAAGTTTGTACAGGGAATTGGGCATGGCTATGTGGCCCTTATCTTTGACAAGGGTTACATTCTCGATGAAACCGTCGATGTCAACAAAGATGTCTTGCAGCTTAAACCTTACAACGAGGTGATGGCGGAAGCCATTAAGCGTTTGGAGGAGACGATTACGCTTTGCCAGGCCAATAACTTCAAGCTTCCGAATACGTGGATCAATGGGTTGGAATTAACCAGCGCCGAACTGGCGCAAGTCGCGAATTCTTATATCGCACGTTTTCGGGCCCAGGTCGCGCGCACTGCCACCGAGCGTGGACAGGTGGACTGGGCTAAAGTCATGGCTCACGTTGACCAGGGCATAACCAAGAACTTTGCTCCGGAAGGTAATGGCGCTTTTAACGATTGGTGGCACTCCGTGCAGTGGTACGGCTCTCAAGGTGAAGGCTCGTGGCACCGTGTCGACTACAAACTGATTGGCCCCTCCGACAAGTCTACCGGCTACCAAAACTGGCTCAGTAAACAGCCTGCCGATCGTACGGAATTCGAAATCGATACGGATGACAAGCGCATCTGGAATGGCACGCGCGCCACCAATGGCCGGCAAAATCCAGGAAAGTACTTCAAATATGAGGCAACTGGTTCGCCGTTTCCGCCGGATCGTGGCTTGTATCACTATTCCCGTTATGGATGGGATCGCTACCAAAGCTATATCACGAATAGCGGCCGTGGCCCCATGCCGATCTTCTTGACCACGGAGCTTGACTTGTTCAAAGCCGAGGGCTTACTTTGGACGAATGGTGATCTGAATATGGTCGCCACACTTATCAATAAGACCCGCGTCACCAATGGCGAATACCCGCCGGCTACTGCCGCGGACGGTCTCGGCAGTGTGACCGATGTTCGCAGTCCATTTGCTAACAGCAGCCTCTGGGCCAAGCTGAAATACGAGAAGGGCCTTGAATGCTTGGGCACTGGCTCCGGCATTGATTTCTTCGATCGCCGCGGCTGGAACGAGCTCGTTACCGACTCACCGATACATCTTCCGGTTCCTGCTAAGGAGCTACAAGTCACTAACCAGGGGGTTTACACATTTGGCGGCGGCGGGCCCGGCTCTGCTCCCAAGCGCAGCCGGCCATCGCCTTTTGAACGGCCACATTGATCAACTCGCGATTGCATTGGTTTAAATCGTTTGGCAACGTAGACAGGCCATCATCGAGGTTCGGATGATGGCCTGTCTTTGTGTTATTGACAATTGCCGTAGCCCTTATGGGCATAGGTTTCAAGCTAAGGGTGAAAGCCAGTCCCCAACGGGGACAAATGTGATAGCATAGGGCAACGCCCCATGAATTGGAAAAGGCGCCGTTTTTATTCAGCCCTGTAAGGGCGAAATATGAGGCGTTGAGTTAATCATGATGGTCATAGCCCGGAAATTTTATTTCTGGGAATAAGTTGATGAAGCCAGATTCCCAAGTCCCGCAAGGGACGATTGAATAATAACGATTGAGATATTGCCAACGCTTGGTGATCCATCATGCTCAAATCAATTTTTAGCTTAGGGCTATGTTTGCTGATCCCGTTCCTTATTGACTGCGCCGGCTCATCTTCCGGGGGCAGCACCCCGAGCCATACTTATATTGCCAATGTGGGCACGGCGACCTCATTCGATGTCAACGAGAAAACGCGGCGGCTCATCGATAAGCACCAATATGTCGTTTTCCGCTATGAGCAATCGCAAGACATGATCTATTTCGAAACCGAATGGAAAGAGCGCGCGCCGTTTCAAGACGAGCAGGATAGCGGGATTCTCCAGGCCCGAACCAGATTTATCCTGGAAGCCAGGCCGCGCATACGCGTCGAAGTCGCCGGCTCGTCAGACCTGAACAACGTCCGTCTGATTTTCGAGAATATGGTTCTCTTCGAGAGCAGCCCCGATTGGCAATACGTTCCCATGACCGCCATGTGCAAGTCTTATGTCAGAAGAATTGCCGACGACTTGAATACCGATTTTCGGACGGGATTTCGCAGGTTTTGAACGCGGAGGGATAGACGGGCACGGAAAAATTAGGCTTTTGCGGAGCAAAGGTTAAAATTCAAATTTTTTATGTTCCCAACGGATAGATGAACCCAACGGAAAAAGCTTTTTACAGTTGGGTTCATCTATCCGTTGGGGAAACTTTCTTTAGTTAAGAAACGACAATGCTGCGATCTAAAAAAAGGGTACTTTCTTTTTGCAAGTTGATTTTATTCCTTCTTTTTTTTCTTGGCTGCGCCAGCTCCGCTTCACGAGAAAAAGCGCCGAGCGCCAGTGATTACGTTGCGAAAAGAATCGAGCCGACCAAAGGCGAAGATTTCTTTATCGCCTCGCAATTGATCCTGTCTTCCAGATTTCAGTACGAGATTGCCCGCACCGAAGAGACCTCGCAGGAGCTTTACCTCGAAACCTCGTGGAAAAACCGCTACCCGTTTGAAGATGAGATTGCGAGCGGAGTTGTTCAAGCGCGGTCCAGGATCATCCTGAGAGCGAGGCCGTCTTACATTGGTCCGGCGGACCCGGCTGCGCAGCTTTATAATCTCGATTTCCATGCGGAAAACGAAGTCCTGCTCGAAAGCAAGGACGAATGGTTGCGCCTTCCCATGAGCAAAATGCTCCGGCAATACTTTGACCGCATCGTCGGCGATTTGAAAACCGAGGTGCAAAACCGCCGCTTCCGGCCTTGAGCAAAAGCCAGTACAGAAAAATGAATGACAGAAAATGGAGTTTAGCAATAAGCCATCAGTTATTGGTGGACGACTAACTTGTCATGCTGGAAGCATCTTGTTGCGATCAAGCACGGTGCTGAATTTAAACAAGATTCTTCCAGAATGACAATTGTTTCCACCCGTAAGCGGGGCATTATGTTTAGCGTCATGCCGAGGATGTTAACGATGGCGGGAGGGAGCAGCCGGTAAGCATTTTTTTTGCACTCCATTTTTCTGTCTTCCGAGTGTTTTTGCGACTGATTTTGCCATCATGAAAAAAATTATTATCGCAATTGGTTTGGCGCTTTTGGTTTTTGCGGCAATCCGGCTTTGGCCTCGAAAGGCTCTCCAATGGCACGAAGAAAACGGCTTTCGCTGGGCCGAGCTTCCCGTTCCGAAATATGGCAAAACCGGGTTCGAGCAACTTCCCGCCGCCAAAACCGGAATTGCTTTTGTCAATAGTCTGACCGAGGAACAAATCACCGGCAATAGTCATCTGTTGAACGGCTCCGGGGTCGCGGTTGGAGATGTCGATGGAGATGGCTTGGTCGACGTGTATTTCTGCCGGCTGGACGGATCGAATGGTTTATACAAAAATCTCGGGAACTGGAAATTCAAAGATATTACTAACGAGGCCGGCGTCGCGTGTCCCGGCCAATTTTCCACTGGTTGCGCCCTGGCCGATATTGATGGCGACGGTGATCTTGATCTTTTGGTGGCAGCTTTGGGCGGGCCCAATGCGTGTTTTTTGAATGATGCCGCCGGGAAATTTACCGACATCACCAAAGAATCCGGCATTGTTTCCAACACCGGCGCGACCTCCATGGCGCTTGCCGATATTGACGGCGACGGCGATCTCGATCTGTACGTCGCCAATTATAAAAAGCAAACCGTCCAGGATCTCTACCCGCCGCAACAGCGAAGCTTCGAGCGCACCGTCAAAAAAGTCGACGACTCCTATGTCGTCGTGCCGGAGTTTCAGGAACATTATACCGTCGAGGTCATCCGTGGCCAAATTCTGAAGCGGTACGAAGTAGCCGAAGCGGACCGGCTTTATCTGAATGACGGCAGCGGGCGTTTCTCGCCGGTTCCCTTTACGGCTGAAAATTTTTTGGATGCAGAGGGCAAGCCGATGCCGGAGCCGAAAGACTGGGGGCTGACGGTGAGGTTCCAGGACATGGATGACGACGGCGATCCGGACATTTATGTTTGCAACGATTTTGAGAGTCCCGATCACATCTGGATCAACGACGGCGCCGGGCGCTTTCGCGCCATGCCGAAGTTGGCCATTCGCAATACCAGCGCTGCAACGATGGGGATCGATTTTTCCGACGTCGACCGCGACGGCGACCTCGACTTTTTTCTCGTCGATATGTTGAGCCGCGAGCATCAGCGGCGCAAGGCCCAAATGGGGCCGATGGCGCCGACACCCGTCTTCATCGGCGAGATCGACAATCGCCCGCAGTATATGCGCAACACCCTTTTCCTGAATCGTGGCGATCAGACTTACGCCGAGATTGCGCAATTCAGCGGCGTGCAAGCCTCCGAGTGGTCCTGGTCGCCCATGTTTCTCGACGTCGATCTTGACGGCTACGAGGACATTCTCATTGTCACCGGGCATTTTTATGATGCGATGGATGCCGATACCCAGGCGCGGCTGCAATTCGACCCGATGTTGACCGGGCTTGACCATCGCCGCCGCGTCTTCATTTATCCAAAACTCAAAACCCCGAACATCGCTTTTCGCAATCGCGGCGATTTGACATTTGAGGAAGTCGGCCAGGCGTGGGGATTCGCTTCGACGGATATTTCTCACGGCATGGCGCTCGGGGATTTTGACAATGACGGCGATTTGGATATCGTGACGAACCGATTTGATACCACTGCCGGGGTATACCGGAACGAGACTGTTAACCCCCGTTTGGCCGTGCGGTTGAAGGGGTTGCCGCCCAACACACAAGGCATCGGCGCGAAGATTCGGGTTTTGGATGGGCCGGCGCCGCAGTCGAAAGAAGTCATCAGTGCGGGCGCTTATCTTTCCAGCTCCGAGCCGCTCTATGTTTTCGCTGGTGGCAGGAACGAAGCTGAGCTTACGATCGAAGTCAAATGGCGGAATGGCAAGCAGAGTCTCATCACCGGCGTGAAACCCAACCGGATTTATGAAATTGATGAATCTGCAGCGCAGCCTTCAAATCACACGGCCAATCATGCGGCGCCCGCGGCAACGCCGTACTTTGAAGACGCGAGCGCTTTAATCCGCCACGAGCATCATGAAGAGCCTTTTAATGATTTCGCGCGTCAAGAGCTGTTGCCGTATCGCTTGAGCCAATTGGGCCCCGGCGTGGCGTGGCACGATCTCGACGGCGACGGCGACGATGATTTGATCATTGCCGGCGGCAAAGGCGGGCAACTGGCTTGTTTTCGCAACGACGGCAAAGGCGGTTTCCAATGCTTTGCCGATCCGCTGCTCGATCAAACGACGCAGCACGACCAAACCGCTGTGCTCGGCTGGACGCACGAAGATGGAGCCGCCTCCCTGCTGGTTGGCCATTCTAATTTTGAGGAGCCGAAGCCGATTGAGGCTTTTGTGCGCCGTTATGATTTTAAAAATGGCGCTGTCAAAGCCGCCGGCAAATTGACCGGAGATTTGTCCAGCACCGGGCCGATGGCGATGGCGGATTACGACGGCGACGGCGACCTCGATCTCTTCGTAGGCGGGCGCACGATTCCAACCGGCTATCCGGCGCCGGCATCATCGCAATTATATCGCAACGAGAACGGCGCGTTCGCGCTTGATCAACAAAATTCCGCGCCGCTCAAAGATATCGGCATGGTTTCCGGCGCGGTATTCAGCGATTTCGACGGGGACGGCGATGCCGACCTCATTCTGGCCGTCGAATGGGGTCCGATCACAATTTTGCGGAATACGAACGGCGTTTTTGCGAATGTAACCGCAGAGCTTGGCTTGGAGGAATATCGCGGCTGGTGGAACGGCGTCACCACCGGCGATCTCAACGAAGACGGCCGGCTCGACCTCGTCGCCACGAATTGGGGGTTGAATACCAAGTATCACGCCGATGCGGAGCAGCCCTTGCGGATTTACTACGACGATTTTGACCGCAATGGCACGCTGGACGTCGTTGAGGCGCACTTTGATGCGAACATACAAACGCTGGTTCCCGAACGCGGCTTCTCCTGCATGTCCAACGCGATGCCTTACATTCGCTTTCGCGCGCCGACGTACAAAAAATTTGGCGGGTTCGGTCTGCAAGAAATCATCGGGCCTGGCCTCAATCAAGCGCGTGAAGTCCAGGCGAATACTTTGGCGCACACGATATTTTTCAATTATGGGAATCGCTTCGAGGCGGTTGCTATGCCGGTGGAGGCGCAATTGGCGCCGGCGTTTCATGTTGGCGTGGCGGATTTTGACGGCGACGGCCACGACGACGTTTTTATCAGCCAGAATTTTTTTGCGTATCAGATCGAAACCTCCCGCAGCGATGCCGGGCGAGGGCTTTGGCTGAAAGGCGATGGCGCCGGCAAGCTTCATCCTGTGCCCGGCCAGGAATCCGGCATCAAAGTTTACGGCGAGCAGCGCGGCGCCGCGCTTGGCGATTACGATCGTGACGGTCGCGTCGATCTTGTGGTCACGCAAAACGGCGCAGCAACGAAACTTTATCACAATGTCGGCGCTAAGCCGGGCTTGTGCATCAGGCTGGCCGGCCCCAAAGCAAATCCTTCTGGAACCGGCGCCGCAATTCGATTGGTTTATTCCAATGGATACGGGCCTGTGCGGGAAGTGCATGCGGGTTCCGGGTATTGGTCGCAAAATGCCATGACACAAATCATGGGATGCCGGGAAACTCCCAAGGGAGTTTGGGTGCGCTGGCCTGGTGGTGGTGTCACGACTGTGGAAATTCCCGATCAAACCGGCGAGGTGATGATCGGCAGTGATGGAATGGTGAAAACAGAGGAGGGAAAATGAGAAAATTTATGGCAGGATATTATGCAGTGCTTGCTTTATTTCTGGCAACTGTTTTGGTTTTCATCCAGATTGGTTGCACAAATGAAACGCGCACAATGAGCGCTGATACCGAAGATTTGATTTTCAAGAAAAAAATTGATAGTTCGAGAGTTGCGCTACAGAACTTTTGGAAGGAGCTTAAAGAAGGTAAAGCGACCAAGAAAGATGATCCATCACAAAAGTTTGCACCGGAATTTTTTCAATACTATCGTTAAAAGCAGATTCCTTTTATGTGGAAAGGGCAATGGGAAAGCTTTACGAACTTGATTCGTTAAACGTTGGTCAGCTTGCTCCCGACTTTATTGCGAAGGATATCAAAGGAAATACGATAACTTTATCCGGTTTGAAAGGGAAAGTCGTTCTATTAGATTTCTGGGCGACATGGTGTGGGCCATGTTTGCCGGAGATTCCGCATTTGAAAAAGATCTATTCAGATTATCGAAATAAAGACTTCATGGTCATCGGAATATCATTGGACGGAGATATTGCCGATTTGCAGAAGTTTATCGATGAGCAAAAAATAGGCTGGCATCAAATACTAAGCGAGAATGGATGGGAAGGAAAAATTGCGCGACTTTATAATATTACAGGAATTCCCAGCACGTATGTAATTGATCGTCAGGGTAGAATTGCGTTTAAGAATCTTAGAGGAGAAAAGTTGAGATCATCAGTCAACGCTTTGGTGGAAAAATGAACTAGAGCGCCTAACTGCAAATACATGGTCTATATGGTGCAGAGATTTTGAGAGCCGAAAATCTTTATAAACGGAGCAAGTTTTCCCAACGAATAGAAACAACGCAACTGATAAAAGCTTTTCATCCGTTGCGTTGTTTCAATCCGTTGGGGTTAATTTGCTTTATTCACTTGTCGGTTTGAGGTAAACCTTCGCTGAACATTTACAATTAAGAAAGAGCAAACCATGAAAAGCGCAATGATCCCAAAAAAGCTGCGGTGGTGGTGGGTGATGGCAACGCTGTGCGTGTTGCTGTCCTATTTTCTCCCAGCCTGCGGCGGATCCCCCACTGAGTCTGATGTGGTTATTGAAGACAAAGAAAAGCCGGAAAAAGATGAAGGCCAATAAGCCTGAGAACAAATTCTCAGAATGAACAAAACAAAGCTGCTCTTTATTGCCGCGGCTCTGGTCGTGGCAGGGGGGATGTATTTTTTTGTCCAAAATCGGCCGGAGAAAACGCTCGAATGGCATGAAGAGACCGGCTTCCGATGGGCAGAGCTTCGTGTTCCAAGCTCGGGCAAGGCTGGCTTCACGCCGCTTCCGGCATCCAAAACCAGCATCGCCTTTGCCAACCGCCTTACCGAAGAGCAAATAAGAAGCAATCGTGTGCTTCTCAACGGCTCCGGCGTAGCCGTCGGGGATGCTGATGGTGACGGATGGGCTGATGTATACTTCTGCCGGCTCGATGGGCCGAATGTGCTCTATAAAAATCTCGGCAATTGGAAATTCAACGACATCACGGCAGAGGCGGGCGTCGCGTGTCCGGATCGCTTCTCGACCGGGGCGACCTTCGCCGATATCGATGGCGACGGCGATCTCGATCTTCTTGTCCTGGCAATCGGAGGGCAGAATGCCTGTTTTCTCAATGACGGTGCCGGCAAATTCACTGAAGCAACCAATTCCGCTGGCCTCACGGAAAAGACCGGCGCGACCTCGATGGCCCTCGCCGACATCGAGGGAGACGGCGATCTCGATCTTTATATCGCCAATTACAAAACCATTCGCACGAAGGACATTTACTCGCCTTACGATTTGACTTTCAATAACATCGTTCAAAAAGCCGGCGATACCTATCAAATTGCGCCGGCCTTTCAAGAGCATTATACGCTTGAACTTCGGGGGACTAAGTTGTTATGGCTTGAAACCGCAGAGGCCGATTTGCTTTATCTCAACGACGGCCAGGGAAAATTTCATCCGGTTTCGTTCACCGATGGAACTTTTCGGGATGAAGAGGGAAAGCCCGTCCCTGAGCTTAAAGATTGGGGATTGATGGCTCGGTTTCAGGACATGGATGATGACGGCGATCCGGATATTTACGTCTGCAATGATTTTGAAAGCCCCGATCGCCTCTGGATCAATGACGGCGCCGGGCATTTTCAAGCCGCGCCCAAGCTGGCGATGCGCAACACCAGCCATTCGTCGATGGCGGTGGATTTTTCCGATCTTGATCGCGACGGCGACCTTGATTTCTTTGTGGCCGATATGCTCAGCCGCGAGCATCAGCGCCGCAAAATGCAGATGGGCACCATGGCGCCAACGCCGCTTGCCATCGGCGCGATTGACAATCGCCCGCAGTATATGCGCAACACGCTTTTTTTGAATCGCGGCGACATGACTTACGCCGAGATCGCGCAATACAGTGGCGTGGAAGCCTCGGAGTGGTCCTGGTCGGCCGTATTTCTCGACGTCGATCTGGATGGATGCGAAGACCTTCTGGTGACAACCGGGAATTTTTCTGATGTGCAGGATTCTGATACCGATATGATCATTCGGCAGCGGGCCGTGCTGGGCTTGTTGGATTATCGGAATGTGATCTTTATGTATCCCCGACTCAAAACCCCGAACCTCGCTTTTCGCAATCACGGTGATTTGAAGTTTGAGGAAGTGGGCCAGGCTTGGGGATTCGCTTCGACGGACATTTCCCACGGGATGGCGTTGGGGGATTTTGACCGTGACGGCGACCTGGACGTGGTCACCAATCGCTTCGACACCTCCGCGGGCGTTTACCGCAACGAGAGTGTGGCGCCGCGGCTGGCGGTGTGGTTGCGTGGGCTGGCGCCAAACACTCAAGGCATTGGCGGCAAAATTCGCGTTTGGGGCGGCCCGGTCTCGCAGTCCAAAGAAGTGATCTGCGGCGGCTACTACGCCTCGGGTTCCGACCCTTTGTATGTCTTCGCTGCCGGCCAAGCTGATGCCGAGCTCTCGATTGAAGTCAAATGGCGGAGCGGCAAACGCAGTATCGTCACCGGCACCAAGCCCAACCGCATTTATGAGATCGATGAGTCCACCGCTTCGCCGGGTGAACCTTCGAATCATCTCGCCCCTTCCTCTTCTTCATTTTATTTCGAGGATGTCAGCGATTTAATCCGCCATGTGCATCACGAAGATTCTTATGATGACTTTGCGCGGCAATCACTATTGCCATATCGCCTGAGCCAATTGGGCCCCGGGGTGGCCTGGCACGACGTCGACGGCGATGGCGCTGAGGATTTGATCATCGCGAGCGGCAAGGGCGGCCAGCCGGCGCTTTTTCGTAACACCGGCAAAGGGGGCTTTCAGCGCCGGCAAAATTCCTTCTCTAATCAAAAGACAGCACACGATCAAACCGCCGTGCTCGGTTGGACGAGCGAAGGAGCAACCTCGCTGCTGGTTGGCCATTCAAACTTTGAGGAGGCAAAAACCGGTGACGCCTTTGTGCGGCGATTTGATTTTAAGAACAACACGTCCACGAAATTAACCGGCGACTTTTCGACCCTCGGGCCGATGTGCATGGCGGACTACGACGGCGATGGCGATCTCGATCTTTTTGCCGGCGGGCGAACCATTCCGGGGCGCTACCCGGAGCCCGCCTCCTCACGATTATATCGCAATGAAAACGGCGACTTCACCATCGATCAAGCGAATGCGGCGCCGCTAAAAAATATTGGCCTGGTCTGCGGCGCGGTTTTTAGCGACCTTGATGGCGACGGTGACCCTGAATTAGTTTTGGCGATCGAATGGGGCCCGGTGATGGTTTTTCGCAATGATGCCGGAGTTTTTAGAAATGCCACGGCGGAATTGGGCCCGGCGCCCTACACAGGTTGGTGGAATGGCGTGACCACCGGCGATCTCAACCAAGACGGCAAGCTTGACATCATCGCCACCAATTGGGGATTGAATAACAAGTATCACGCCGATGCCGAGCACCCGGTGCGGATTTACTACGCCGATTTCGACCAGAGTGGCTCGCTGGATATTGTCGAAGCGCACTTCGATCCGGGCATGAACGCGCTGGTGCCGGAGCGCGGGCTATCGTACATGTCGAATGCGATGCCTTATGTTCGCTCGCGCACTCCGACTTACAAGCAATTTGGCGGCAGCAATCTTCGCGAGATCATCGGGTCCGGCCTCGACCACGCCGGTGAGGTTCGAGCGAATACCTTGGCGCACACGATATTTTTCAACCGCGATGATCGCTTTGAGGCAGTGGCCCTGCCGGCGGAGGCGCAATTTGCCCCGGCCTTTTACGTTGGGGTGGCGGATTTTGACGGCGACGGCCACGAGGATGTTTTTCTGAGCCAGAATTTTTTTGCTTATCAAATTGAAACGTCACGCAGCGATGCCGGGCGAGGGCTTTGGCTCAAAGGCGATGGGACCGGCAAGCTCCATCCTGTTCCCGGGCAGGAGTCCGGCATTAAAGTTTACGGCGAGCAGCGCGGCGCGGCTCTGGGTGATTACGACCGGGATGGCCGGGTCGATCTGGTGGTGACGCAAAACGGCGCAGCGACCAAGCTCTATCGCAACCTCGGTGCCAAGCCCGGGCTGCGCATTCGCTTGGCCGGCCCCAAGGAAAATCCATTGGGTGTTGGCGCCACCATTCGATTCGTTTATGCCGATGGCTTTGGCCCGGCGCGTGAAGTTCATGCAGGCTCCGGCTATTGGTCGCAGGATGCTGCCACACAGGTGATGGGCGCATCGCAGCAGCCGGAAAAAATTTGGGTGCGCTGGCCCGGCGGTCGTGTTTCCAACTTCGAATTTCCGGCCGGCGCGAGAGAAATGACGCTTGGCTTTGATGGGAAGATAACGGTTCGTGCGGAATAATCATGCATACTAGAAAGAAAAAGATATACGTCGCTGCCCTTCTGGCCGCGATTCTCTGCATCGCCGCGCTTGCCTTGTGGCGCCAGCCCTCTCGTCCCTATCAATCCGCTGGCACACGGCGCATGGCTGAACGATTGCAACAGATCGCACAAAATATCGATTCCCAAACCAACTTGTTTGCCAGTGCGGAAAGAGTGAAATACTTGCGTACGTTAAATCCGCCAGATCCCCCCGGCAAGCTGACCGTTATGTATCGCATTGGCGTGGAGCTCCTGAATAACGGCCAGACCGAGGAGGCCATCAACCAATTCAAAGAAGTGTTGCAACAAACCAGGCAGTTTATGGCGCCTCCGGAATTTGTGATGCGCGTGAGAGACGATCTGGCCCTCGCCTATTTGCGCTTGGGCGAGCAGGATAATTGCGTCATCCAGCATTCGATTGAATCGTGCTTGCTGCCGATTGAAGGGAAGGGCGTTCACACCATTCAACGCGGCTCACGCGCGGCGATCAACGAATACCTGGCGCTTTTGGACGAATACCCGGACAATTTGAATTACCGCTGGCTTATGAATATCGCCTACATGACCCTGGGTGAATATCCCAACCAGATGCCAAAGAAATGGCTCATCCCGCCCGAAGTATTTGCGTCTGGCTTCGACATCAAGCGGTTTTATGACGTCGCGCCCGATCTGGGTTTGGACGTCATGGGCTTGGCCGGAGGAAGCATCATGGAAGACTTTGATGGTGATGGCTATTTGGATATCATGGCTTCCTCCTGGGGCATCCTCGATCAACTTCGCTATTTCCGCAACAATGGCGACGGAATATTTACGGAGCACACCGAAGAAGCCGGATTGATCGGAATTACCGGCGGGCTGAATATTTGCCATGCAGATTACAATAACGATGGCTACCCCGACGTGATCGTGCTGCGGGGCGCCTGGCTCTATGAGAATGGCGAGCATCCCAATTCGCTCTTGCGCAATAACGGCGACGGCGCTTTTGACGATGTCACCGAAGAAGCGGGCGTGCTCAGCTTCCATCCCAGCCCGTCCGCGGCCTGGGGCGATTACAACAACGACGGCTGGATCGATCTTTTTATTGCTAACGAATCGTACAAATCGCTCCATCATCCTTGCGAGCTTTATCACAACAATGGCGACGGCACATTTTCAGAAGTTGCCGCGCTAGTGGGCGTCACAACCGGCGGCTTTGCCAAAGGCGCCACCTGGGGAGATTATAACAACGATGGCCGGTTGGATTTATATGTTTCCAGATTGTATGAGCCGAATGTTTTGTATCGCAACGAAGGCAAAGATGCCTCGGGCCGGTGGTCATTCAAAGACGTAAGCATCGAAGCCGGCGTAACAGAGCCGACTATAAGTTTTCCGACTTGGTTCTGGGATTATGATAACGATGGCTGGCTGGACATTTTCGTTTCCGGCTATTATGCGCCGCACGGCTCCGTCGCCGCGGATTATCTTGGCCTTCCAACCGAGGCCGAGCGGGCGCGATTGTATCGCAACAACCACGACGGCACATTTACCGACGTCACCAAAGCTTGCAGGCTCTACAAAGTGTTGTACACGATGGGATGCAATTTCGGCGATCTCGACAACGACGGTTATTTGGATTTTTATCTTGGCACCGGCGATCCGGATTTTCGCTCGCTCATGCCCAACCGCATGTTTCGCAATGCCGAGGGCCGATACTTTCAAGACGTCACCACCTCCGGCGGGTTTGGGCATTTGCAAAAAGGCCACGGCGTTGCTTTCGGCGACCTCGACAATGACGGCGATCAGGATATTTATGAGGTTATTGGTGGCGCCCTGCCCGGCGATGTCTTTCAAAATGTACTCTTTGAAAATCCCGGCCATGGCAATCATTGGATCACACTCGAGCTCGAAGGCGTTCAAACCAATCGCGCCGCCATCGGCGCGCGGATCAAAATTGCCGTTGACATGGAAAATGGGAGCCGGGATATTTACTCAACCGTGACGACCGGCGGCAGCTTTGGCGCTTCGAGTTTGCAGCAAGAGATCGGTCTTGGACAAGCCACTTCAATCAGCGAGATTGAAATCACCTGGCCGACAACCGGCAAGGTTCAAATCTTCAAAAATGTTGAAATGGATCAGATGCTCAAAATCCGGGAAGGCGATCCTGTCCCTATTCCCGTGAAGCTTCAACAGCTCGACCTGTCACCCAACATAACGCCGATGGAGCATTCCAGCTCTTCTCACGATCATTCTCGTCACGGGCAAAAAGATTGACCAATGAAATAATTAACACGGCTCAATCATGGTCCCAAATTCTATCTCGGCCGGGCTGTTTGCACTGCTCGCCATATCCATTCAATCGTCAGCCCAATCCCCTGCACGCGCCGCCTTTTCCGGCCGCGCCGTTGATCATCGCGATTATTACGGCGAAGGAATCAAGCTGAAAATTTCCGGAGATTGGCGGAAAGCGCTCGCTGCTTGGGCGCTTGGCAAAGAAGCTTTGGCAACACAAGGCGAATCCGATCCCCGCGTCGGCATTGCCTTCATCGAATTGGCTGCCGAGCAAAGCGCCACGGCGTATTACGAGCAAGCCTGCGATCTATACGATTGGGGATTTTCACAGGCTGATCCAAAAGAATACGAGCACGAAATCGCAACCGAGATTGAAAGGACCGCCCCCATCCTTGCTGAAGATGACTACAAAACTTGGCGCTCGGACTTGGAGAAAGGGAATCCGGCTCTCAACGCCAAAATCAGAAATTTTTGGATTGAAAAGGATCCGACCCCGACTACAAAAACCAACGAAAGACTGGTCGAGCATTGGGAGCGCATTGCCTACGCCCGCAAGAGCTTCAAAAAGGCGGGCAATACGATCTACGGCACCGATGATCGAGGGTTGATCCATGTCAAGTATGGCAAACCGGACAGAAAAAATCTGCTCGTTCTCGGCAACCGGTTGGACGAGATCGAGGGGTTGAGAGAACTTTATAATCTTTCCCCCGAAGCAATGGCGCTCATTAAAAGTGCGCTGCGGAACTATTTGGCTTTCGCCGAATGCGAGATATGGGTTTACCATTCCTTGAATGAAAAAGAACCGGTGATTTACGTCTTCGGGCAGGAAGCTGGGCGCGGCTTTTATGGCTTGAGAAATGGCGTGGAAGAATTCATACCGGACGAGGCCTTCAGAGGAGTCAGCTCGAGATATACCGCCGGCATCTTGCCGGGGGCGCTGCTTCAGCTCATGTACTATAACGATCTCTATGCTTTCGACGATTCATTTGCCGAGCGTTACGACGAGCTGAAATCGATTTGGTTTCGATCCAGCCATTCGAATAGATTCCCCAACGACAATATCGTGCGTGGTGTGCGCAACAAATTCGAGTTGGCGGATGCCGATAATCCGGCGCGAAGATTTGCCCCTGTTGATCGGTCTGATGCCGGGAATGCCATTCCCATTATTCAGGTGAGCTCTTATCCGGCGCGCTTTTTGGATGATCGCAATCAGCCCGAGCTGGTTTTTGTTGCTTTTGCCTTTCCGCAAGGGCTCGGCAATAGGAAGCCTGTAGAACGATTGCACGAATCGGCCAAGCCAGATTATCGGATCCATTATACATTTATCGTGCGCGATCGTGAGATGGATGAAGTGCAGCGGACTTCATCAAGCCCGATTGCAGAAGGCGACCATACCGCCGTGTTGACCACGCCGCATCAGGAAACGCAAGCCCATTATACGCTTGCGGTCGAAGCATTTACGCAACAATCTCAAACTGAGACCGGCACACCGATAGGCGCCGGAAAAGATTTCTTCGAGAAAATCACCCCACTCGATTCGAATCCGCAACAACTCGAAGTGAGTGATCTGGTCATCGGCGTCGAGCCTCCTGCAGGCTTCGAGGTCGGGCTGCTGCCATATCCCGTCGTACCAAGCCGGCAAATCCGCAAACCGGATGCCTTGAAGGTGTATTTGGAAATCTACCACCTTCATCTTGATGATGGCGGCGCCGGGCATTTCAATATAGATTTCCGCGTTGTCAAGTTTGAGCGCAAAGGAAAGAAAATCGCGCGCGCCGAAATGATCGCCTCGGCGTTTGATTTTCAATCGACGGCACCGGCGGCAAAAGAAAGCTTCACCATTTCTGTTGCCAATCTCAAAGCGGGTGAATACGAGCTGGAGGTAGAAGTGCAGGACAAAATTTCCGGCATGAAGAAGCAGAGAAGCGCGCCGTTCCAAATTGCAAAAGAAAGGCAAGGCTGATTGCCATGCCCAAGCTCGAATGCCAAAAGTGCGGCTCGATCACAGTTTGTATGTAAATGTCCAGTGAGCCTCGTTTTAGATCGTGTCATCGCCTTGAATATCCAACGGATAAAAAAGCGACCAACGGATTCAAAGCATAAAAGAGATTTAAATTGTTTTGCCCTAAATTATTTTGTCTATAGAGACAAAGATTTTCTTATCCGTTGGTCGCTTTTCATCCGTTGGGCAAATTCTATAGAATTCTACACGTGGTTTACTGAATTTTTACACCGCGTCAGGCGCTTGCTAATTCCCAAAGATTTATTTAAATTTTTCGGGTAAATACTATGATAAGTCACTCAAGAAAAACCGTCCTGCCCTCGTTGTTATCTCCAGGTTTGAAGCGAATGCTGGTCGCCGCTTTAGTGCTGGCCGCATTCATGCTCGCCAACACCTGTTATCTTCTCCTTAACCGGCTGGCGGATGCGCTCGGCTGGCGCTTCTTTGCCGATAGCGACATTTCCCTGCCCCGTTTGTTTCAAGCGATGGTGCTGACCCACACTGGCGCCGGGTTGCTGCTGGTGGCGTTCATGTTGATTTTCGCCATGGCGCATTTGTTCAAGGTTTGGAAGCGGCGCCATTCGTCGAGCATCGTTTCCGGCGTGAGCTACGTCGCGATTGGCCTGGTTTTGGCTGTTACCGGTTTGTTCATTCTAACGGCGGCGGCCAGCCGTGACAACCGTTGGGCGTGGTGGGCGCACGTAATTTGTGCGGCGTTGGCGCCTTTGGGATACTTTGTGCATCGGGCGGCCAGCTTTGTTCAACCCAAACGCGCTGCGCTGAAGCGATTCTTGATTGCCGTGGCGAGCATCGTTGTCGTTCTGGCGATCGCACATAGTTTCACCCATCGGGGCATCGTGCGAACGCAAGAAGCGCAAGCGGCTTTGAATAAAGGCTTGCACCAAGGGCCGGGCGCCAAACATCGCAACCTCGAAAAATTTTTCAATAACCCATACCAGCAACCTGTGGTCAGCGACCAGCAACCAGCGGCCAGCAACCAGCAACCAGCATTTATTCCAACCGGCTTTGTTCCTCCCGCCAGCCCTTTCTTTCCTTCGGCAGCAACGACGAGCTCGGGCGGTTATCTGCCCTCGCGCATCATCACGCGCAACGATTTGGGGTCGCCGGAAAAGCTCAAAACCGATCTCGACAAATACGGTTTCGTCAAAGACACGCCGATCGGCGCCGAAACTTGCAATCGCTGCCATCAGGACGTCGTGGCGCAATGGGCCGTCTCGGTGCATCGTTTCTCTTCTTTCAATAATCCGTTTTACGAAGCAACGATTAATGACATGCGCCAAAATGCCATCGCGCCAAATGTTTTCGTGGAGCAGCATATTCAACAATATCCTGAAACCGTCGGCCGCCTCGGCATGGTCAAGAGTAAATGGTGCAGCGGCTGTCACGATCCGGCGCTGATGCTGGCCGGAAAAATGGATTCCGCGATTGACCGCGCCTCGCCCGAAGCGCAGGCCGGCCTCACTTGCCTTGCCTGTCACGCCATCGATCAGATTCATAACCGCACCGGCAACGGCAATTACAACATCGCCGACGAGCAGGAAGATCCGTATTTGTTTGCCGCGTCGAAAACCGGCAGTTGGGGCGCTTACTTCCACGACGCCGCGCTCAAAGCCAGGCCCACAGTACACAAACGGCAAATGCTGAAGCCCTTTTTCCGCACCAGCGAATTTTGTGCAACCTGCCACAAAGTCGCGCTGAACGTGCCGGTCAACAACTATCGCTGGCTGCGCGGGCAAAATGAGTTTGACAATTGGCACGACAGCGGTGTGGCGCTCAACGCCTCGCGCACGTTTTATTTGCCGCCAAAGAAACGCGAATGCCAGGAGTGCCACATGCCGCTCGAGCCCGCCACTCGCGGCGATGTCGCGGCCAAAAACGGTTTGGTCAGATCGCACCGCTTCGGCGCGGTCAATACGGCGTTGCCCTTTGTGCGGGGCGACCACGAGAGTATCAAGCGCATCGAAGCATTTTTGCGCGACGAAAAGCTGAGCGTCGATATTTTTGCATTGCGCACTGAGCGGATGAAAGAGCCAATCATGGCGATGGACCGCACGCTGCCGGCCTTGGCCGTGGGCGAAAAGGCAACCGTCGACGTCGTGGTTCGCAACAAGGGCGTCGGCCACACTTTCCCCGGCGGCACCAACGATTCCAACGAAGGCTGGCTGGAGTTCAGCTTGCGCGACGATGCCGGCAATGTTTTAGCAATCAGTGGTTATATCGGCAGCGATGGGCATCTCGATCCGATGGCGCACGTCTACAAAGCGCTCATTCTCGACAAGAACGGCAATCCGATTCATAAACGCAACGCCCAGGATATTCACGTGACGGTTTTTGCCAACGTCATCGGCCCTGGCACGGCGGACGTCGCGCATTACGAATTCGCCGTCCCCCCCGAGTTGGCAGGCAAAACGCTGACGATGCAAGCGCGCTTGTTGTGGCGCAAATTCGATCGTGCTTATACCGAGTTTTCCTTTGCCAATAATCCGGATGGCTTCAAGCAGTTTGATAAAACACCTGACCTTCCCATCACCGAGATTGCCGCCGATAGCATGAAACTGCCAATTGCTACTGCCACTGCTCCTGCTGCCGCCGCTGCCACACCCACCGAGTGGATGCGTTTCAATGATTATGGCATCGGCCTGCTGCTGGAAGGCGACACACGCGGCGCGGCCAACGCTTTTGCACAAGTTGAAAAGCTCCAACCTAAATCCATTGAAGGCCCCTTGAATCTGGCCAAGACCACCGTGCGTGATGGGAACATTGACAAGGCTTACGAGTATTTGCGGCGTTGCGAGAGGATAAAATCGAGTGATGCCAGAGTCGCATGGGTGTGGGGCCTCGTTCTGCAGGAAGATGGACGCTATGCGGAAGCGGCATTGGCCTATCAACGCGTGCTCGAGCAGTTCCCCGAAGATCGGGCGACGTGGCGGAATTTAGGGCGAACGTATTATCTCGACCAACAATACGAGCGCGCGCTGGAAGCCTTTGCGCAAGTCCTGAAGATCGATCCCGAGGATCGCATTGCGCACTATCATCAGATGTTGTGCCATCGCGCCCTGGGCCGCCGGCAAGAAGCCGAGGTGGCGGCAGCCGCTTATGAGCTCTATCAAATCGATGAATCGGCGCAGGAAATAACGCGCAGCTATCGCCTCAAAGATGCCGGCGCCAATTTGATGGCGCAGCCGATTCGCACGCATAAGCTGGCCATCAAAAGCTCGGCTGTCAAGCGAATGCTCAACGATTTGGTGATGAAATAAACCTACAAAGACAAAGCCTCCGAACGGTTGAATAGTTTACAATTTTGCTTGCTTTTTACGGCAAATTCAACTAATATAGCTGGAACGAGTTAATTTATCCAACTGCGCGACTTCAAAGGAACTACAGGAGGGCGTGATGTCAAGATATATTGATCCCACCACCGATTTTGGCTTCAAGAAGCTGTTCGGTAATAAAGCCCATAAAGAAATCGCCGCCAGCTTTATTGCCGACGTTTTGGAGCTGGAAGCGCCTTTGCGGGATATCCGTTTCGAGGACAAAGAGCAAACCCCGGAAGCAAATGATGAGCGTACCGGAATTTACGACGTCTACTGCACCGATAACAAATGGAACCATTTTCTCGTCGAAATGCAAAAGAGCCGCATCGCGTACATCAAGGACCGCATGGTGTACTACTCGACATTTCCGATTTCCAAACAGGCGCCGAAAGGAATCCCATTGTCAAAGGTTGCAGAGCCGCTTGAGCCTTATGGCAAAAACGCCAAAAGCACAAACCAACCGTGGGATTTTCGGCTCGACGGCGTTTATTGCATTGCCGTCTTGGGTTATACCCTCGAAGACGGCGGCAAGACCGTGATCACGCGCAGCAGCATCCGGAATGATAAAGCGCCGTACGAGGTGTTCTACCCCAAATTGAAATACATCACCATCGAATTGCCTTTGTTTGACGAAACCCTGCCGGAATACAGCCTCGACCTTCATCTCAACAAATGGCTTTACTTTTTGATTTACCTTCCTTCTCTTGATCAAATGCCGGAGTTTTTCAAAGGAGACCCGGTCTTTGAGAAAGCTTTCGCCTTGGCAGAATATTACAACCTGACGCGCGATGAGCGATATCAATACGAACAGAGCTTGAAAAGACTATGGACTGCTTATGCAGAGCTCACCACGGCGGAAGACATTGGGATGAAGAAGGGCATGGAAAAAGGCATGGAAAAGGGCATGGAGAAGGGTCTTGCGGAGGGCGCGGCGAGGGGTCTTGCAGATGGTATTGCAAAAGGCAAAATGGAAGTAGCGCAAGCGCTCCTTCAAAAAGGAAGCAATCCAGCGTTTGTGGCGGAAGTAACCGGACTGCCAATGGAAGCGATTCTGGAAGTGCAAAAATTTTGACAATGGATCAAATTGATGACACACGGGAGCAAGCGCCTTCTACTTCTGGCTGTGATCGGATGTTGCTTTTCATCTTGCAGCAAGCAAAAACCTGCCGCTGAATCTCCGCCGCCGGCTTACGCCAAGCCAGGCTACGTCATTCCGGACAGCGTTGCCGCGCCGGCAACGATTCATTTCACCGACATCACCAGCGCCGCCGGCATTCATTTCACGCACGAAACCGGCGCGTTCGGCAAGAAGTGGATGCCGGAAACGCTGGGAAGCGGCGGCGGTTTTCTCGATTACGACAGCGACGGCCGGCCGGATATTTTTTTAGTGAATGGCTCATATTGGCCGGGCCATGAAAAGAGCGGCAAACCGCCCACGCCTCGTTTGTATCGCAATCTCGGCAATGGCCGCTTTAAAGACGTGACCTCGGAAGCCGGCCTTGATTTTACGATCTACGGCATGGGCTGCGCACTTGGAGATTACGACAGCGACGGCGACACGGATATTTATTTGGCCGCCGTCGGGGACAACAAGCTTCTGCGTAATGAACGGGGAAAATTTACGGAAGTCACTGCGGACGCCGAGGTGACCGGAAGCAGCGAACGTCGTGATGAGTCGCCGGCGTGGTCGACGAGCGCCGCCTGGGTCGACGTCGACCGCGATGGCCGTCTCGATCTGTTTGTTTGCAATTACGTCAAGTGGACGCCCGAGACGGATTTATTCACCACACTCGACGGCAAAACCAAATCTTACGCGACGCCGGAGCAATATCAAGGTGAAACCTGCCGGCTCTACCGCAATTTGGATGGCAGGCGTTTCAAAGACGTCACCGAGGCCGCCGGCGTGTTTAATCCCGACGGCAAATCGTTGGGCGTCGCCATTGCGGATTTCAATGATGACGGGTGGCCTGATCTCGTGGTCGCGAACGACACGCAACCCAATTTTCTTTATCTCAACAAAGGCAACGGCGCGTTTACAAATATGGCGCTGCAAGCCGGCGTCGCTTACGACGAAGCCGGCCGCGCCCGCGCCGGCATGGGCATTGACGTTGCCGATCTTGCCAACCAGGGTAATTTGGCGATTGCCATCGGCAACTTTTCACGCGAGCCGCTGTCGCTTTATACACAGATCAATAAAGAGCTGTTTCAAGATCTCGCCGGCGCCGCGCGTTTAACCAAATCCACGCTCTTGACGTTGACCTTCGGGTTGTTGTTTGCCGATTTCGATCTCGACGGCTACGCGGATCTCGCCGTCGCCAACGGCCATATCGAGCCGGAAATCAACGCCGTGCAACAGGACATCACTTTCGCGCAAAGGCCGCAACTTTTTCGCAATAACGGCCGCGGCCAATTTGTCGATATCAGCGATCAAGCCGGTGAAGCTTTTGCCAAACCGATTGTTGGACGCGGCCTCGCTGCGGCCGATATTGACAATGACGGCGACACAGATTTGCTCGTCACGGTGAACGGCGGCTCGCCAATGCTCTTGCGCAGCGACGCTGGTGAGGCTGCCGCCAATTGGATAAAAATTCGCCTGCTTGGAGACGCACCGAATCTTGACGCGGTGGGAGCGGCTGTAACTGTTTGGGCTGGTGAGTTGGTGCAACGAAAAATGGTGCGCACCGGCTCGTCCTATCTGTCGCAATCGGAGAGCAATCCCATCATTTTCGGATTGGGGCCGCATTCACAAACCGATAGCATCGCCGTTCGTTGGCCCACAAGCGGCAATGTGGACAAGCTCGGCGTCGCGCGCACGGGACAGGTTTATACGATTCGAGAAAGTTCTCCCAGCCTATTGAGCGTGAATGTTCGATAGAGGTGATGCGCTGAAAGGGGCTAAGTAAAATAGCCCACGTTACAACCCTGGATTGTGCGATTAAAATTTTATAACAGCGAATATAACGATATGCGAGGGGCGAATGGTGTATTTCGCCCCGTTGGGGCTTTTATCCCGGGTAATGTCCCTCGCTCCAGGGTTTCACTGGCAATTTCAAAATTCCCAAAAGTCCCAACGGGGCGCAATCAATCACCGGAGGGTAAAATGCCGCAAAGTCTTGCTTCCATCCTGGTGCACGTCGTCTTCAGCACCAAGCACCGCCAACCCCTCATCAAGCCGGAGATTGAAGACGAATTATTCGCCTATATGTCTTCAATTTGGCGCACCCACGAATCGCCGGTGCTTGCGATCAACGGCGCCGAGGATCACGTCCATACGCTGGTCTCGCTTTCACGGAAGGTGGCGTTGAGCGAAGTTCTCGAAGAGGTCAAGAAAAGCTCGTCGAAGTGGATAAAGACCAAGGGGCCGGAGTGTAAAAATTTTTATTGGCAGAATGGGTTCGGCGCCTTTTCAATCGGACAATCCGGGGTTGAGGCGTTGAAAAAATATATTACAATTCAGAAGGAACATCATACCAAGCAGACATTCCAGGACGAGTTTCGCGCCTTTCTCAAATTATATAACATCGAATATGACGAACGTTATGTTTGGGACTAAGGGCGTATTTCGCCCCGTTGGGGCTATTGTTTTTGAGGTGACACCTATTTCCAGGGTTTCACCTTGGGCTATTATATTTTGCCCCTTCGGGGCGGTGGCAATATGCATTGTCACGGCGTTGGTATTTTTCTCGTTTGGCTGTGAGAAAAAACAAACCGGCGACAAGCGCAAGCTCACGGACGTCATCAGCGCCAGGACGCTCGGCTTGGCCTATTTGGAAGAAAACAAATTGAACGAGGCCGAGGCCGAATTTCGCAAGCTGATCGACTTGGCGCCAAATGAGGCTTTGGGATACGCCAATCTCGGCCTGGTTTATTTACGCCGCGGAGAATACGCGCAGGCGGAAGAACGAATCAAAAAGGCTTTGCAGCTCGAGCCGAACGATCCCGACGTTCGCATGACGTCGGCAAAAGTTTATGAGCTGACGGATCGTGAAGATGAAGCCATTCGCGAGCTGGAAGGTTCACTCAAAAATACGCCCGGCCACGTTAAGACGCTCTATAGCCTCGCCGAGCTTTATCTCAAACGCGATGACGGCGAAGCTCGCCAGCGTGGGGAAACATGTCTCAACCAAGTCGTCGAGTTGAAACCGGCCAATATCGTTGCGCGGCTGCAGCTCATCGAAATCTTTTTGCGCCATGATAAGGCGGAGGCGGCGACGGCGCGTATGGAAGCGATTATTCGGCAGTTTCCCGAGCTAACAGCAGAGGCAAAGGGGTTCTACGATCAAGCGCTGGCTTTCATGCGGGCGTCGAACGCAAAAGCCGCGCTCACCCCCACGCTGATTTTTCACAACCTTTTGAAGCTGACGCCGCTTTATCAAGCCGGCATACTCGAATTGAAAGGCCCCGGCGGCGCGCTCATCGGGTTTCCCGTTATCACGTTTAGCCAAAATATTTCGGCGCCGGCGCGGGAACAAAAAGCGGTCTTGGCCGCCATCCGTTTCACCGACGCCACTTCTCTTGCCGGCTTGGACGTCGTGCCGAAGACAAAAGATGAAGCGGCGTCGGCTTCCGAATTGGGCGCGCACCTGGCCGTGGCGGATTACGACGGCGACGGCGATCAGGATTTGTACGTGGCAACCTACAAGCCGGGTGAGGATGCCGGCGCGCATTTTCTTTTTCGCAACGACTTCGGCGAATTTGCCGAAAATTCGGCAGCAGCTGGAATTCGACATGATGCAAAAGAAACGGCGGCGATCTTTGCGGATTATGACAACGACGGCAGGCTCGATTTGTACATTGTCAACGACGGCTCGAATATTTTGTATCGCAATCTCGGTGAAGGCAAATTTCTCGACGTGACTGCTGCGGCTGGGGTCGGCGACCCCGATACCGGCCACGCCGCTCGCTTCGTCGATTTGGATCTCGAAGGCGATCTGGATTTGTTTCTCGCCAATGCCGGCGGCAACCGCGTTTATCGCAACAACGGCGACGGAACGTTTACGGAGCTTGCGGAAAAAATGGGCTTTGCCGCCCTGAATGCCAAATGCCGCGATGCGGCGTTCGGAGATTTTGACGACGATGGCGATATCGATCTTTTCGTCGTCAACGAAAAAGCGAGCAACATACTTTACACAAACTTGCGCCAGGGCCGATTTGAAGATATAACCGCCGCAAGCGGCTTAACGAGCAACGGCCGTTCCGGCGCGGTTGTCGCCGGGGATTATGACAACGACGGCTATTTGGACTTGTTCGTGACCGGCCTCGACGGCGGCGATTATTTTTTGTATCGCAACCAAGGCGACGGCACGTTTGAAAAAGATGCGCGCTCGAAAGAAATGCTGGGAGCGCTCCGCAAAGTCGCCGGCTTGGACGCCGAGTTTTTCGATTTTGACAATGACGGCTTTCTCGACCTGATGGTTGCCGGGAAAGCAATTGACAAGTCGGGGCGCGGGGTTTTGCTCTTTCACAATGACGGCAGCGGAAAATTCAAGGATTTGTCTGCGCTTTTGCCGCCGAACCTCTCTTCGGGCCGGAGAATCGCCCTCGCGGATTACAACGAAGACGGCGATCCGGATATCTTCCTCGCCGGTCTCGACGGTGGCATCCGTCTGTTGCGCAATGACGGCGGCGACGCCAATCATTATCTCAAAATTCAATTGGTCGGCCTGCGCGCTGGCAGCGGCAAGAATAACCACTTCGGCATCGGCGCCAAAGTGGAGATCAGAGCCGGTGATCTTTATCAGATGCGCGTGGTCACGGAACCGGGCACTCATCTCGGCCTCGGCGCGCATTTGAAAGCCGACGTGGTGCGAATTTTATGGCCGAACGGCACGCCGCAAAATCTGTTCTATCCCGGCAGCGATCAAGATTTGATCGAAGAACAAGCTTTGAAAGGCTCCTGTGCTTTTCTTTATACGTGGAATGGCCGCGAATTTACGTTTGTGAAGGACATGATGTGGCGCAGCGCCCTGGGCATGCCGTTGGGAATCATGGGCGGATCGACCGCTTACGCTTTTTCGGACGCCTCGCAGGAGTATCTCAAAATTCCCGGTGACGCGCTCAAGGCCAAAGACGGCAAATACACTTTGCAGATCACGGAAGAGCTTTGGGAGACGGCGTATTTCGATCAGGTGAAATTGCTCGCCGTCGATCATCCCGATTCGGTGGACATTTACGTTGACGAGCGCTTCGTGCCGCCGCCGTTTCCGCCTCTGCGCCTTTATCAAGTTGCGCGAAAGCTTTTGCCAAAAGCCGTCGTGGATGAGCGCGGCAGCGATCTTCTGCCGGCGCTTCGCGCCAAGGACGACATTTACGTTTCGAATTTGAAACCCGCAAAGTTTCAAGGCCTCACCGAGATGCACGAGATCATTCTTGATCCCGGCGATTCGGCGCAAGCCGACAGTGTCGTTTTATTTTTAAACGGGTGGCTTTTTCCCAGCGACGCCAGCATCAACGTCGCCATCGCGCAATCCGGCCGGCCCCAAGTCGTCTCGCCGTATTTGCAAGTGAGGAACCGCCGGGGCGAATGGCAAACGGTGATCGAGAACCTCGGCTTTCCGATGGGCAAGGATAAAACGATGGCCGTCGATCTCACCGGCAAGTTCATCACTCGCGACCGCCGCGTGCGCATCCGCACCAACATGGAGATTTACTGGGATCACGTTTTCTTCTCAGCCACGCCTCGCGTTCGTGCTGCAATGTCATCCTGGAAGGATTTTGTTAATGGCGAGCACGGTGCTGCGATTAAAAAAGATTACCACGAAAATTTGGAAGCCGCCGCCAAACAAAATCAGATTCAACTAACCATGTTGCCTTTGCTTGCTGCCAATCTTCATTATCGCGGCTTTTCACGGATGTATCGCAAGGGCGGGCGATACGGCCCGCATTGGTTTGATTATGGCGAAGTTTCAAAAGCGCCTAAGTGGCGGGACCTGGAGGGCTATTACACGCGTTACGGTGACGTCTTGCCGCTGTTGTTGAAGGCCGACGACAAGTATATCATCATGAATGCCGGCGACGAGGTGACGGTGGAATTTGACGCGACTCAGGCTCCTGCCCTTCAGCCGGGATGGAGGCGCGACTACCTGATCTACACGGAAGGCTGGATCAAAGACGGTGATCTCAACACGGCGCATGGCCAAACCGTGGCGCCTCTTCCTTTTCACAGCATGTCACGCTATCCGTATGGCGAAAACGAGTCCTATCTCACGGATGAAGATCACCAAAAATACCTGCGCACGTACAATACGAGAAAAGTGTCGCAAGAGAAGTTTCGCAAATTGCTGAGAGAGTAGCTGAGATTTTGAGAGCCGAAAATCTTTACAAGCAGAGCAAGTTTTTTCACCGAAATGCGCCGAATTCACCGAGTGTCGCCGAAAGATTTGTGAATTGTTCGGCGACACTCGGTGGCTTCGGTGGTCTTCGGCGGAGAAAATTGGAAGTGAAGGTCAGCGCCGTGCAGGATTCCAGTGTCGTGGCCAGCATCGCCAAATCCTTTGTCTTGGCTGAGGAAAAGCGGTAAAGCTTGTGCTTGCGAATTTCACAAAATTTGTTAACGGTATTCTGAGTACTGGGGTGGACTTTCTAGCCCATACGCGCATTGCGGACAAGAAAGTCCGCGCTCCTTATTTTAATTCTATGCAACAATTGTCCGCATAGATGCAGCTAATTGCATAGAAAAAATTTTATAATCACTATATATAGTATTTAACAATATACTAACAACAATATATTGAATGGCATAGTCCGTGCATAGAGATAGTCGGTCTTATTAGGTCACAAGGTCGCGCTGTTTCCAATCTTTTTTATGTGTGTTTTCCATCCTCATTTGTTTGTGCTTGAGTAAAAAGCTGTTGGCTGTAAAAGAGAAGTCGTTTCTTTTGAACGATGTTATCTCGTGACGTACGCGAAGGAAGTTGTGGTGTCGGGTAGAGTCATGGTTGTAGGCTCTTCCGCTCATTCAATCCGCTTGCTCAAACAAATTATTCAGGTCACTATTAAACCGAATTAGCTGCAAATTCTTGGCAGATCGTGTCGATGCGTCTGTGCGTCTTTCCCGTTCGTGTGTTGTTATTAATCTCGACGAGAAAGTAAGGGACATGGTGTGTATATACTCGTTTCGGGTGGGAATGTGAGTCATTGCGAGCGTCCCGCTTTTCAGCGGGACACTCTCGTGATTTTCAAAAGATTGCTTCGCTGAGAGACGCTCCCAATGACAGTTACAAAATAACCCTTAACGAATATAAGAAGTTTCGTCTGCTGTGACAAATCGTTTAATTCACCACAAACATTATTAAGGAGGCAAAGCATGTTGCGCAAAGCGTTGTTAGCTGTGTGCGTCTTGTTCCTGCTGCCGGCCTTGGTTTTTGCGCAGGATGGCAAGCTGCGCGGCAGGGTGACGGACAGGGAATCCGGCGATCCCTTGATCGGCGCCAACGTAACGATTGATGGAACGACTCTCGGTGCGGCGGCCGATCTCAATGGCGACTATGTCGTCTTGGGTGTGCCGGCAGGTTTGTACACGCTGAAAGTGTCCTACATCGGATATCAGCCGGTGGAACTCTCAAACGTTCGTGTCAGCGCCGGTTTGACCACGACGCAGGATTTCAAGCTGGCGTCGTCGGCGATCGAAGTCGGCTCGCTGGAAATCGTGGCCGAGCGCCCACTGGTGCAACGCAACACCACGAATACGGTTCGTCTTTCCACGCAGGAAGACATCCAAAACCTGCCGATTCGTGGCTTGCAGAATATTGTGTCCTTGAACGCGGGTGTCGTGCAACAAAACGGCACGTTGTACGTCCGCGGCGGTCGTGAGGGCGAAGTCGCCTACTACATCGACGGCGCCAATGTTACCAATCCCCTCTTTAACACGGAAAACATCAGCGTGATTCAGGAGGCGATTGAAGAGTTTCAGTTGCAGTCCGGCGGTTACACGGCGGAATTCGGCGGCGCCAACTCCGGCATCGTGCGCACCACGTTGCGCAGTGGCACCGACCGGTTCAAGGCGACGCTGGATTATCGCACCGATGATTTTGCCAAGCCGGGCGAGCAATTTCTCAACACCTCGTCGTTTGGTTACCGCAATGCGGTGCTCACTTTGAACGGCCCTCTGCCTTTTTTTAGGAAAGTGAAATACTTCGTGGCCGCCCAGCACAACTATCTGCGCGACCGGGACGTGAGATTTTTGGAGCCTTTCCGGTCCGGCGAGCCTGGGAGAATTGACACGCTGAAAACCGACGAAGTCGATTCGCGCGGTGTTGGCGTGATTCTCCCCGAGAATGGCATTATCGATTTCGAGCGCAATTATCTGCCCTCCAATTGGCGGCAAGACAATTCGGTGCAGGGCACGCTGACCTACGATTTGCGCAACAACTTGAAGTTTCGTTTTAGCGGCAGCTACCAGAATGTGAAGAACCCAACTGGACACAGTTGGAATTCCCTCACTACTGGCGCGCTGACGAACTTTTTTTGGCACCGTGGACAGGATGAAACGCGGCAATATGGTTTGGCCAATCTCAAGGCCACGCACATCATTAACCCGACCACGTTCTACGAAGTGGCAGTGTCCTACACAAATCGGAAATACGAAAACGAGGATCCGGATTTTGGCGCCAACTGGCAATTGTATCCGGACAGCCTGGAGAACGCCAAGATAGGTTACACCGGTTTCCGCAGCCGTTATCAAGGCCCGTTGGGATATAGCACGATTTATGGCTTTAATTTTAGGAATCCCAACTCGCCGAATAACAGTTACCAGATTAATAGTCAAGCCAGCATCGGCGCCTCGCTTGACTTTACCTCCCAAGTCACCAAAAAGTGGGAATTGAAGGTGGGTGGCCGTTTCGAGCGTTGGACGATGCGCCTCTACTCCATCACCGACATTGCTGCGGCTTTGACCTATCTGTATGGCCAGACCGGCAACGTGATCCGGCAATTTGACAGCGAGGAGCAACGTCGCATCGAGCTGAGCAAACGTGGCGCCTTCACTTTTTATGGCTACGATGTCGATGGCAACAAAATCAACTCCGGACCGGATGGGCCGCGCAAGCCGTTCTTTGGCTCGGCCTACGTTCAGAACAAGCTCGAATACCGCGACTTGGTGCTGAATTTCGGCCTGCGGTTCGAGCAGATCGACATCAACGAGCCGGCACCGCTTAGTCTCGAGGCCCCGGCTTTCGATGCCCAATACGACTATATTGACGAATCCCAGTTGACCAAGACCAAGGCCCACAACTATGTGTTGCCGCGCGTCAATTTTGCCTTCCCGGTAACGGAGAAGACGGTGTTTTATGCGCAATATGGCAAATACGTGCAGATGTCGCAATTGAACGGCATCATTACCTCCGTCCGCAACCTGAGCCGCTACGTTCTTCCCACTTCACGTTTGCCTTACGAGCTGGGTGGCGGCCGCATCATTGGTTTCCTGGCCAAGCCCGAACGCACGACCCAATACGAAATGGGTATCCGCCATTCGTTGACGGATAATTTCGCCTTAACCATCACCACCTTCTACAAAGATCTGCGTGATCTGCTCCGCCAAGATCGTTATATTTCCACCGGGCAGGGCGATATCGCCGCAGGCAACCCGATACTCGTGGCGTTCTTAAACAACGATTTCGGTACCGTCAAAGGCTTGGAAATGACGCTGGAATTGCGCCGCACCAAGCGTTTGGCGGCCAGGCTCAACTATACCTTGTCAAGCGCCCGCGGCACTGGCGACAGCCGCACCGCCTCTTTTGCCCCGGTGAGCGATGATCTGGCCGGACGCTTCCCAAATTTCATTAATAATCTCGGATACAACCAGACCCACCGTGGCACGGTGTTGTTGGATTATCGCTACAACAAAGGCGACGGCGGCCCCATCCTGAGTGGACTGGGTGCGAATATGTTGTTGACGTTCAACAGCGGCCACAACTATACACAAATCAAAGAGCCGCTCGATCTCGGCCAGGCCAGTCCGTGGAACATCGGTATCCGTCCGTTGATCGATCCGCGCAACCGTAATCCGGTAGAGCCGCTCAACAGCTCCACCACGCCGTGGGTTTTCAACTTTGACCTGAATCTGAGCAAGCGTTTTGCTGTCGCCGGCCTCGGCACGGAAATTTACGCGCAAGTGTTGAATGTGTTTAACACCAAGCAAATCATCAATGTGTATCCCAGCACCGGCACGGCAGAAGACGATGGTTGGTTGCGCAGCCCGTTCTCGACGCCGTTCACTGCCATCCCCAGCTACACGGCATTATATAATGCCATTAACCTGCAAAACCGTTTGGGTTACATTGGCGCCACCGGCAATGATTTGTACGGTTCGCCGCGCCAGATTCGCCTGGGCATGTTGTTGGAGCTCTAAGAGCAGAGGGCATAGAGCGGAGGGCAGAGAGCAGAGAGCATAGAGTAATTGTGCTCTCTGTGCCACTGCCGCTGCTACTGCTACTCACTACTGCCACTTGTTTGAATTGAGTCTTTAAACAAGAAAGGGTTGCAAAATATGAGAAACAAATTGAGCACGTATCGATTTTTCGCCACGGTGTTGGCGCTGGTCGGTTTGTGTGTCTGGTCGGTGGCGATGGGCGCCGAAGGCCCGGACAAGACCAAGCGCAACCGAGGCCAAGGGCTTTATAAAACCACCGGCACCCCACGGTACCAGATTTTGAACATCAACAACCTCTGGACCTGGGTTCGTTCCGACGGCCAATCCAATCATTCCCCGGGCGCGGACAATGGCACGTATTTCCCGCGCGGCACCAAGTGGGTTATTTATCAAGATGGTTTTATGTTCGGCGCCAAGGCTTACGTTGATGAAGCCAAAACAATTCCAGCGCCGTTTGGGCAACTGATCCGCGCCGGCGGCGCCACCTACGGCGTCGGCACGCGTGAAGGCTGGGTCAATGGCACGGGTGCGGCTGCAACGCCATTGAGCCCGACTGACGCCAATGCCCGCATCTACCGAGTTCGCCGTGACTGGCAGGTCATGTCGGATAACGCGTTGCGGCGTGATGCAGCCGAATCCAACGAAATCGGCGTTGCAGAAGCAACTGATGCACAAATGCAAAGCGTCAGAGATCAGTACGCCAAGGATTGGGCGGAATGGCCGGTGGAGCATGGCGCACCGTACATCGAGCGCAACGGCCAACCCGGCTATCAAGCGTCGCCCGCTTTCACCAATCCGAAAGACCTGATTGACGGCAAGTATGATGAGCCTGGTGTGGCCGGCAGCGACCCGAATTCGCCGGCGGATCAAGTGATTTTCACGGTGTACAACGATCTCGACCGCAACCAAACTTTAGGTTTGTACGGCTCAGAGCCGCTCGGCTTGGAAATTCAGGTCACCATCTGGGGCTACTTGCGCACCGATGCGCTCGGCAATATCTATTTCAAGCGTTTCCGCATCATCAACAAGGGCGGCGTCGCCATCGATGCGCAGAACAACAAAGGGTTTTTTACGCTCGACAGCATGTACTGCGCGCAATGGGCGGACCCGGATCTTGGTTCCTTCGCCGACGACCTCTGCGGTTGCGACACGACATTGAGCATGGGTTTCATTTATAACGGCAACGCCCTCGACTCCGATTACCACGAGTTCAACCTGCCGGTGCCGGCGGCCGGATTTGACTTCCTGGCTGGCCCCCGTGTGTCCTCGCCCGGCAGTAGAGCGGTTTTCAATTTTAAGTACCTTGACGGCTATAAAAACCTTGGCATGAGCTCGTTCTCGTACTTCTCGGCCGGCTCGAACATCTCCGATCCGCCTGGCAGTTATGCGCAAGGCACACGGAGATGGTATCGCATGTTGCAAGGTTACGCGCCGGTGGATGTGGAAGCGCAGTTCTATCCATTCCCGCCCGGTGTAACGCCAAATCGCTTCCCGCTTTCCGGCGATCCGGTTAAGCGGACCGGTTTCATCGATGGGTTAGGCACAGGCTATTCCTTTGCGCCCGGTGACCGTCGCATCAATTTGAGCACAGGCCCGTTTAGTCTGGCGCCGGCTGACACTCAAGAAATCGTGATCGCCTTCGTCGCCGGTCTGGGCTCGGATCGCTTATCCAGCGTGTCGGTTATGAAGTTCAACGACCGTTTCGCGCAAAACACCTTCAACGCCTTGTTCCAGGTGCCGAAGCCGCCGGCCGCGCCGAACGTGAAAGTGGCGGAATTGGACGGCCAAGTGATTTTGGAATGGGGCAGCGACTTGGCGCGCGTTGGCGAGACCGAAACAATCGTGAACCAACCGGGTGATTACAATTTCGAGGGATACAACGTTTATCAATTCCCCAAGCGCTCGGCTTCGTTGAGTGAGGCCAAGCGCATCGCCACCTTCGATTTGCCGGATGACCCAACCGTCGTGCTCGACGAGCAATTCGACAATGTTTCCGGACAAGTTCTGTTCAAGCCGGTGCAATTCGGCGCAAACAGTGGCATCACCCGCTACTTCAAATTCAACCGCGATCACATTCTGGACTTTGACAAGATTTACAACGGCCAGGAATATTACCTCGGCGTGACCGCTTACAGCGTCGCCAAGCAAACCGGCTTTTTGCCCGCGGCGCTGGAATCCGAGCCTCTGATCCTCACCGTGCGCTCGAAAGTGCCGTTTGGCACAAAGTATCCAGCGGTGTTTGGCGATACGCTGACGGTCTCACATGCCGGCGCCAGTGATGGTGTCGTATTGCCGGTCGTGATTAATCCCGCTGCAAACAAGACGGGCAAAGATCAGAGTTATGAAGTCAGATTTGAAACCGTGAATGATGAAACGACCTGGAAATTGGTGAACACGACGGATGGAGGCAGAGTCGTCGTCTCCGGACAGACAAACCAAAGCGGCGACACCAATTACGACATCCAGGAAGGCGGCGTCTTTCTGTTGGTCTCCGGCCCGCCCCCTGGTGTGAATAGTTGGACTTGGCAAGGAAGCCGTTTCTTGACATGGGCAGGCGGTGATGGCTTGGGCTTCGAAGGCTTCAATGGTGCATTGGGCTGGGCTTCGCCACGTACCGTATTTGGTGATGGCACACATATCATTCCAGCGGATAAGTTGAAGAAAATCGAGGTTCGTTTTGCCAATGCCGCGGCGAACGACTTAGAGTTCGATCCGAATCAACCGAACGCCTCCTATGCCTATCGGCATGGCCGTGGCTTTGCTGGTGCGCCGGCCAAGCCGGAATTTGCGCCGTTCATCATCAACCCAGTTGGAGGTTATTCTTATCAAGACTATACCAAGAGCGTACCGCTGGCGGTTTATGATGTCGACGCCAACCCGCCGCGCCGCTTGTCTCTTGGCTTTTTGGAAAACAATGTAGCCGGCGGAAAAGTGGATGGCCGCTATAATCCAGGCATTACCGGCTCAAGCGATAATGTGGCCGCCACCGGTCCGCGCGAATGGTTGTTTATTTACGACGCGGATTACACGGAAACACCGAACGCGGCATGGCAGGTCGATATTATTTCCGGCCCCCAACCGGTGATGTATTACGCGACATGGCTTCGCCGCAACACCAACGCCTGGACGGATCAGAACGTCATGACAATTGTTCCCAACCGTCCGAATACGGCTGACGACGTTTTCCGGTACACCGTGGCGGCGCCTTCCGCTGGTGCTGCGTTGGAACAAGCCAGCGCCAACAAGATTGGTGTTTATCCGAACCCGTATTACGCCTTCAACCCGGCGGAAACCAACCGCCTGTTCAGATTCGTCACCTTCAACAATCTGCCGCGCAAGGCCACGGTGCGCATCTTCAACCTCGCCGGCCAGCTTGTGCGCCGTATTGAGAAGGATGACGATGCCCAGTTCTTGCAGTGGGATCTGTTGAACCACGACAATATCCCGGTGGCAAGCGGCATGTACATCGCGTATATCGATGCGACCTTGCCTTCCGGCGGCTCTGCCAAGAAAGTGCTGAAACTGGCCGTTATTCAAGAGCAAGAGGTGCTGGATATTTATTAACGCCATGCAGAGTCATTCACGAATTCAATCAACGGGAGATTTGATTATGAAAAAATCCTTTGTGTTTACCTTCCTGTTATTTTGCGTGATGATGGCTGTCATGGTCAGCAGCCTCAGCGCGCAACAAGAAGGCCGGAATAAAAGAATCGGAACCGCGGCAGCCACCGAGTTGCTGATTCCGGTCGGCGCCCGGGATCTGGCCATGGGCGGCGCCAGCATGGCTGTCAGCCAGGGTGTCGATGCCATCTTCTGGAACCCAGCCGGCCTCGCCCGCCAAACCAATGCGGCGGAAGGTACTTTAACCACCATGTCTTACATTGCTGATATTCGGGTGAATTACGGCGCCGTTGGCATCGTGTTCTCCGGCTTCGGAACCATCGGCCTCAGCGTCAAAACGATGGACTTCGGTGAAATTCCTCTGACCACTAACGATGATCCGGAAAATCTTTCGGGCCGTACTTACTCCCCGACTCTCCTGAACGTCGGCTTGAGCTTTTCGCGCGCATTTACCGACGCCATCACTGCCGGCGCGACGTTCAAAGTCGTTTCGGAGAAGCTGGGCCGCGTCAACGGCAGCGGGTTTGCGCTCGATCTTGGTGTGCAATACCATAACATTGGCGGCCTGAAGGGCCTGCACATGGGTGTTGCTCTGAAGAACATCGGGCCGCAAGTTTCGTTTGAGGGCCCCGGTCTGCTGCGGACGGCCACTTCCCGCGACGGCCGGCGTTCGGAGCAGTTTTACTCCAGCAAGGCGGCCAGCTTCGAGCTGCCTTCCTCGGTGGAGCTCGGGCTTGCCTACAGCCGCAGCATCAACGAGAGCCTGTCGTGGACCGTCAACGGCACCTTTGCCAACAACAACCTCAGCCTTGACGGCTATCGCGGCGGCGGCGAGCTTGGTTACAAATCCGGTTCCATCGGCTTCGCCGCGCGCGGCGGCATCGAGCTTTCCCCGACAGAAAGTGGCGTTGATGAGCAAATCTTCGGTCCCACCGCCGGCTTCGGCTTGAGCTATGCGGCGCCTGGCATCGACCTGACGCTGGATTATGCCTATCGCCAGGTTGATTTCTTCAGCAGCAACAACATGTTCTCGATCAAGTTCGGCTTCTAATGTTGGTTGCCGGAATTTGACGGTATGACAAGAAAGGCTGTCCGGGTTTTCGGACAGCCTTTCTTTATATATGTTCGTAGTATCGCCTTTAGGCGTCGACGTTGGCTATGCAGTAAAAGCTTGCTCTTTTTATTGAAACCCTTTTTGAAATTTCAACGCGTGACGCCTGAAGGCATTGTTGCGAACCTTTACTGAGACAATAATGCACAAGCTTTTTTTTCATACACTGTCATTAAAAGTTCTCTTTTTTTTCGGTTTTCTCTTTTTTCTCTTCAGTTGCGCTCAAAAGCCGCCAACTTACTTCCCGGAAACCGGGCGCGATGCGCTTTATCAGCGCGCGCTGGACCTGCGCAGCAATTTGCGAGTTTTGTCGATTGCGCTGCAACCCGGCTTTGAAGATTTGGCGGCGCTGGCTTATTTCCGCCTCGGCCGCGGCGCAAACGCCATGAGCGCCTACCTCACCAACGGCGAAGCCGGCGAGAGCGATGTGCAAAGCGAATATCCGTCTTATCTTGCCGCGGTTCGTCGTGAAGAAGCCGCTCGTGCCATGGGGCTTCTTGGCAGTGACGTGCGTTTTCTGAACCTGCCGGATATCACCGCGGCGAGCGATTCGGCGCAAGTGCGAGAGCTTTGGCCAAGCGACACGCTGAATCTGCGGCTGGGCCGGCTCATCTCGAATTTCAAGCCTGATCTCATTCTGGTCGCACGCGACTGGCAGTTGGGCAATCAGAGCCTGCGCTGGCAAATCTTTCGTTCGGAGGTTATGGCCGCAGTGAAAAGCGTTGCTGCTGCCAAGATCGCCGAGTTTTTTATCGTCGCCGACACCTATCATGCCTGGCCGACACCGCGAGTGGTCATAGACGAGGGCGAAGGCCAGGGCGTGCCCGTGACCATAAATGAACGCCATCCACGCTGGAAAAAGAGCTATGCTGAGCTCGGCGCTGAAGCGGCTCGAGCATACACCTCGTTGGCGGTGCAACGCAAAAGGTGGAGCCAAAATCGGGCGCCATCTTATCTCATGGCCTATCCGCAACGCTCCACCGACCCTTCGCAAATTGATGCCGGACTGCCGTTGCCGGTCTCAGGCCGCTTGCGCAACCTCGAGATCCAGGTCGAGTATCTCACCGCCGCCACTTTGGATGGCAACACCGACAAGGCCCTGCCGCGTGTGGTGACGATCATGGATTCGGTGGATTCGTACTTGGGGCGGCAATTTGAATTGACACCGGCTGAGCGCCGGACTTTGCTCGGCTGGAAAAGCGGGCTGGAGAACCTGCGTTGCACGCTGCTCGGCGTCGAAGTCGATTATACTGTCACCGACACGCTGCTTACCGAGCGGCAACTGACTTATGTTTTCGTCAATAAAGTGCAGGGCATCAAAGGCGAAGGAACCACAGAAATTTTTTTTGCCGGCCTCGATCAGGGGTGGGTGGTCAATGAAGACTTGCAGCATCGCTTGCCGCTGCAAATCGGCGAGGAATACCGCCTGCTGACGCCACAACCGGTCACGTATAACTTTCCGGTGGGGCAGCACCCGTTTCAACCGACCACCGTGGGCCGCGCGATTCCATTGCTTGTCATTCATCGCGCCTCCTCCAAGGAGCAAAGCTTCGTGCATCGCAACACCATCAACTTGAGCTTTGCGCCCAAATTTGTAGCCGAAGTGTTGACCCCCATTGTGCGGATGGCGCCCAATGAGCGCGTCGTGATCAGGCTGATGAATATCTCCCGTGACGGCGTCGCTGACACCATCGAAGTCGCGGATTCACTGGCGCAATCTTTTCGGCATCCGTTTCGCTTGAGCTCGAAAGGCGCCACCAAGCTGGATACACTCCCAATCACCTGGCAAGGAAATCCCGACGACGGCACCTATGTGATTCCAGTGGTGATTGACGGTGTTCCGATCGCGAAATTTGCCGCCAGAAAATTCCGCGCCGAGGTGGAGGGCGCCAAGCGCGTCGGCTTGGTGACGGGCATCAAAAACAGCCCGGCCGCCGAGGCGCTGCGTCGCTTGAATCTCAAGTTTGTTTTGGCCGAACCAGGCAACGGGTTGGTGCAACAGACCGAAGCGCTGGACGTCCTTATTATTGACCGCCGCGCCTTGACGTTGCAACCGGAAATCGCCGAGAAGCGCCAAGCGCTGGACCAGTTCGTCAATCGCGGCGGGCATTTGATCGTTTTGGCGCAAGATGCCGCCGCGTGGAATGCAAAACCGTTGTGGGAAGACATGACGCTGACAGCGTCTTCACTGCTCGCCGCGAATATGCCGGTTCAGAGCGACGCCAGCCACGTGTTGCTCGCCAAGCCGAATTTCATTGCGCCGGAAGATTGGAACGAGTGGCTGTTCTGGCGCGGATACAATCAAATTTCGGGATCAGCGTTGACTGCGGCCACGGTGCCGGTGCGCACCATGCCGGATGGACTGCCGCTGATTGTTACTGCAACTGTTGGAAACGGCAAGCGCACGTATGTCGATCTGGCGTTGCACCCGCAATTGATGAATATTCACGCCGGCGCCTTTCGGCTCCTGGCAAATTTGATTTCGTATTAGGTCAAATGCGATGGTCTATGAAAAAAATTTTCTTTTTCCTCGCGCTTGCTGCAATTGCCGGCGGCGAGCTTTTGGCTCAGCAACTCACCCCACCACGTGCACCCTTTATGCTCAATTTGGACTACGCTCGATTCCGCAACGATGCGCAGTCCGGATACTTGGAAATTTATTATGCGTTTTACCCGAATCTGCTCCATTATAACTTTTCGGAAAACGCCTATCGAGCCGGCATCAAACTGAATGCCAAACTGGTCGATAAAGCAACCCAAGCCGCCGTTTTCGAGCAGAAGATGCTGTTGCCCGTGATCATCACCGACACGAGCAGCGCCGCCTATCGTTTCCCTTTGACCACACAGACCGGCCACGTCGTTCCCTTCGGTGAATACACACTTACGGTAGCGGCATCGGACTCGCTGAATCCGGCCCAGCGCGACAGCCTCAGCCTGCCGCTCAGCCTCAAGGCCTTCTCCGAAACGGTAGCCATCAGTGATTTGGAATTGTGCAGCCGCATCCAATCTTCGAGCGACAAGGAAGCGCTATTTTTCAAAAATTCCCTGGAGGTCATTCCCAATCCCGCTCTCGTCTTTGGCGTGGCCACCCATCCCATGTTGTTCAATTACGTCGAATTGTATAATTTGAATCCGGCTACGATGTATATGCTCAAAAGCGAGATCGTCGCTTCCGATGGCAGGGTTGTCAAAGAGGCCGCCAAGACGAAAAAATATACGGTGAAAAACGGCGTCGAAGTGGGCAGCATGGTCGTCACAGCCGTCCCGCCGGGAAGATACACGTTCCGGCTTTCCTTGTTGGATGAAAATGCGTACGAGTTGGCGCGCTCGGAAAAAACTTTTTTTACTTATAACCCGCACCTGCAAGCGCAGGCTTCCGCTTCCGGCGGCGGCGCTGTGCCATTTCAGGCGGTGCAACTTTCCGGCCTTTCGGCAGCAGAGTTGGACGCGGAGTTTCAGCACGTCAAGTATGTCGCGACCGGCGAAGAAATCAAGATGTATGCCCAGATTCAGTCCGAGACCGGCAAGCGGGAGTTTCTGGCCAGATTTTGGGCCGAAGTCGAGGCCGGGCGGTTGGAGCGTGCCGGGGTCAAGCGCACCGAATATTTGCGCCGCGTGGCCGCCGCCAACCAGCATTATACGTTCTTGAACAAAGAAGGCTGGCGCACGGATCGCGGCCGCGTTCTCATTTTATACGGCGACCCTGATCATGTGGTGCGCGTACCGAGCGAAGGCAGCTCCAAACCTTACCAGACTTGGTATTATTATGGCCTCGAAAAGGGCGCGGAATTTATTTTCGTCGATCGTTTGGGCAACGGCGATTTTCAATTGGTTCACTCCACCAAGCGCGGCGAGCTGCAAGATGAAAATTGGCAGAGCTATTTACAATAGAGCAAATTGGAAAATTTATAGATTCCATCTCGATGTCCAAAATTTAAAACCCGGCTCTTGAACCCGCGGGTCATTCGCGTTAGGAGGCAATCATGTCTCGTCCAACCTTGAAGCCATGGCTGTTGCTGGCTTGTATTGCAGTCATCGGCGCGTTGCCCACCGCCATTCGGGCGCAGTCGGAAATCAGGATTAGCGGCATCGTCCGCGATCTCAATACTCACCGTGAGATCAGCAATGCCAATATTTTTATCAAAGGCACTCAACGCGGCACGGTAAGCGACTTCGCCGGCCGCTACGAATTGCGCGTTCCATACGCTGACCGGAAGGCGATCGTGGTGTTTCAGCATATTGCCTACGAGCCGCGTGAAATGGCAGTGGACTCAGTCGCGGCGATGCGATATGTTTACATGCAGCCTCGCGTGATTAGCTTGGGCATCGTTACCGTTGAAAGCGAGACGGCCCGGCGTCCAGAGATCGCCAAAGATTTGCCGCAAACGGTGTCGTTGGTCGAAGCCAAGAATTTTGAGATTCGCGGCTACGTCGATGCCGGCGATTTGCTCCGCACCGACCACAGCGTGCAAGTGGAAGAGGAGCTGAGCGGCAAGAAGACCGTCGCTATTCGCGGCGGGAATGCGGACGAAGTCGTCGTGCTATACAACGGCGTCAAATTGAACAGCACCTTCGACAACGAGTTTGATCTGTCGCTGATCGATTTGGAGGACATCGAAAGATTCGAAGTCATCAAGGGCAGCAACACCACACTCTATGGCGCTGAAGCCTTTTCCGGCGTCATCAACATCGTTCCCAAGGTTCAGCACGATTACAGCCTGCGCTTTCAGCAACGGTTCGGCACCTATCGTTCCGGCAATTGGGGCCTGCACGTCGATCCCAGCCAGCTCTGGGGAAACCGCAGCCCGGTGTACGGCTCTTATAGCTTCAAGCGCGGCGCCACCAAAAGAAATTTCGTTGACGACGAGGACGAAGGATTGAGCAACACGGCCTCGCATCACATCGCCTATCTCGGTTATAATTTTTCCGAGGAGGCCGAGAGCCGGGAAAAAAATAATCTGGGGGCTATGTACATTCACTCTTTGCAGGATTATGACAACCGGCGTGATGGTGAAACCGTGTCCAATTTGAATAAATTGCTGTCGCTTAAATACACCGGCGATTTGGCCGTGCTCAAAGACCTGGCGCTGTCCACTTCCTGGCGGCAATTGAATGAGCACCAGGTTCTCAACAGTACCAGCGGCTTTTTGAACCGCGACATCGAAGAGCAGACCTGGTATTTGAACATGGAAAAGAATTTCAAAATCAAGCGTGTGGACCTGCTCCTGGCTTATCAATTTCAGCATGCCAATTTGGATTATTTGAACGATCGGGCCGGTTTCATCGAGCCAGCCATCGGCTTGAAGTCTGCCGATTTCAAGCAACAACATCACGGCGCGGTGGCTATTGCCAAGCTGCATTCTGAAACCGGTGCGAATTCTCCGCAAATTGTTGATTTGGGCTTGAGCTTGCGGCACGATTTCGTGCGCAACGAGCAGTTCAATGCGGTTTTGCGCAACGATACGCCCCCGGAAAGTGCCACCGGCCTGTTCACGCAAAATGATTGGCGCGAGCTCGTCTTCAATTTCTCCTTTCGCTATGCCGGTGTGAAAAACGACCTGTCCTACAACACGTTTATCAAATTCGGCACCAACGCCAAATTCCCAACGTTATTTCAACAGATCAACTCAGCAGACAGCACGGCGGCGGCGCGAGTGCGGCCCAATCTGAATCCGGAGGAAAATACCAGCATCGAAGTGGGTTTCACATTGACACGGGAAACCAGCGGCCACCCCTCGATCTATGGCTGGGAATTGTCGGGGATTTTCTTCCAAAACCATTACGCCAACAAGTTTCGCTACGCCATCGTGCCCGGTTCGCCGGTGGTTTTTTATGACAACGTCCCGGATGCGCGCATTTCCGGCTTTGAAGCCAAACCGAGTGTCTTCTTTCTACGCAAGAAAGTGACCTTAGGGATTGGTTTTTCGCGCTACTATATTTCCGAAAAAGCCGCTTTCCCATTCAAATCCGATCTCAAGCGCACGTTGAGCTTGATTGTTGATCACGCCGGTTATTCGCTGCAAGGATTCTGGTTTCAAGAAGGCGAACAAGTGGGGTTGGTGCGCCAGTTCAAAAGTCAGCCCTCCGGCGATCAGCAAACCGTCAGCTTCGCCGAGATCGTCTTGCCTAGTTTCTCCAATCTCGATGTGCATCTGAGCAAATCTTTTGAGTTCGCCAAGCTCAAGCTGTTTGTCAACGCCAGCGGCCGCAATTTATTGAATAGTCGGGATGTTGTTTTGCAGGGGCTGGCGCTGCGGGATCGCCGTTACTATTTGACGTTGGGCGCGCAGTATTAGATCTCTTTAAAGTGAAATACTTTAAAAAGTGTATCAGCTAACATGAATTCAGCCTTTTATCGCTACTTGACTTTTGCTGCGTCTTTTAGCCTTGGGCTTGTCGTGAGTTGCACGGAAAGCCCCATCGGAGGCAAGGTCGATAATTCGCCGAAAGTGCAAATCCGCGGCCGGGTCGATTTGAGTGATGGCGTCACCCCGGAAGGAGTTTATGTTTGGCTCGAGGGCACACCGCTCTCGACACGCACTGACAAAAATGGCTTCTTTCAGGTCACGCTCCCCCCGGCGCGCCAAAACGATCCCACTTATGCCAACGGCGTGTTCAATCTCTATTTTTTTGTCGCCAATTACCGGCTGAATTTTACGCCGGTCGTGGTACAGAACGGCGAATTTGCCTATTCGCGCGGGGAGGTGGACAAAAACGGCGAGCTGACCAGTTCACGGCACCTATTTAAACTGCTACAAATCAAGACCGTGGTGGATCCTGAGGTCGTCTCTTCAAATTACGAAGGCCCGGTCGGCGTGCAGGCCGCTTTGCGCGCCACGTTGGATTCGGTCACCGTGGTTTTTCCTAAAGTGATCGGCGGTCTGCTCGGCGGCATTCTTCTGAAGAACCAGGCCACTGGCGAAGTTTCTATTGATGCGGCAGACGCCGGCCCCAATTTGCGAGAGGTGGAAAAAATCGGGAACGAGTTTTATTACAAGCGCCTGATTTTTACGCGCCGGCGCAGTGAGCTGCCGCCGGGAGAGTACGAGATTGTTCCTTATTTCTTGATCCAACATGACAACATGCCGGCAGGTTTGCTGCCGAGTCTCGGCCAAAAGGTTGAAGAAATCAGCCCGGAGTTTCTTAAAATTCCTTTTAAGCGCGAAGGCGGCCGGTTCGTGATTGGAAACTAGCGTGAGTTTCCTACTTTCGGCTAGAAAGTTTGGTTTATCTATTTATAAGCATTACATTTACAATAGCAAGGAACTGTATACACCAACAACTACAACA
>JAKEEU010000129.1 GCA_022616415.1 Candidatus Zhuqueibacterota bacterium | reverse complement strand
TTGCGAGGCGCTTTTTGCCGAAGCAATCTCTTGATTTTCAAAGGATTGCTTCGCTGAAAAACGCTCGCAATGACGTTACAAAATAACCCGTAACGAGTATAGGTTGGGAGCGCGTTGAGTTCCGCCGCCGGGTGGAGGTTGTGGACAGGGCGCTAATCGAAAGCGTTTATATTTTTTGGGATCCATAACCCCCACCAAAAATTCCGGCAACCCGTCATGCTGATAGGAAAGCGAAGTGATGTAACAAAATAAAAATTTTTTCTTTCCAAAGCAAGCACGAATTTGCAGTTTCGTTAGACAATTCGCAAGTTTAGGCATTGCAGTGAAAGTTGCGGCTATGGAATTTTGTCCACCGATTTGTTGCTACGAAAAATGCTTATGAAGAGCACAGCGATGCGAATACCAAAGTCATAGGTGTCCGATAATTGATCCAATCCGAGACATTGGGCCAAAATCTCTCCACCTTAATTTTTTAAGGTGATTAAAAATTTTTCAGAAAATACTTGCATCTATGTGCCAATGGTGGTATATTTTTATAATCATTTTGAGCTTGGGAACATCCTTGCGCTCTTGACGCTTTCACCGTTTTTTTCGGCAAAAGCGCAGGCGATCACGATTAAGGCAAGCAAGTCTACACCAACTTTGACACGACAGCATGCACGGTAGGCGGCACGCCTTTTTTATTTTGTAAAAATACGAAACAGGCCGCGCTTTTCATCTACCACGCCAAGTTCATAAAGATTTCAAACATCATCATGAGCAACAGAACCACCTCGCCCGTCCTCGATGACCGGGAAGTCGCGCGATTTTCCGATCCGTCCGGCTCGAGCTGTGAAAACATTTCTTCCGGCGCGGTTTCATCTCCTGCGAAGGGTTCCGCTGACTTTCGCCATCAGCTCGGCAGAGAACTCAACTTTTCCAAGCTCGCCGTCAAACCCAATGGCCACGAGTTTCTCACGCTGGGCCGCATGAACGGCTTTACCAACGTCAAGCCTAAAGGCGAGCTCGCACCGGAGAAACGCGCGCTTATCGTCGAGCGCATCAAAATCGAAGAAGCGGGCGGCGAATGGAAGCGGTACGACGAAGTTGGCTTGTCGCCACAGGACATGATGGCCCTTATTAATGAAGGCACGCAAACGCCGCCGCCCGATCTCAGCCGGCAAATCGATCTGTGGTGGAAAGAGCGCGAGAGCGATTCGCTTTGGCGGAAGCCGGAAGTCGCGCCGACGCCGCAAGCGGAATATGACATGCAACAGCATCGCCGGAAAATTCAGCAAATCGTTGACGAGCTGCAAATTTCCGAGCGGGAAATTCCGCGGCTGCTGCGGTTCGACAATTTCTCGCGCAGCACGGTTTACGTCCGCGACTACGCTGCACTACCGAACACGTTGCGCCGTCTCTTTAAAATGGAACCGGATTGTATTTGCACGCCGGCCAATCGCGACGAGCTGGTGAAGTTCGTGCAATACGCCGCCAAGCATAAAATTCCACTCACCCCGCGCGGCCGCGGCACTTGGGCGCTCGGCGGCGCGCTCGCCACCAAAGGCGGCTTGATTCTCGATCTCGCCAATTTTGAGAAGACGATTGAAGTCGATCCTATCAATAAACTGGCGACGGTTTCATGCGCCGTAGATTTTCAATCGCTCGAAGAAGAGTTGCAGCATTATAGTTTGACTTTGCTGATGCGGCCATCAAATAAATACGCCAACATCGGCGGCTTCTGTTCCGTCGGCGATCCCGGCAAAGGCGGCGCCGGCCTGTTTGCATTCTCCGGTGGTCACCTCGGCAACGTCGTTGAAAAATTGGAAGTCGTTACCGGCGCTGGTGAAGTGAAAGCGCTTACAAAAACTGATCCCGAATTGGCGAACTTTCTCGGCACCAACGGGCGGAATGGGATTATCACGAAGATTACGATGCGAGTAGGTGGGCGGACGAGTGGGAGAGAGGGAGAAGGGGAGAGTGGGTTTCCAGTGGCGGTGAGTTTTTCATCGTTTCGGCACGTGTTGAATTTTGCGAAGAAATTGCGCGACGAGGTGAGCGCGCATGACGTGGCGTTTCGTCCGTTGCATGTCGAAGCGTTCAGCGCTCCGTATCTCAAAGCTTTGCGCGTGGCAGAAACGGCAATCTCGACAAATGGAGTTGTGCAAACGCCACTCATTGAGCCGGATGGTGTGCCGGAGCGCGATTCGCTGCTGGTCGTTTTTGCTCATGAACAAGAACTGCGCGCTTTTGAAAGATATGCGTTGGAATTTGGCCACGGCGTTCTTGTCGATCACCACGGCGGCCGCGTTTTGTGGGAAGAGAGATTTCAGCCGCTGAAACTGCGCCGGCGCGGCGACCTGCTCACCAGTGAGCTGATGCTGCCGCTCGAATACGTCGCCGATTACCTCGATGAAGTTATGCCGCTCGCCGAGCAACTCGGCGTGCAGCTTCTGCCGATTTGCTACATTATGGATAACGGTGAGGCGCTGGTCATTCCGCAATTCCTCACTGACCGCCGCAAGCGCTTGCAATATTATCGCCATTTCAGTCTCGCGCCGGTGCTGGCGCGGCGCGCGATTAAAAAATATAATGGGCGGCCCTATGGTTTTGGCATCTGGATGGCGGGGTTGTTTAAATTAGCCATGGGGAAAGAAGCAAGTCGCAAGTTGCGAGTTGCAAAACAAAAACATGATCCGTATGGTGTTTTGAATCCCGGCAAGCTGACGGAGATTCGCTCGCGTTTCTTCAATCTCGCCGGCTATCTTTTGCTCAACCGCTTTTCGGTTGCGGCACTCGATAAGGCACTGCGCGCGCAGGCCATTTTGGGTAGATTGAGATTCGTCCGCGAGGTGGCGTTGAAAACCGAAACGCCCGGCTACGAGCGGGAGAATTTCGACGCGCTGCATCGCTGCATCAAGTGCTCGGCGTGCTACGTCTGCCCGCTGGCGCAGGTCTGGCAAAAGAGCGGCGACCCGAAATTGCAGCGTGACGCCATCTACATCACCCCGCGTTTCAAGATGGAGTACATGCAGCGCCATCTCTTCGAGGGCAAAAAGCTGACGCAGGGCGACGTCGATCGTTTTGCGCTCTGCTTGCGTTGCGGCATCGCCGAAAGAGAGCACGTTTGTCCGATTTCAGACATGCTTCTCGAAGTCAAGCCGGCTGGCGATGCAAAGTTGGTGCAACTTCAGACCTCCAGCCAGTCGTCGAATGGGAAAAAATGTCATCCCAACCGAAGGGAGGAATCTTTATCGGCCTCTGAAAATCAGCAGGATTCCCGCTTCGCTCGAAATGACAATGTAAATGGCGCCGAAGCAACACCCTGCAAGAAAGAATTTCCAACCTACGACGCATTTGAAGACTTGCTGCGCAAGGAAGGTTACGACGTGGATGGCGCGATCAAGCGTTACATGGATATTTTGAAAACCCACCCCGGCGTGTCGCGCGCCATGCAGGACGTGCTCGGCAAATATCGCGTGCCGAAAAACGGCGATCTCGTCGTGCTCAAACCCAAAACCGATTTCGCCGTTTATAAAGTCGACGTCGATCAAGACAAGTGCATCAATTGCGGCAAGTGCGGCGACGAGCACACGACGAGCCAACGCGGTTTCTGGGATCCGCGCAATCCGCGCAAAATGGTGAGTCTTGATGATCTCATTCGCGAGCTGGCCGGCAAAATTCCGCTCACGTGGTTCCGCGATATGGGCGGCCCGATTCCGGATTTCTTGAAAACGCAAGGCGTCGCGCACAAAGGTTACGTGCAACTGCCGCCGCCGAACAAGCTCGATCTCGGCCACCATCATTGCAACGGCTGCTTGTATTGCGTCATCGAATGTCCGGTCGACGCGATTCGCGTGCATATCAATCCATATTTTGAGAATCTCGGCGGCCGCGATTTCACACGCGATGATGTGCGCCGCATCAACGAAGAGTCGCGCAACGGCGACGTGCCCACCAGCGGCACCGGCTCCACCGGACTTTTCGGCGGCAAAGGCTTCGACCGCTACATGTTCGATTTCTCGGTCATCGTGCGCCCGACGCGCGACGGCATTCGCGAAGCGATCGATATTAATGTGAATTTGGGAAGGAAGCCTCTCTTTCATTTATATAATGAAGCTTCTCACATCACGACGGGCTTTCCGACTATCGACCTCGCCACGCCGATGGTGCTGGAATATCCTAATGTTTCCGCGGCATCGCCGGAGAAATTAGCGAGCGTTTTTGTTCGAGCCGCTTCGCGCGAAAAGACACTTTGTTTGATGACGCTGCCGGAATTTGCCGCCAATTTTGAGAAGGTCAAATATTTTGCCGCCAATATCGGCATCAAAATCAGCGCCGCTGACCTCCCAATTTTCGAACACCTCTTAGCACAACCGGCTCGACTGTCGGAACCTGGTAATTCTAGCGAAACCGCCATCCAGACCGGCGGCCTGGGCCACAACGCCGCCGAGATACTCAACACCTTGCGTCAAATTCCGCTCGTGCTCTTGCGCGAGAATGACGCGCCTGCCGATCTCGACGCGCACGATGCCAAGCTCGCACTGCTGCGGAAAATTTTTTCGCCGAACGCGCATCTCGGCGCATGGATGCATGTGCCGGCCGGGCACGACCGCAAAGCAATCGCCAACAGAACGCTCGAACTCGCGCGCGCCGGTGTTGGCATCATCTATTTGAAATGCGAATGGAACGCAGCACCGCCGGTTCGACTGTCCGAGCAAGATGCCCAGACTGGCAGTCTGGGTTACGGTGCGACGAACGACGCGTTCGGCTATTACGACAGCGCCGAGGTGTTGCCGGAAGTTTACGATCATCTCTACAAAAACGCGGCGCATTCGCAAGTGACGCTGCTCGCCAACGGCATCAAATCGCCGGCGGATCTTGGCGTGGCGATGATGCTCGGCGCGGCTGCCGGTGTTGTGGATCGCGCCGCGATGGTGGCGATCAATTACGAGTTCCCGATGCTGGAAAAAGAGGGGCATGCGTTGCCGGATTTCGACGAAGACACCGGCTTGCAAAAAGTGCAGAACCTTTACAAATCCTGGCACAAGCAAATTCGCGAAGTGCTCGGCGCCTTCGGCGTGCGCGACGTTCGCCGCACCGTCGGCGAGCGCGGCCGCTTGATCGACTTGCGCGAACGGGCCAAAATCATGCGGAGCATCGTGACGGACGCCGCGTTGCAGAAGAAAAGCGAAAAAGAAAATAAAGAAAAAATTCAAGAAGACGGCGAGCTGGCGAAGAAGGCGTCGTGGAAATATTCCGACCTGGAAAAACTCATTCAGCCCGCGACGGCGCCGAATTACGATCTGCTCGGCGATCGCAAGGAGAGTCTCGCTTCGATGCTCTTGGCGCGCGGCGATCGTCGTTGGACGGCAGAGGTCCTTGCCGGCACTTGGGAAATCGCCAGCGGCGCTGTGGCGTCACATAGCGTGCCCCAAAGCGGCAAGGATTTCGGCGCCGGCAGTTTCGACAGCATGCAATTCGCACCGGTGCATTTCGACGGTGCGCCGATGCGGTTGGCAGAAGCCGTGGCAGCGCTCGAGCAGCGATTGCAGAATGGCGACGAAAAACTTCGCGCCGAGCTCGATGCGATCTCGACGTCGTCAGGAATTGTCGCGCGCCATCAGCGTCCGGAGACGGCGCCGACGGCCAATCATTTTCCCATCGACGGCGCCGATATGTCGCTCGGCTCCATCGGCTGGCGACTCACGCTGGCGCGCTACATTTCCGGCATGATTTTGAAACGCTACGTCGGCACCGGCGAGGGCGGCTATCCCCTCGAAAAGGCCGAGCGCCTTTATCCATATTTTTCGAATCTCGATCACGCCACGGTGCGCTGGCTTTGCCGGCAACTCGAAGCATGGGTCGCGACGCAAACCGCCACCGGCTATTTTGGCGTGACGGAAGATACGATCAAACGCGCGCGCAAACTGGTGTTGAAATTCGCGCAAGGCGCGAAGCCCGGACTCGGCGGCCATATTCTCGGGCCAAAAGTCACGCTGCAAGTGGAAGACATGCGCGGCGTCATCGCCGGCATCTCGGTGTTCAGTCCGTTTCCGTTCCACGACGTTTATTCGATTGAAGACGTGACGAAAATGATCGAGTGGCTGCGCACGGTGAATCCTGACGCGATCATTTGCGTGAAGATTTCCACGCCGGTGGACGTGTATCACGTCGCGCTCGGCTTGGTGACTGCGGGCGCCGATGAAATTCAAATTGACGCCACCGCCGGCGGCACCGGCGCGGCGCCGGACATCGCGCGCAATCGCATCGCCATGCCGCTCGAATTTGCGATGGCGGACATACATAAGTTTCTCGTCGAGCAGGGCATGCGCAATCGGGTGATTCTCGTTGCCAGCGGCGGCTGCCGCACCGCTTCGGATGTCGCGAAGGCGCTCATTCTCGGCGCGGATAAAGTGATTCTCGGCACACAGGAGATCGTTGCGGATCAATGCAACCGCTGCGGCAACTGCGAAGCCTCGGGCGGCTGTCAAAAGGGCATTACCACCACCGTGCCACAGCTCGAAGAGCAAAAAGACATCGCGCTCAACGCGCAGTGGATCATCAACGCGCAAGCGAGTGTGATGCTGCACCTCATCGAAATGATGCAGGTGTGGGGAATTCGTGACATTCGCGATTTGCGCGGCAGGTTTGATTTGATTGAATCATGGGGATGGGAGGAAGAAAAGCAAAAAGCAAAAAGCAAAGAGCAAAAAGAAACGCTGACAACTGACTTTGGACTTCGGACTGAAAGACCTCGGACAGAAAAAGAGAAATACGAGGATCGCGAGGTTGATGCTTGTGGAGTCGTAAGTTTTGCCTGCACGAAACCGGCGCCGGTGTATTCGATTCAGACGGCGTGCCAGCGCATGCACAATCGCGGCAACGGGCGCGGCGGCGGCGTTTTGGCGCTGGGCGGCATGTTTCCGCGCGTGAATAAAGACAAGTATGCGATGCAGGTCAACGTGTTGTGCGCGGAAGAGAAACGGCAGGCGTTGACGGCGGAGATTGTGGAAAAATATTTTGGTGATTTGCAAATTTTTGATAGAAACGGGCAGCCAATCGCTCAATCGCCCGATAAACTTGAAATCTTTCGAAATCCCAGACTTCAGAAATATGGCGGCGACATCACGTGGGAAGAAGCCGGACTGGCCGTCGATCCCGGCGACATCTTTCGGTTCTTCGTGCGGGTGAAACCGGCGGCGTTGATGCAATTTGCGAAAGACACCTTGGCAAGTTGCAAGTTGCAAGTTGCAAGCGTGCATCCCAAGTATTTGAATATTGCCGGAAAGTGGTTGGATTACTATATCAAATATTCCGATTTGCTTACTAAAGAATTTCTTGCCGGTATTGACCCAAATAGAGATTTTCAAAACGACCCGGCGACGCAGCAATTTTGGAGCGCTTTGGAGGACGAGTACATTTACCGTCTGGCGTTTCGGTTGAATCAGGAATATTATATCGACCCGCAAGCGCAGAAACGCAATCCTGAAGCTTACGCGGCGTCGATGATGAAAGACGGCGCGATTTGGAAGCTCGTGGGCTATGCCGAGCAGGCCGCAGATTATTGGCTCGTCACGGATGCAGAATATCGGCCAATTGCGGATCTCGATAAAACGCTGGACGAAATGCCGGCGTTGGGCGAGACGTATTGGCGGGTGTGGGATTATCTCAAACGCTATCTCAGCGGCGAAGAAGTCAACGGCGAGTTGACGCATCTGGCGCCGCAGGTGAAAGCGATTCACGAAGAAGGCCAACTGACGGTTGAAATCGGCGAGGCGCAGCTCATCGTGCCGCAGCACAACGATCGCTTCGTGATGAACCATCAAACCGGCGCGCACGTGTGGATCGGCCACCAACGCTTCCCGACCGTGTTCAGCCCGTATTCCGGCGGCTCGCATCCGTTTTACGGCCGCATCAACGAGGCGTTGATCCACAACGGAGATTTTGCGAATTACGTCGCCATGGTGCGGTTCTGGGACCAATTCGGCGGCGCGCCCCAGTTTCGCACCGATACCGAGATGGCGGCGAAGGCATTCGGCATTCTCAAGCAAATGGCCTATCCGACGCCGCATCTCATTGAAGCCATCGCGCCGACCACCGGACTCGATCTGGCGCGATTGAAGAAGATCGCTCCGCAGCTCGCCGCCGATTTCGAGGCGATTCAAAAATCGCAAATCAGCGGCTCGCCCGACGGCCCGTGGTTTTTCATCATTGCGGATTCCATTGCGACGCCGAACAGTGATGATCGCACGCTGCGAATGCTTGGCGTGACCGACACCTCGGTGTTGCGGCCGTCGGTTTTTGCGTGGATCAAATCGAGCCTTCCGGAGAAATGGGCGAGTATCGGTCTCATCGGCTCCGAAGAGCAAGCGCTGCGCTCGGTGCTCGACACGCTGTATCGCCGCGGCACGCTGCCGACGAAGGAGCCGGATCGCGTCACCATCGTGCGCGGCGGCTCGGTTGACGTTGATGCGAATGGCAAGCCAATGGGGGGAGGGGCGATTATTTATTCGCTTACGCCCGTGAGTGATCAGTGTTCAGTAATCAGTTATCAGTTTGATGTAAAAGACAAGTTCGGCCACGAGCTTTTCACGCCCGGTGGTGAGCACGCCGATCTTTTGTTGCCAATTGTCGAAGATGAAGAAATCATTCGTTTGAAGAAAGAAATCTTCGCGGGTGAAGGCCACTTGATTTTTGCGAATGGCGCGGCGCTATTGAATGGCATTCGTCACCAGCTTGCAGGATGGAGCTACAATGCCTTTCGCTGGTTGGTGCAGCAATGTGTGGAAATTGCCCACGACGATGCTTCTCGTACGTTTATGATTGAAGGACTCACACTGGCGCACGACCAAATGGAAGCCATCGCTGCCGGCAACAAAAAGCGTTCGTCGCTCATTCATATTTTGCAAGACGGCCTCGACGCCATTTTCGACAGCATCGAAAAACTCGGCGCCGGCACTCTGGAGCGAAATTATTATCGCGTCACACGGGCCGAGTTTCATCATATCATCCCTCCGCCGCGAAAATCAGTCATCAGTCATCAGTCATCAGTCATCAGTGAGAATAAGCAACTGAACACTGATCACTGTTCACTGACAACAGATAACTGCTGCTTAGTCATCGACGCCTCCGGCTTCCCTCCCGAAGGCCACGACTCATTGGCACGAACTGTTGTCGATGCTTACGAAAAAGGCTGGCGCAAATTCATCGTCTATAAACAAACCGGCCAGCGCTATCTCGGCTGCGGGTTCGGGCCGAAGAGCGACGGGGTGGAGATTCATCTTTACGGCAACAGCGGACAGGATATTGCCAACTCGATGATGGGCGGCACGGTGATCGTGCACGGCGATGCGCAAAACGACATGAGCAAGATTCTTCACAGCGGTACGGTGGTGGTGCACGGCCTCGCGGGCAACACCGGGCTTTACGGCGCGAAAGGCGGCGAGGTGTTCGTGCGCAAATCCACGGGCATTCGTTGGGTGATCAACAGCGTCTCGAGCCCGAGCGGACCCGGCTTGAAAGTGTTCATCGTTGGTGCGCCAATGGAATATCTCGCCGAGTCGTTAATGGGCGGCACCATCGTGGTGATGGGCCTCGATTGGAACGAGAGAGGCGATCTGGTGCGCATGCTGCGGCCGTTTCCCGGCAACAGCATTTTCGCCGGCGCTTCTGCGGGAAAAGTGATTCTGTACGATCCGTTCAACCAAGTCGAGCCGGCGCAATATCCGAATGCGATGGAGATCGGTTTTCTGCCGGCGGATTGGAATCAGAAATTTGTCCACTTGCAAAAACTCGTTACCGCCCGCTTCACTCCGGCGGAATGGATCAGTGCGATGGACAGATGGAAATCGTACATCGATTTCAGTCTGCGCGAGCCGTCGTGGATTGAGAAGGGGAAGCGGGGGGCGGTTGTCGAGCTGATTGGGTTTGCGAAAACGTGGTGTGAAAAGTCCGAAGTCCAAAGTCCGAAGTCCGAAGTCCAAAGCCCGAAGTCGGAAATCCGCAATCCATATTCCGCAATGGGTGGCCGGCTGCGGGAATTTGTCGAAGAGAGATTCCTGGATCGCGAGTGGCGGCGGTTGATGCGGGTGCTGGCACAAGTCTTTCCAAAGTATATGTGGGCCGAGGGCATCGATTATCTCGAGCGCCTGCGCGATTGGAGGGAAATGCGAGAGTTATTGGAAAAAGCCGATCATCATTTCGGTCTCGGGCTGGAACCGGATGGCGAAGAATTTATTTTTAACGTTGATGGCCAGCGTCTCAGGCTCACACGTCGTGATTTCAAAGTCATTCGTCCGATGACGGCGAAAGAGAAAGAACACGATGAGCATGAAAGGAAGGAGGGGCAGAAGGAGTTTGAGAAGAAGCTGAAAGAAAATTATGCTTCGACTTCTGTGCAAGCAACGGCTGGTGATCGTATGCGCGCGTTTCGGGAAGTGTTTGAGGTAGCCCAGTCATCCTGACCGGCTGCGCCCGTTGGGAATGAATTTTCAAATAAAAAGCGGCCTCGAATGCGCGGTCGTCTTTTGTTTTTTTCATCACCGCTCAAGGCGTCGAAAAGGCATCTTCCAAATTAAGCGCAAAAACAACTTTTGCGCTTATGCTTTTCATCGTTGACTCGTCTAAGGGATGGCCGCACTGCGCGTGAGTATAACGACAGGGCGTTTTCCTGCCTTGGAACCCAAATCAGCCTGCCATACTTCGCCACGCTTCATTGTTCGGACCACGCTTGCACTTCCAACCACTCCTCGGCACGGCTTGCATCATCAGGATTCTTTTTGAGCGTCGCAATCCATTCCTGTTCAAAGCGCAACCCTTCATGACGCAGATTATCACGACGCTTAAGCCAAGATTGGAGTGCTTCTCTAACAATCTGAGCCAAATCCAGACCTTGGAGTTCGCCAGCTTTTTTAACTTCAGCCATCAAACTCTCATCAATAGCAATTTGCATGTTGAACATAAATTTATTAAACGAAAAAGGGGACATATTTGCAAGGGAAAAGTTCTGGCGCGTTGGTTCTGGCGCATTGGTATAGGTTTAACTGAAGTCGGACTTGCGCATACCCCACCCTCGAATTTCGAGAATCGTTCAGCGCAAGCCCGACTTCGACCCCAATTCGTTACCGCACCAGCGCCATCCGCCGCGTCTGCACGAAATTCCCGGCTCGCAGTTGATACAAGAACGTCCCGCTGCCAACCAACTGGCCTTGTTCGTTGCGGCCGTCCCAAATGGCCGCATAGCGTCCAGCTTGCTGGCGTTGTTCCACCAGCGTGCGCACGTGCCGGCCCAATATGTCGAAGATCATCAGCTTGACTTCGATTTGCTGTGACAGAGCATATTTGATTGTGGTTGAAGGGTTGAATGGATTGGGTGTATTCGTGTACAAAACGAACGCTTCCGGAGCGCCATTGGGTGATTGAGTTTCCGCCACACTCGTCGGCGTTTCAACATGCCGAAAAACCCCGCTGCCATTCGTCCCCACAAAGATTTTTCCGCTGGTATGATGAATCGCGAGAGAACGAACATTCATATTCGTCAAACCCATATTGATCGGCGTCCATGTCATGCCAGCGTCGGTCGATTTCAGCACGCCGCTTTTTTCCGTGCCCGCAAAGATCTCTCCTGTCGGCTGGGTGACGAGCGCCCAGGTGAAATTGTTGGGCATGCTCCGAACCAGCGTCCAACTATCCCCGCTATCGGAAGAGCGCCAGATGCCGCCGGAAGTCCCGTCCAAAATAATATTTGAATTAAGGGGATCAATGACTAATGAGCGGGTATTATAGGGATTCAACTTGTCCCAAAACTCATTGCGCGAGCGATAGACGCCTTCGCCCGTCCCTGCAAAGACACGACCGCTCGGGGCAACGGCCAAAGCATAGACAAAATCATCCAGTTTGGAAGCGACTCGCGACCAGCTTCCACCATTATTTGTCGAACGGTAGATGTCGCCGTAATCACAAATATTGATGATGCCACATAATTGATAGAACCCGGTTCCGGCGTAAATATGCCCGGCAGAATTGACGGCAAACGAGAAATAAGCGTCATTATCCGGGGTGACCTTCTTCCATGTGATGCCGTCATCGGCGTAGTAGATGTCGCCTTGGGTTTCTATCAAGGCGAACCGTGCGACCCCGGCGAAAAACCGGCCGTTGGGATTTACGGTGAGCGCCGTGACTTGGGCACTCGGCAAGCCCGCCCACTCCCAGTTGTCGCCGTAGTCGCTCGAACGGAAAACCCCGCCACAGTGCGTTCCGGCAACGATCATCCCCGTCGTTTGATTGACCGCCAGCGACAGAATATTCGTATATGCCAATCCATTGTTCATCGCTTGCCAGCTCGCACCATTATCGGTGGAGCGGAAGACGCCGGCGCAGTGCGCTCCGGCAAAAATGTGGTCGCTCGCATTGAAGGCGATGGTATTGATGGAGTAACCGCGCAGGCCGTTATTCCTGAGCGACCAATTGCCGCCGTTATCGGAAGAAACGTAAACGCCGCTGCCCGCCGTTCCAGCCCAAATATGATCGCTCGAATTTAGGGCAAACCACACGACACTGTTCGAGGGCGCCAACACTTGCGCCCAACTTTCGCCGTCATCCGTCGAGCGCAAAATCGCGCGCTTGGAAGAGGCGCTGTCCGCGCCGGCAAAAACAGCGCCGCTGGCAGTGACAGCCAACGCCCGAACGTTCTTATAAATCGAGCTGGTGTCGGTTGGCGTCCACGTGTTGCCGTTATCGGTGGAGCGCAAACGGCCGCGGTTGTCCGTGCCCGCGAAAATAACTCCGCTGCCATGCTTGATGGCGAGCGCCTGAATCGTGACCGCTCCGGTCAAACCGGTTGGCAGTGAAATCCAGGTATTGCCATTATCGCAAGAACGGTGGAGGCCGGAAAACGAGGTGCCGGCAAAAAGACAGCCGGTGATCGAATCGAGGGCAAGCGCCCGAATATTCCGGTGCGTGGCTGCGATGCCGGTGTTGACCTGCACCCAGTTTTGGCCATGGTCGGTGGAACGAAAAACGCCCTGACCGCTCGTGCCGGCGAAAAGATCGCCTTTGGCGTTGATAGCAATGGTCTGTACGCTGGTATTGGCTAATCCGGAATTTTTCGGTGTCCAACTCGCGCCGTTGTCTGTGGAACGCATCATGCCGGCGCCCGCCACGACCGCGAAGATATAGCCATTGGATTTGTTGACGGCAATCAAGTTGACAGTGCCGCCGTCAGGCCCGTTGGTTTGCAGCCAGAAATCGGTTTGGGCGAAGGCCCACTTGGCGCTGAGCAAGAAACAAAGTGCCAAGTTCGAGAAAAATTTTGCAAGTTTCATATCATGCCTCCATTTCCAGTTTATAGGTGTTGATTGGAGCTACCACTTGTCTTCCGGCCTGCGCTCCGCGTAGCGGGCCAATGGCTTCAAAACCAAAAAGGGCTGATCATCAGAAAGCTCGATTTCTTTGGAAGATGTTGAGGTTGCAGCCCCGGCAATTCCTCCCACAGCCAATCCCGCTGCACCGCCTAGAATTCCAACCCAAGCGGCTTTTTGCTCTGCAGTCATGCGGAACGCCTCACATGTGCCGACTGTTAAAAGAACTTCCAATGGCTCACACGGTGGATCATCACCGTCTGCAAAACCGATCACGGCGCCGGTTCCTGCACCGATCAGAATTCCCAAGCCAATGCCTTTACCGATGTTCGATTTGCCTTTGATCAAGACACCCTGGATTTCCTGATTTCTGACTTCATTCTTGAAGGCCAATGCACTAACAGATCCCCGAACAAGAATAGTCACTGAACTGTCGCTAACGGAATGCAGCTTGCCCTTCATCTGTCGCCCATTCTTGAGTTGAAGAACAACTTGGGGTTTGTTCTTAATAACAACTTGCCGAATTTCTTTCGTGCTGACCTGCGAAATGTGTTCGGCGCTGGCTTCTCGCCGGCTAATCACCAGCGAGCTATCACTGACCGAATGCAGCTCACCAGCCATTTGCCGCCCATCTTTGAGATGGACGACGATTTGGGCGCCTTTGGCGAGAAGCTCATGCCTCGTAAAGGCAAGCAATAAGGCGGCGTAAATCAAACAGCGTTTGAGCAACATGACATTTCTCTTTCATAAAATCTTTTCTTATTGGGAGGTCTGACTAACTGGCTGCCAAGTCAAACTCGGCAGCCAGTCGTTGCGAACATTACGGACAACCGCCGGGCAGCGGTCCGGTGGAATTTTTGATAAATTGGGTGTCCGTTCCGAGATCGAAAATGTCGCGAATGCCATTACAGTGAAAATCGTTCTTGTTCACAAGGTTGCCGCTTATGCCAGGAAACAAAATGATGCCGTATTGGCTGTTGAAGTTAGCGGTATTGCCCGGGCCAAAGGTGTTGTTGTTGGAATTCAAGCTGACTGCAATACCCTCGTCATTGCGATTGCAGACATTGTTTTTGAGTTTGTTGCCGTCGCTACCGTTATTCACATCTATCCCGCGACCGGTATTTGAGCTAAAATCGTTACCATTCACTTCGTTATCGTCGCTGAAAACGAGACCCATCCCTTGACTATTTCCTTTGCTGGTATTTTGGGCAATCGTATTGCCGACAGAGTAGAATATAACGATGCCCTCCAAGAGGTGGCCGGTACAGGTATTCTTTTTCACCAGACAACTCATGCTGCCATAGAGCAAAATGCCTCGACTTTGAATAGCATTTCCGGCGATCGTATTATGGCTGATTTCCACGCCGGAGATGACTCTACTAGAAATGTCCCTGACCTCAATTCCACCATCGCTGCCAGGTTGCACGACGACAATATTGAAATGATCGATCTTGACGTTATCCGCGCGCACGTAAATACGTCCATTCAAAGTCACCGAGCCTTGCGTTGTGAGGTGAATCCCGGTTTTTGCGGAACCAACAGTAACGATCTCATTATACGGACTGCCCGACGATTTCACGACGATTTCATCCCCAGGGTTGGCCGCATCGACCGCCGCCTGGATCGTGGAATAATCATCCGGCACGTTGATAACCGCGCGAGAGGCTTTCGCTGCGGCATCCGTTAACTCTGTTTCATCCTCTGCAATGGCGGGCTTTTCAGGCTGCATCGGATTTTTGGCCTTATCACAGCCAAGCGACGCCACCAGCATGGCAGCAGCTAAAAACAGCAGGAAACGTTTCATGATAACCTCCAGGTCTAAAGATGTTTGATGGATAATGGCGCCGGCCCCCCTGCCCGGCGCCGGTGAATTCTTCATCTGTAACGCGACTTTTAAGTCGCAGCTCAAACGTATTCAGCGTCCCCGCGCCTAAAAGCGTGACCACAAGCAATTTTCAAGATAGGAGCCATATTGGGAACGAAGGCTTCAAGGCGGTCCATATCTGTATAGAGTCCTGTTATTGCGCCCAGCATGTTATCTTCTGAAGTCAGCGGTAAACGTATGCCAAGCTCGCCAAATACCGGTACGTTTTCTTCAACGATTTCAACGCCCAAATAAGGATTGCCAATAATGCTCTCCGAATGGCTCTTTTGAAAACCTGAGCGACGGGATTCATATTCATAACTGCCGGAGGCGAAGGGAAGGTCGCCAACCAAATAGAAAATCCTGGAAAGCGGCAGGCGTGAGGATAAAAACAACACCCAACCCGAATTCGTGCTTCTCACGAACTCATTATCCTCGTTTTTGAAATCCGGCCGGAGAACTTCCAATGCCAAAGTTTTTTCCTGGCTGCGGTCGAGCCAAATGGATTGCGCCGGTGATGAAATGGGAAAAATCATAGCGGCGCTCGTCATGGTCATTGCAACGACGATGCGAAAGGATGGTGATTGCATAGCTTACCTCCTTAGTTTTGCAAACTCTTAATATGGCGCCATCGTCAATTTGACCAACAATAGAAACGCGAGGGCGGCGAGGAAAATGAGCATGGCGGTGCGGAAATCCAGCCTTTCTTGTTCTTGCATGGGAAATTTCCTCCGAGATGGTCGACGGTTATCTTGCAAAAATTCTCACGCGATTCACCGGCCTGGTGATCCGTTCGCGAACGCGGCAACAAGAAGGCCGGCGGCCAGGATAAGCAACAGAGCTGAAAAAGCTTGCTCGCCGTCTTCCACGGCGATATGATCTTTCTCGATGCATGCGCGCAACACCTGGTTGAGGCCGATCACCACCGGTTTTCCCTCCTCGGTTTTGCCGACGATGACGCGCTGCCGGTTTTTGTAATTCTCGTGATACCGCGCGCCAACAGCGTCAAACTTCACTACCTCGCCGCGCACCAGCGTCACTTTGGTGATTTTTTCCGTAGTCAGGCGCGGCACGCTTTGCGGACTAATGAACCGGTTCGTTGGAGCAGCGCAACCAAGGATGAAATTAAAAAAAGCAAAGACAATGGCGGCGGAGGTCAGTCGATGAAACATGGCAAAACCCTCCTTTCGGGGGATTGCTTTTGGGCAAGATCGGACCTTCACACGAAGCGTTTTGCAAGACTTCGTCCCCCCCAAGAGCGAAAGTCCGATCTTGCCAAATGCCCATTAATTTATTTGTGGAACGCTCGCTGCCTCGGCTTGCGCCGGAGTCAATTTGGAGAGCACGTCGTTTTTGCGCATACCGGAGAAGGAATTCAAATCGCTTTCCAGGCGTAGTATGGCGGGATCAAAAGCGAGACTGAACGTGAAGCCATTTTCATCGCCTTGCGCCGCCAACTGAATGGGCACTTTCACCGTGTCGCCCTTTGAAGCGCGGCGATCCACCACGCGAATTTCCCGGCGCAAAGAATCGCTGGTGAAAATCCTGTCGCCGTTCATTGCCGCAGAAATCTGTTTCTCCGGGCCGGCTTGATGATCAACACCGAGCGGCGCGTCTTTGTCACAGCCAATGATATACTCGTTTAGGGTTAAAATTACAGTCATTGCGAGGCGCTTTTTGCCGAAGCAATCTCTTGATTTTCAAAGGATTGCTTCGCTGAGAAACGCTCGCAA
>JAKEEU010000128.1 GCA_022616415.1 Candidatus Zhuqueibacterota bacterium | reverse complement strand
TTGCGAGGCGCTTTTTGCCGAAGCAATCTCTTGATTTTCAAAGGATTGCTTCGCTGAGAAACGCTCGCAATGACGTTACAAAATAACCCGTGATGAGTATATAAAGCCAACTTTGACGCTTCGAGAGCTGCAAGTGGAATATACTTCTATCGGCTAGACGCCGGCGAGTTTGCAAAAATCCAAAAAATGCTGGTCGTGAAATAACATTTGATAAGGAAAATCAACATGCAACCCAAACGCCTGCCCTACCTGATGGCAAGGTGGTTTGCTGCGGCTTTGCTGTGCCTTGCAACGAAAACAGACCATGCGACAGCACAAACTGTCAACCCCAAGACCTCGCCCAAAGTCGTGGTAGTGTCGTTTGACGCAGCGGCTGACTGGCTCGTTGATGAATTCCTCGCTCGCGGCGTGCTGCCCGCCGAAGGCGCATTCGCGAGAATGTCTCGCTCAGGCGTGCGTGCAGAGGCGATGATTCCGATCAACGTCGCCTCGACCTCGCCTTCGCACATTGCGATGTTCACCGGCGCTTATCCTGAGCGAACCGGCATCGTGGCAAACACTTTCCTTCAGCCCGGAGACGCCGTGACGCGCGGAAGCAGCGGTTTCGATGCTCCAATCAAGGCAGAGACGTTATGGAGCGCGGCAATTCGTCAGGGGAAGCGCGTCATCTGCGCGCCTGCCGTAGGAGCGGACCATGCATCTCCCGATCGAGCCGCCACGCTGACCTTCGGATATGCACGCCAGGAAGTTTCCCCTTTTGTTGTCTGGCTCACGCCTTCAACCGCAGCTAAATGGCAATACGGCGATCAGAAAATCGAACACGCTCGTGCATTAGCCGTTTCTGCAAATAGTCCCGGCCAACTCGAATACAAATTCAAATCGGGAGCTGTGCCGCTTTACGCTCTCGCTATCGATCGCAGCTTCGACGGCAAAGAAATTTTCGATGCCATCGTGCTCGATCGTGACCGTGATTTGAGCAACGGTTACGTGGGAGCGCTCAAGGAAGGCGGCTGGGCGCCGATCGATTTTTCAATCGAGGGACACCGGCTCGGTTCGTGGATTCGATGCCTCGGTTTGAAGCCCGATCTTTCCGAAGCGGTTGTCTATCTCGGCGCAGTCGGTTTGAATCCCGGCGGGCCGGCAGAGTACATTGGAGAAATCGAAGCAAACATCGGCTTCTGGCCCGACGGAGTTGACAACGCGAATCAGAACAGAGGCTTGATCAGCGAACAAGTCTGGTTCGAACAGGCCGAACGGCTCACCGGTTACATTAAAAACCTCATACTGTTCAACTTCAAGCAGCCTGAATGGGCCCTGCTCTTCACGTACTTTCCGATTCTCGATGATGTCGAGCATCGCTATCTGCTTCGCGACTCGAGGCAGGCTGACTATGACGCCGAAGACGGACAGCGACGCGAGCGTTATGCCCGCCGCGTCGAATGGGCTTATCAGCATGTTGACAAAATTTTGAAAGAGTTGATGGACGCCGCGCCGCCCGAAGCCAACTTCGTCGTTGTTTCGGATCACGGAATGGTGCCCACACATACGGCGATCATGATCAACAACTTTCTTGCGGAATCAGGATTCAAAGTGGCTCCGGAAGATCAGGCCGAAGTCCGAGCGCAGGTCGATGGCGCGTCGGCTCACCTCTACGTCAATCTCGCAGGAAGGCAAAAAGGCGGGATCATCCCTCCGGAAAAACTCGCTCACTACGTTGATCGAATAGCCGCAGCGTGCAAGTCGCTTCGCGATCCGCTCACCAATGTTCCGGCCTTTCATGTCGTGTTGAAGCGATCGGAGCTCGATCAGCTTCGGCTGAATGACGCCGAGCGCGCCGGAGACGTGTTTGTTAGCGCGCGGCCGGGCTGGTCACTCTCTGCGCGTGTGTTGCCCGAAGTTCCGGTCTTTGTGCCGACCACATTCCGCTCGGATACGAGGCAGCGGGTGGCAGTCAACAAAAAGGTGGAAGAATTTCTTTTGTCGGGAGGCGCCAATGAAACCGGCGCTGGAGTGCATGGGCATGTCTCTGCACACAGGCAGATACAGGCCATTTTCTTCGCCTATGGACCGAACGTTCCAGCGCGACAGACCGGCCAAGTCAACGCAGTCGACGTGGCTCCAACCGTTGCCTCCTTGCTCGGCATTGAGCCGCCCCGCGATGCTCAGGGTGAGGCTATCTTCACACCGGTCTATTAAAAGTGAAACGATGAGTTTTGCAAAAAAATAAATTGGAAAGGAGAAACCAAGATGCAGTTCACGTACTCGCGTTCTGTTTTCGCAAAAATTTTTATTCCGGCTTTTCTGTGCCTTGCTCTGAAAACGGAATTTGCCACGGCGCAAGCTATGACCGAGCGTCCGGTGGTCTATCGGCTTCCCGCGATGGAAACCGTGATCGTGAAGAAGGATGTCGTTTACAAAACCATCGCTGGCGTCTCGCTCAAAATGGACGTTTACTATCCGCCCCAAATGGTGAAATCCGACAAGCTGCCTTTGGTGATTTTCAACAACGGCGTCGGCGCGTTGGAGATTCCGCAATGGCGAGTTTATCAAGACTGGGCGAAACTCGCCGCCGCGTCGGGATTGATTGCGGTGAATTATCAAAGCCGGCCCAACGCCGCATTCAAAGATTCCGAGGATTTGCTCGAATATCTTCGCCAGAATGCGGTCACGTTGCAGATCGACGAAAACCGCATCGGCCTCTGGACATGTTCTGCCAATGTCAATGTCGGACTGCCGCTGGTGATGCAGGCCAAGCGCCCGTACATTCGCTGCGCCGTGATTTATTACGGTATGGCCAATGTCCAAACGTTCCGGCAAAAGCTGCCGCTTCTGCTCGTGCGCGCCGGCCAGGATTCTTACTCGCTGAACCGCGCCATCGACGAGTTCGTCAAGAATGCGTTGGCGCGCGAGCTTAATCTGGAATTTATCAATTATCTCGAAGGCCAGCACGCGTTCGATATTTTGGACGATAATGATCGATCCCGAAAAATCATCAAACAGACTTTGGATTTCCTGGCAACCCATCTTACTGCAAAGGATGAGGCGCCGGTTTCTGATGAAACGGTGCTCACCGCCACGACCTTTTACAATATGATGGCGCAAGGCCAAAGCGACAACGCCCTGCAACAATACCGGCAAGCGCGAGGGAAATTCACCGGCCATCCGTTTTATCATTGGGTGATGCAGGAGAACGGCATGAATGACCTGGGCTACCAGCTTCTGCAAAATAACAAAGGCAAAGAGGCTTTGGAAGTCATGAAGATCAACGTCGCGAATCACCCGTCATCACCGAATGTTTATGACAGCCTCGGCGATATTTATGAGGCAACCGGCGATACGGCGATGGCCATCCAAAATGCGGAAAAAGCGCTTGAGCTGCTGCGCAGCGACGGGGCAGCGCTGCCGGAAAACTTTCGCAACGCGATTCAGGAAAGCGCCGAAGGGAAGTTGCATAGGCTGAAAAAACGATGAAGAAGGGAGCGCGGACTTTCGTGTCCGCGATGCGCCGTGTGGACTGGAAAGTCCACACACACCTCACACGGAAGAGATTTTCATGAATTCATTTCCGTGAGAGTTCTATTTTCGTGAACCAGCGTTATTTGCTTTTTTGCAAAGATTCATTTAAAGAGACTATGAAGCTCATCCTCCTCACCGCTTTCATTTTTTGCAATTGGGCTTGCGTGGAAAAAATCGCTTCGGTGGAGAATCAGTTTGCGACTGATGAAGTTGAGGGCCGAAGCTTGCAAGTTTACTTGCCGCCGAGTTATCAAAGCTCGGACAAACGCTATCCCGTCGTTTATATCCATGATGGCCAGCAATGGCAGATTCATGATTTGCTCGATGATTTAATCAAAACCGGAAAGATTGAAGAGATCATTCTGGTGGGGATTTTCAGCTCGAACCAACGCACCAGCGAGTACCTGCCATATCAAGACGATTACGTGACCCAAGACTGGGGACCGTACACGCCAAAGGCAAAACAATTCTCCGACTTCGTCGTGCAGAAAATCATTCCGTACATCGACGGAAAATACCGCACCATCAAAGACCGCAAGAGCCGAGCGATTATGGGCTCCTCATTTGGCGGTCTGTTGGCTTTGTGGATGGGCTATAACTATGACGACTACTTTTCAATGGTCGGCGCCTTGTCGCCGTCGTTTTGGGTGGCGGATATGCAAATCTTCAAAGACGTTGACGCGCAGCCGAAGAAAGATCTGAAAGTCTGGTTCGATCTCGGCACGTTGGAATGGAACTACTACATTCCGCTTTCCGACATTCTCTCCCAAAAGGGATATACTTACGGCGCTGATTTTCTTTACTACGAAGTTGACGGCGGCCGGCATGATCCCAATGACTGGATCGCTCGCATCGCGTACCCATTGATTTTCTTTCATGGCAAAGCCTCGACGACCATTGCTGATTTGAATGTGAAAATCGAAGTGATCAAAAGCTTCACCCGCCCTGTTTGGTTTTTGCGGCTCAATCCGGTCGTGGAAATGGACAACGGCCTCAAATACTCGCTGGCGCAATTTGCCAAATACGAATTGCTAAATCCCAGCGATGGCGTCGTCAATTATGACGGCAGTTTTCGGTTTAATTCCGACAAGGATTTGCACGTCAATGTCAAATATCAGCATCTCAGCAAGCCGGTGACGATTAGTTACCAGGAGGTGGAGAGTAGAAAGCGCGAATCCAGATAATTTTTAAAAGCTATGGCAAAACAATTTTGGGCAAAACGATTTAATAGTTTTGCTCATAATCGTTTTGCCTATAAGGTTTTTTACAGTTGGATTCATCAATCCGTGGGGAAAACTTTTTTCAACAAACTTCGTGAAAGGTTGCCCATGAAGAACGCGCACAAACACTTATTGTCGCCGCTGCTTTATTTACTGATCTTGAGCGCCGCTCACGCGCAAATCCCCAAATCGTTGGAAATTCCTCTGCAGAGCCAAAGGGCCAGCGTGATGCAACGAATCGGGTTCACGGACATCACGATCAATTACCATAGTCCGGCGGTGAAAGGCCGCGAGCTGTGGGGCAAATTTGTCCAATACGGACAAGTGTGGCGCGCCGGCGCAAATGAGAACACCACGATTCGCTTCACGCACGAGGTGAAGGTCGAGGGCCAACCGTTGGCTGCCGGCGAGTACGGATTGCACATGATTCCAACTGCCGAGGAATGGACGATCATTTTTTCTTATAACAATTATTCGTGGGGTAGTTTCTTTTACAAAGAAGCCGAAGACGCGCTGCGCGTGAAAGTGAAACCCATTCGCACCGAGGAGCTTCGCGAATGGCTGAGTTATGATTTCACCGACCGCGCTGAAAATTATACCATTGCGGTGATGCATTGGGAAAAAGTGAAGGTGGCGTTCAAAATCGAAGTCGATGTTCACAAGATTGCGGTGGAGAGTTTCAAAAAGCAATTAAGCTCCAGCGCGGCGTTTACCTCGGAAGGGCCAATGAATGCGGCCAAATACTGTTTGGATAACGGCGTTTATTTGGATGAGGCGATGGTGTGGATTGATAAATCCATTGGCGCAAAAAGGAGTTATTCCAGCCTGCAAATCAAAGCCGGATTGTTGGCGAAGCAGGGAAAAACCACCGAGTCGGAAACGATCATGCGCGAAGCGGTGGAGCTGGCCGGCGCTGGTGAATTGTTTGTCCATGCCAACGGGCTGCTGAATCAAGGCAAAACCGAAGAAGCCTTGGCCATCGCCAAAATGAATGTGAAAAAATATCCGCAAAACTGGCAATCGCATTACAGCCTTGCGATCGTTTATGAAAAAAATGGCGACAAAAAACAGGCGCTGAAGAATTTTGAAACCGCCAAAGCCAACGCCACGGACGAAAACGCGAAAAAACAAATTGACGGCAGGATCAAGCGCTTGCTGTAGCGCAGAAATCAAGGCAAAACTGTTTCAGGCAAAACTATACTCGTTAAGGGTTGTTTTGTAACAGTCATTGCGAGTGCTATATCAATCAACTGGTGGCTTTTTCTTGTAGAAACGTCATCGCGAGGAGCGCTTTGGGCGACGAAGCGATCTGTTAATTTTAAGATTGCTTCGCTGAAAAGCGCTCGCAATGACCGTTTCTTAGCATAAATTTTTGGCAATGGGCTTGGCAACCTTTGGGGACTTGTTGCTGTCTACTTACCCAAAGACAAGATCGTTATCACTAGCGGTTGGTTGGTGAGCAAATTGCAAAACACTCGGCGCCTGGGTAAAACGTAAATCGAAATACGTTCTGCGCTCCTCTCTCTGCGCCAAGGGTCGCGTCAAAAGTTTCATGGAAAAGAGGAGCGCGGACTTTCTTGTCCGCGATACACGTGTGGATTAGAAAATCCACACTCCCCTCATGCGCAAGGAGAGCCTCATGTTCAAACATTACCTTCGAATTGCGGTCAGAAACTTTCTCAAGCACAAAAGCTATTCCTTCATCAATGTTGTCGGCCTGGCGATTGGGTTGGCGTGTTGTTTCGTCATCGTGCTTTACGTCCGGCACGAGCTGAGCTATGACCGGTTTCACGCGAACGCCGATCGTATTTATCGTTTGCTGCACACGCCCGCGCAAGATCCGAATCAGCGCTCGGCGATCAGCGCTTCGGCGTATGCGCCACATCTGCAGCAGGAATTTCCCGACCTCGAAGTGGTGCGGTTCTTCACCAACGGCAGCCGCGTGAATCTCAAATACGGGGCTGAAACTCGAACGGTGGACGGATTTTTTTATGCCGATTCATCCGTCTTCCAAGTGTTCACTTTTCCGCTGCGGCAGGGCGATCCGAAAACGGCGCTGATTGCCCCAAATACGATGGTGATGACGCCGGCGGCAGCGAGGGCTTGGTTTGGCAATGAAGATCCGGTGGGCAAAAGTTTAACTTTCCTGGGCGGCTTGGCAAATTGGGAGATGCGGGTCACCGGAATTTTGGAAAGCATTTCCAGCAATTCGCATTTGCAATTTGAATATCTCGCGTCTTTCAGCACGGTCAAGGGATTCATGGGCGAGAAGGCGCTCGAAGAGTATATCAATTTCAACTATTACACCTATCTGCTGCTGCCGCCGGCGGCTCAACCGCAACAACTCGCCGCCAGATTTCCAGACTTCCTGCGCAAGCATCGCGGAGAAGACACCGCCAAGAACACGGCTTTGGCGCTCCAACCTTTAACCGATATTCATCTCACCACGGACGTTCGTTGGGACGTCGGCACCAACAGCGACAAAAAATATCTTTACATTTTTTCCATCGTCGCCTTTTTCATTTTGATCATTGCCGGCATAAATTTCATCAATCTCGCCACGGCGCGCGCGACGCTGCGAGCCAGGGAAGTCGGCGTGCGCAAAGTCGTCGGCGCTTACCGGCGCCAGTTGATGCTGCAATTATTTGGCGAGTCGATTTTTGCAAGTGTGCTGGCAATGATTTTGGCATTGGCCTCGTTGCAGCTTCTTGCGCCTTTCATCAGCAGCTTGCTGGGACGCGAAATCAGTTTCGATCCGTTTGCCGATACCGGCATGTTGCTCATGCTGATTGGCCTCGGGCTTCTCACCGGCATCCTCGCCGGAATCTATCCGGCGGTGGTCTTGTCCGCCTTCGATCCAGCCAAAGTTTTAAAAGGGCTGGTGACACGCGGCGTGAAGGGCGCGCGTCTGCGCAAGAGCCTCATCGTCGTGCAGTTTGGCATCGCCGTCTTTTTGCTCGTGGCGATCGTCACGCTTTACAATCAACTGCATTACATGAAAACCCGCGACTTGGGTTTCAAGAAAGAACAAGTGATTTTCCTCGGCCTGAGCCGTGAGGTCAAGGGGCGTTTCGAGACGTTCCGGCAAAACTTGTTGAGCAGCGCCAACATTCTCAATGTGGCGCTTGCCGGCAGCGTTCCAGGCCGAGTAGGCACGAGCCGCGGCTATAATTGGCCGGGACAACAGCAGGATCAGGACAACAAAAGTTTTTATACGATGTTCGGTGATCACCAAACCGTGGAAGCTTTGGGGTTGCAACTGCTTCAAGGCCGCTCCTTTTCCGGCGAGATCGCCACGGATGTCACGAGTGCTTATATTTTGAACGAAACCGCGGTGCGCGAGCTGGGGTGGGATGATCCCGTCGCCAAGCCTTTCAAAGTGTGGGACGAAGAAATGGGCCAGGTCATCGGCGTCGTGAAGGATTTCAATTTCAGATCCTTGCACCAACAAATCGAGCCGCTGGTATTGGACATTAAGCCGGAGTGGTCGTGGAGCGCGGCGATTCGCATTGCGCCCAACGATGTCGCGAGCACGTTGAGTTTTATTGAAACACAATGGCGGGCGTTGGAGCCGGATTTGCCGTTGAGCTATCGCTTTCTCGACGAGGATTTCGACCGGCTCTATCGCTCGGAAGAGAAGCTCGGACAACTCTTCAGCAGCTTCGCGTTTCTGGCTTTGTTCGTCGCCTGTCTTGGCCTGTTTGGGCTGGCCTCGTTTACTGCCGAGCAGAGAACGCGCGAAATCGGCATTCGAAAAGTTTTGGGCGCTTCGGTCACGGAGATTTTGCTGCTGCTCTCAAAAGAATTTACGAAACTCGTGGCTTTCGCTTTCGTGGTTGCAGCACCGTTTGCTTACCTCGCCATGAGCGAGTGGCTGCAAAATTTTGCTTATCATATCCGCCTGGGCGCCAGCCCCTTTTTGCTCGGCGGCGGCTTGGCGTTGTTCATCGCGCTGGTGACGGTGAGCGCGCAGGCGATCAAAGCGGCGTTGGCGAATCCGGTCGAGGCGTTGAGATACGAATAATAAAACGTAAGGCGTAAGAAATAAGGCGTAAAAACGGTGGGCCAGCATTTCAAGATACCTGGGAATTTGACGGCAAAAGCTGGAAGCAGGTTGCTGCCGATGGGCCGCCCAAACGCGCGGGTCATGCGATTGCGTATGACAAAAGTCGAAAAGCCACCGTGCTCTTCGGCGGCAAAGCTGAAAACGACGGGGATTATTTGAGTGACACTTGGCTTTGGGACGGCAAAGTGTGGAAGCAGATGACACCTGCGGCTTCACCGTCGCCGCGCTTTTTTCATCTCATGATTTACGATGAAGTTTTGAAAATCGGTGGTGCTGCTTGCCGGCGGGCAGGGCAGAGAGGCGATCGACGACGCGTGGGAATGGACCAGCGACAATTGGAAGAAGCTTGATACGCCGCCGGCGCCGATGCCGACCGCCGAAGCGTTTGTGTATGATCCGCAGGAAAAAGCCTGGCTCATCTTTTTCTGCTTGCGCCAAATCTGAAAAAAACTTATCTTGCTCAGGTCATATAACAACCCGCCATTTTGCACTCATGATGAAAGGGCAAAACATGATCGCTGCCGTTCTTCTCGTGCTGTTGTCATTCGTAACGAATCCCGTTGCCAATAGCGAAAAATATTGGCCGCAGTGGCGGGGGCCGTTGGCAACCGGCGTCGCGCCCAACGCCAATCCGCCGTTGCAATGGAGCGAAGAAAAAAACATTCGCTGGAAAATCGAGATTCCAGGCAAGGGCTCTTCTTCGCCAATTGTGTGGGGAGATCGCGTCTACGTCACGACCGCCATTCCCACCGGCAAAAGCGCAGCGCCAGCCTCGCCGGAATCCGGAGATTCGCGCCGCCGCGGCATTGCAGCAACGGACGTACTGCAATTTGTACTGCTTGCCATCTCACGCCCTGATGGCAAAGTTGTGTGGCAGCGCACCGCAATCGAAGCGTTGCCACACGAAGGCACGCATCCCGACGGTACCTGGGCTTCGAACTCGCCGGTCACGGACGGCGAGCACATCATTGCCTCCTTCGGTTCGCGCGGGCTTTTCTGCTATGATATGACCGGCAAGCTGATTTGGCAAAAAGACCTCGGCGATATGGCCACGCGCAACAGTTTCGGCGAAGGCAGCTCGCCGGCGCTGCACGGCAACACGTTGGTGGTGAATTGGGATCACGAGGGGCAATCGTTCATCGTCGCGCTCGACAAGCGCACAGGCAAAGAATTGTGGAAAGCCGATCGCGACGAGCCCAGCTCGTGGTCGACGCCGCTTGCGGTCGTGCATGATGGCAAGCCGCAAGTCATCGTCAACGCCACCAATCGCGTGCGCAGTTATGATTTGGCCAACGGCAATTTGATTTGGGAGAGCGCCGGCACGACGGCCAATGCGATTCCCTCTCCGGTGGCGGTGGAAGACGTGGTTTATGTCACCGGCGGTTTTCGCGGCAGCGCGTTGTTCGCCATTCGATTTGCCGGCGCGCAGGGCGATCTCAGCAACTCGGCGGCGGTGGTTTGGAAATACGACCAAGACACACCCTACGTGCCCTCGCCGCTGCTGTACGATGGCAAGCTTTATTTTCTGAAAGTGAACAGCGGCATTCTTTCGTGTTTCAATGCAAAAACCGGCGGGCCTTTTTACAGCCGGCAGCGTCTCGAAAGCATCGCCAATATTTATGCTTCGCCGGTGGGCGCGGCGGGCCGCGTGTATCTCGTTGGCCGCGACGGCACGGCGCTGGTGATCAAAAACAGCGAGAGCTTCGAGGTGTTGGCGACCAACAAGCTCGACGATGGCATCGATGCTTCGCCGGCGCTGGTGGATAATGAAATGTATCTGCGCGGGAGGAAGTTTTTTTATTGCATTGCGGAAAAGTAATGTAACGCGACATTCATGTCGCGCTTCTTTGTCATGGAAGCGGTTTTCATTCGGAAACAACGCAACAGATGAACAAATTTGTTTATCCGTTGCGTTGTTTCTATCTGTTGGGAAAACTTGCTCGGTTTATGAAGAATTTTACAACTCCATCTCAGCGTTGTTCCACAGACGGCGCGAGGGGTTGCATGATAGGCATGGGTGTAGCGATCATCTCTTCCTTGCGCGGCCGCAGCAACGAAGCGATAATGGAGATGGCCAATATGCCGGCGATGACCCCCAAGGCAACGACGATCGGAAACTTGTAGAAGTCGGCAATGAGCATTTTGGCGCCAACGAAAACGAGAATGGCCGAAAGGCCGTAGTTGAGATAATGAAATAGATTCATAATTCCGGCATGAAGCGGCGAAAGAGATTCACCACCGGATTCTTCTCGGGATGAATCTCTTTGTCTTTTTGCACGACCATTTTGACGCCGGTCAGAATCAGCAGGGAACCAAAAATATAAATGACCCAATGGAAATTTTGGATCAGCGAGATGCCGGCGGCGATGAAAATCGCGCGCATGATCAATGCGCCGAGTATGCCCCAGAAGAGCACTTTGTGCTGGTAAAGTGCCGGCACGCGAAAGTAGGAGAACACCATCACGAAGACGAAGATGTTATCGACGCTGAGGGATTTCTCGATCAAGTAACCGGTGAGAAATTCCAGCGCTGCGTCCTCGCCGCGCCAAAAGTAAATGCCGAGATTGAACATCAACGCCAGCGCAATCCAAACGGCGCTCCACAGCAGCGCTTCTTTGATTTTTATCACGTGCGCCTTGCGATGGAAAACCCCCAAATTCAAAATGAGCATTCCCACTACAAAAATGTTGAAGCCAATCCATAATAAGGCTTGAGTTGACATACGAGTCCTTCTGACTAAAATTCTGAGCGTTTAAGGCAAAACTATTTCGGGCAAAACTATTTTGAAAATTGTTTCGCCCAAAATAGCCTTGCCTAAAGATTTTTCCGTGCTTTTGTTCAATCGAAATCGAATATATCGCCCAAAAAGGGTTTGCGCTTGCGATGTTGCGGCCCGTAATGTTGATTCCTGTAACGGTGATCGTCATCGCGCTCGTAGTCGTTTCGCCGGTCGTCATCATACGGGGCGGAATAAGACCGTTCAATGATCTTGTCAAGCTCGCCGCGGTCCAGCCAGACGCCGCGGCATTGCGGGCAATAGTCGATTTCCACGCCTTGCCGATCGGCCATTTTTAATTCGACATTGCACACGGGGCATTTCATGAGAGTCATCTCCAGCCGAATTGGTTGATTTATATTTGGACAAGAAGAAATTCCATAGAGAAAAAGAAATCCACGTCGATTTCAAGTTGCAAAATTGACGAAACGTCTTTTAACAGCGGGCGCTGCACGAAGAAGTCAAAACGGCCTCTTCGGTACAGCAAGATTTTTCGCGGTGTAATTTAAGCGACGGCGGGCGGGGAAATGCCGCTGCGTGAAAGTTTTTTGAAGAAATAAACAATAGTGTGCCCGTCGCGGCGCAGAAGAAAATCCGCGCCGGCGGGAAGAAGCAAGCGATCGTCATGATGAACCAATTGCGCCAGCCATATCAGCCAGCGGCGCGGTTTGAGGCATGCTCGCAGCTCCCAAGCCAACAACGGCACGGCACGCGCAATATAGCGGAGACGAAAAGCGCCATTGCAATAGACCGTATGATACCAAAGCATGAGCGCGATTACGGTACGCTGGCGGATTTTCACACGCTCATCGATAGCGCGCATGCCCGCGGCATCAAGGTCGTCATCGATTTTGTCATGAACCACTCTTCGGAGTTTCACCCCTGGTTCGTCAATTCCGCATCGTCTTCCAATTCGACCTATCGCCACTGGTACATCTGGCGCGACACCAACCCCGGTTATCTCGGCCCGTGGGGACAGCCAGTTTGGCACCCACGCAATGGCGCGTATTATTACGGCATCTTCTGGAGCGGCATGCCGGATTTGAATTATGCGAACGAGGCGGTTAAAAACGAAATGTTCGACGTGGCGAAGTTTTGGCTGGAGACGATGCGGGTGGATGGCTTTCGCCTCGATGCGATCAAACATCTTTTCGAGGACGGCACGATTATGGAAAACGCGCCGGCCACTTTTGAGTTTTTGAAAACCTTCCGGCAGTTTTATAAAGATGAAGCTTGCCGCCGCGATTTATTTGACCCTGCCGGGCATACCGTTCATCTATTATGGCGAGGAAACCGGCATGATCGGCAGCGGCCGCGACGAAAACAAGCGGACGCCGATGCAATGGTCGTCCGGCGCCAATGCCGGATTTACGACAGGCCGGCCGTGGTATGCGATCAATTCCAATTACGTCACGTTCAACGTGCAGGACATGCAGGCGGACCAGAACTTGCTGTGGCAGTGGTATCGCACACTCATTGCCGTCCGCAATGAGCACGAAGCCCTGCGCCGCGGCGACTACGGAATTGTAAGCTCAGACATCGCCAATCTTTATGCTTTTGCGCGACGCACGAATAATGCGACCATCATCGTCTTGCACAATTTTCTGAATCAGAGCCTCAGCAATCCGGCCCTGACCCTCGCCGCGTCGCGATTAAGCGCCGGCACGCATGCGGTGCTGGAAATCTTATCAGAAAAAACGGTTGGAACGGTGTTGATCGACAACGCCGGTGGGTTCACGAATTGGCGTCCGGCGGTGGACTTGCCCGCCCAAGGCACGGCGATCCTGCGCATCGACGCCGCGACCACGTCAGTGGAAACGACGCGCGGCGCTCGAGTCCCGCAATACGAACTCAATCAAAACTATCCCAATCCGTTTTGGAGCGGAGCGACATCCCGCTCTGCGGGAAACCCTTTCACGACGATTCGCTACGCTTTGCCGCAAGCTGCGGTCGTGAAATTAACGGTCTACGATCTGTTTGGCCAAGAAATCGCAACATTGGTGAACCGAACGCAAGCGCCGGGCGAATATAACCTGCAATGGGCTCCTCAAAATCTGGCGAGTGGGGTCTATTGCTATCGCTTGCAAGCGGGCTCATTTAGCGCGACCCAAAAGATGGTTTTAATAAGGTGATGAAAGATTTTATCTGTTCAATCCGCTTGATCCGCTTACTATTTAAAATATCTTGACTTTCTTGAAATATTTGTTACATATAGCTATTGGCTGATGCCGCTTTTTTGGTCATGTGGCAGGTTTTAAATCCGGTGTATCAAGCAGTTCAAACTTAACTCAATCTTTTTAAGGAGGTCAGGAGAACGTATGCGTTACCCGTTCAAACATCTTTGCCATGCCGGCTTGGTGCTGCTGCTTTTGGTGCTCGTGGCGGGTTCGCTTTATGCGCAAGAGGGCAAAAAGAATTACGTCATCACCGGCACGGTTACCGACGCCAGAACCGGCGAGCCGTTGATCGGCGCCAATGTGATTATCGAGGGCACGACGATTGGCGCGGCCACCAACGCCGAGGGCAAATTTTCGATCCTCGCGCGCGTGGAACCGGGCGCCTATAAAATCACCTACCGTTTTATCGGTTATAAAAAACAAACCCAGGATCTGCAATTAGCTGATGCCGAGCCGATCGACATAGGACAGGTTGGCCTCGCCCAGGACTTGCTGCAAATCGATGAAATCGTCGTCACCGGCACGGCGATCGCAACGGAAAAAGAGCGCTTGGGCAATACGATTGCAACCGTGCGCGGCTCAGCCGTTGCGGACGCCATTGCGCCAACGGTTGACGCGGCGCTGGTGGGCAAAGTTGCCGGCGCGCTGGTTCAACAAAATTCCGGCACACCCGGTGGAGGGGTTTCCGTACGTCTGCGCGGCACCTCGACCATTTCTTCCACTGCTGAGCCGCTCTATATCGTTGACGGCGTTATCGTGGACAACAGCTCCAACGAGCTGGTGAATTTGGGCGGCTACGTCGGCAACCGCATTGCCGATCTCGACCCGAATGACATCGATCACATCGAAGTGGTCAAAGGCGCGGCGGCCGCGGCGCTGTATGGCTCGCGCGCCAACAACGGCGTGATTCAGATTTTTACCAAGCGCGGCACCGCCGGCGACACCCGCATCACCTACCGCTCTCGCGTCGGCACCAGCAAGATTCGCAAGACCTACGAGGTCAACATGTTCGGTTTTGACCAGCCTCCGTCCGTTTCCACCCGCAGAGCAGTTACTCGCCGTGACTACCAGAAAGATATTTTTAGGACCGGCTACGACGTTGAAAATTATTTGTCGTTCTCCGGCGGCTCCGACCGCACGCGATACTATTTGTCCGGCTCCCATGAAAAGGAAGAAGGCGTCATGGAGGCGACCAATTACCGGAAGATCAATTTCAGAGTCAACCTCGATCAAACCGTCAGCAATTGGCTGCAGTTCTCGGCCAACGCCAATTACATCAACTCGCATTCCGACCGCGTTCCCAACGGCGGCATCGTCGGCGGCGAAGGCGCCATCACCAATTTCGCCTTTCAGCCGAATTGGTTCGATCTGCGCGCCAACGCCGAAGGCAGGTTCCCAACGCCGCCTTTTGCCGGTTTCGCCAATGAATTGGAGGTGCTCGCTACGTGGGAAAACCCGCTTGACGTCAATCGCTTCATCGGCGGTTTGCACGCGACTGCGACGCCGCTGAGAAATATCTCCATTGATTATACGCTGGGTTACGATCAATACACCGAAAGGGCGGAGCGCCGCATTCCGCGCGGCTCCTCGGCCGGCTACACGACGGGTTTTTCCCAGTCGGCCACTCAAGACGTGCTGCTTGTCAATAATGATATCACTGCCACCCATACTATTGCGAAGATCGGCCTCGATTTTACCACCACCGTCGGCATGAACCATCAGTATTTCGAGGGCAACAACGTGACGGCCTCGGTGCGCGATCTCATTCCGGTGGCCGAGCTGCTCAGCGCAGGCGCCACGCCCATCGCAACGGAGTTTCAGGAAAAGCGCGTTATTTATGGTTACTTCGGCCAGGAAACCATCGGCTATCGCAGCAAGCTGTTTCTCACCGGCGCGCTGCGCATCGATGGCGCCTCGACCTTTGGCAAAGATGATCGCTGGCAAGCCTTTCCCAAGGCCAGCCTCTCGTATGTGCTCTCATCGGAACCGTGGTGGCAGAGTAATCTCGGCAGCGTGTTCAACCGCTTCAAATTGCGCGGCGCGTGGGGAACTTCCGGCGGCCAGCCCGCCGGCAGTTACGATCTGTTCTCCGTTTACGTGCAGCAGAGCAACAGCAACCGCCCCGGCCTGGTCAACTCGACGCTGCTCGGCAACGCCAACCTCAAGCCGGAGCGCATGCGCGAGTTCGAGATCGGCACGGACTTCGGCATGTTCGGCGACCGCTTGAGCTTCGAGTTCAGCTACTACGATCAGCGCATCGAAGATCTCTTGTTGCAGCGCACGCTTCCACCCTCCACGGGCTTCGCCGGCATTCGCGACAACGTCGGCGTCCTGTCCAACAAGGGCTATGAAATTTTAGGGAAAGCGCTGATTTTCAACAGCGAAAAATTTCAATGGCTCACCACGCTGACCGCCTCGCGCAACAAGAACAAAGTTTTGGAATTGAACGGGCCGGATTTCGCCGTGCCCAATAGCTTCGGCATTGCGCGGGTGGCGACAGGAGAGCCCCTCGGCATTTTCTTTGGGCCAACCTACACGCGGGACTCTACCGGAGCGATAATATTGAGTAACGGTATACCAGTGCGAAATCCGGCTGCCACCAAAATCGGCGATCCGAACCCGGACTGGACGGTGGCGTTGGTGAACGACTTTCGCCTTGGCCGCCGGCTTAGCCTGCACACCCAATTCGACGCCGTGTTTGGCAACGACGTGTTCAATTTTACCCGCCGCATTCTGGAAACGCCGGCGTTTGGCAACGGCAAGGAATACGAGAAGGAGTTGAGCGGCGAATTGCCGGCCGGCTATTTCAATGTCCGGCGCACGATTTTCGAGGAGTACATCGAAGACGGCAGTTTTATCAAATTGCGTGAAGTTTCGCTCGGCTACCTTCTTAATACCGGATTCGTGAGAAATTTAGGATTGCAAAGCCTGCAATTGTCGCTCTCCGGCAGAAATCTCTTTTCGATCGACGACTACAGCGGCTACGATCCGGAAATCAACGCCGCTTCGCAAAGCACGCTGGTTCGCGGCTTCGATTGGTCGACGATTCCGTTGCCGCGCACGTTCAGCTTCGGCATCACCGCGAATTATTAAGCGCCGCTTATCAGGCATTCACCATCGAATTGAGGAATGAAAATATGAAACCCAAAACTTTTTTTATCATCGCGTTTACCGTGCTGATGGCCGGCATCGTGGGTTGTGATCTGGATCAGCTCAATCCCAACGCTCCGACCGATGAAGAGGTACTGACCTCTGCGGACGGCATCAAGGCGCTGGCCATCGGCTTGCAAGCCCAATATGGCGAAACGATCAACGAAACGGTCGAAGCTTCAAATTTGATTACCCGGCAATATGTCACCATGCCGGCCTCGGTTCTCGGCCTACGCGAGCTGGAAACCGGCGGCGCCGACGTGCAGGGCTTCAACGGCACCGTGAATAATCTCTGGAGCAGTGAATATCGTGTCATAAAAACTGCTGAGGATTTGATCAATAATGTTGACAAAGTCACGCTCGAGGCCGGAACCCGCAGCGGCATTCTCGCTCTGGCGAAGTTGATGAAGGCCATGGCGCTCGGCGAGCTGATCGAAGCTTTTGTCAGCATCCCGATTGGCGTGACCAACGCGCAAACCCCGATTTTCGTCGATCGCACCACAGTATTGACGAACGTAATTGCATTGCTCGAAGAAGCCCGCAATGGGATTACAACGACGCCGCCTTCGGCTGATTTCAACAGCAACATTTTGGGCATCGGCTTCAATCTGCCGAACACCATCAATGCCATGCTGGCGCGCTATGCCTTGATAGCCGGCGATTATCAAAAAGCGCTCACTGCCGCCAACGCCGTCGATCTCAACGTCACTTCCAAGCTTTTTTACAACAGCAGCACTTCGCGCAACCCGATTTATCTTCTCACCGTGCAAATTGTCTATTACAAACCAGTCGAAAGTTTTCGCCTGAATGCCGAAGCGGGCGATGGGCGCGTGGCTTTTTGGGTTCAGGAAGGAACGCCGAATGAGAGATCGTTTCACGGCACCCCGGTTGATGACTTTGTGCAATATCGCCAGGACAACTCGCCATATTTTGTTTATCTGCCTGGAGAAATCACCCTCATCAAAGCCGAAGCTTATGCGCGCCAAAATGATCTCACCAACGCACTGGTTGAGTTGAACAAAGTGCGCATGAAGACCACGGATGCTGCGGGCCTCGGCGCCGGACTGTCGGCCAAAACTGCGGTTGATCTGCCGACGCAACAAGCGATTTTGGATGAAATCTATATTCAACGCGGCTACGAGTTATTCGTGACCGGCCTGCGTTGGGGCGATACGCGGCGCTTTGGCAAACCTGGCGCCGAAACCGATCCGGCCACCCGCAGCCGCACGCGCAACTGGCTGCCGTATCCGGATGCCGAGCGCTTGTCGAACCCCAACACACCGGCTGATCCGGCGCTGTGATGTAAGTTGTCTATTCAAAGTTGTAATGGTAATTTAGAAAGGTGGGATTTGAAAGATTTGAGGGAGGTTGGAAATTTCAGCCAAAGTGGCGTGGAGAATGCTTCACGCCACTTTTTATTTTTGACAAAGAATCGTAAGACCGCGCATTTGCCGCCAATCATGCTCGAAATCAGCGAATGGAGGATTATCTGGCATGGCTTAACTCTTGCGCCAGCTTTCGGCCTTTGTCGCGAAGCTCCGCAATCGGCGTGTGGCTGATTATCTCATGAGTCCGGGCATCAACTATCACTTCACCAACTGCGCCGCCGCTAACATCCGGATATGACAGGATCACTGGAACACGCCAGCCGAGTTTTTGGACATCAAACCGCGGTTCTCCGGCGCAATAACGATCCGGCAGGCGTTCCGTGATCCATTCCAATGCCACGGCAATAATTTCCTCACTCATTCCGAGCAGGCCGATAAATTCGCGCACTTCATCTTGCCGCTCCGCCGGAAGTGCTTTGACGGTTTCAATTAAATCGTTGGCTGGGTAAGACATAAGATTTGCTCAACAAGCTTCAATGCCTTATTAACACAAAAGTTTATGCTATACAATATCAAATTCGCTTCACTTTGTCAAGAGAATTTTCCACTTGCAATCCACGCTTGACTTTTTCATCGAATTGATTATTTTTAAATCCTACATTGATTATCCGGAAGATTCGTTAAATCCGAATACCAACAGAAGGAGGAGGAGATGCGCTACCTGTTTGGCTTTTTTATTTTGATGCTGCTGTCTGCTTGCAGCCGGCAACAAAAGGCTGATCTGGTTGTGACCAACGCCAAGATTTGGACCGTTAACCCCAACCAACCGGAGGTTGAAGCGCTCACCGTGCAAAATGGCAAAATCGCCGCGGTCGGCAGCGCCGCAGAGATTGAGAAGTGGATTGGCAACTCAACACGAGTGATCGATGCCGCCGGAAAAAGAATCGTCCCTGGTTTCACCGATGCGCACACGCATTTTCTGACGGGCGGCCAAAGTTTGATTACAATAGATCTGCGCGACTGCCAAAACGAGCAGGAGTTTTTGTCACGCTTGAAAGCTTACGCTGACAAGTTGCCAGCCGGACGCTGGATCACCGGCGGCAACTGGGATCACGAGCGCACCTTTGGCGGTGTCTTGCCGACACGCCAGCTCATCGACAAAGTCACGCCCAACAACCCCGTCGCCATCAACCGCACCGACGGCCATACGCTCCTCGCCAACAGCCTCGCGCTGCGAAAGGCCAAAATCACTATTGATACCTCCGAGCCGGAAGGCGGAGTGATCATCAAAGATCGCAGAACCGGCGAACCCACCGGCATTCTCAAAGACGCGGCAATGGGTTTGGTTTACAACGTGATTCCCGACGCGACTCCCGAAGAGTTGGATGAAACGCTCGCTGCCGCGATGAAGCATGCGGCGGAAGTGGGCGTTACTTCCATTCACGACATGCTCGGCTGGAATGATTGGTCGGCTTACGAACGCGCGCGAAGCAAAGGCACGTTAACGGTTCGGGTGCGAGCTTATTTCCCCATCAGCACTTGGGAGCGCGTTGTCACGCTGCGTGATTCCGTCAAAAATGACGAATGGCTGCGCGTCGGCGGCCTCAAAGGCTTTGTCGACGGCTCGCTCGGCTCTTCAACCGCTTTGATGTTCGCGCCCTTTGCTGATGACTCCACTAACCAAGGCACGTATGTTTCGGATTGGTTTCCTGCTGGCATCATGCACCAACGTGTGAAAGCTGCGGATGCGGCCGGTTTGTAAATCGCCGTGCATGCCATCGGCGACAGCGCCAATTCGGAAATTTTGGACATTTACGAGCAAGTTGAAAAAGAGAACGGCCCCAAAGATCGCCGTTTCCGCATCGAGCACGCGCAGCATTTGCATCCAAAAAATATCCCGCGTTTCAAAGCGCTCGGCGTCATTCCCAGCATGCAGCCGTATCACTGCATCGACGACGGTCGCTGGGCCGAAAAACGCCTCGGCGCCGAACGCAGCAAAACCACTTACGCCTTTCGCTCGCTGCTTGATGCCGGCGCGAATTTGAGTTTTGGCTCCGATTGGTTCGTCGCACCACTCGATCCGATTCAAGGTATTTACGCCGCGGTGACACGTCAAACGTTAGATGGCGGGCATCCTAATGGCTGGGTTCCGGAGCAAAAAATCTCCGTTGCCGAAGCAGTGAAATGTTACACGCTCAACGACGCGTATGCCGAATTTGCCGAGAAAGAGAAAGGCAGTTTGGAAGTTGGCAAATGGGCGGATTTTGTGATGCTCTCGGATGATATTTTTACGATTGATCCGGTGCAGATTCGTGAGATCAAAGTAGCGATGACGGTGGTAGGAGGGAAGGTTGTTTTTGAAAAATAAATTGGTGATTTTGTGTTTACTTTTAAGGGGCAGAAGGGGCGAAGAAGAAGCGCTTAAGGGGCGTTTTTATGCCGTTTTTCTCTCGACAATGTTAAGTTGATTTTTGGAAATTCATGAACTCACCCCCCGGCCCCCCTCTTAAGAAGAGAGGGGGAGATTATTGGGTGAAAACAAAGAAATTTGAGTCTAAAGTGACCCTGAAAACCCCCTTCTCTTTCTAAGAGAAGGGGGCAGGGGGATGAGTTCAAAGGCCACCAACCACAAAGTCGCTTCTTTTTTAACTTAACATTGTCAAGTTCTTTTTTTACTTTTACCTCCTTTCCCTTGGCTAAAGTTAACGTTAATTATCACTCCCTTCAAAGTAACGTTTTCAATATTTTCCTCAAACGCCTCGGTCAGCACTTCGCGCGGATGCACTTCAGAAAAGACGACCAGATAAACCTCGCGCAGACCTTCGCTTTTAGCGTAGCGCACAGCCTGGGCTTTGGCTTTTATTAATTGATCCTCGTTAGCATAGTTTTTCACTTCCAGGATGTACTTGTGGTTCCGGTGAAAAATGAAAATATCAACTTTGCCGTTGCCGGTCGGAAATTCCACGTGGCTTTGCCCGTCCAAATATGGCATCGCCGCCGAAAGAAAGGTGTCGAGTGAATAGTGGTAAGCCGCCTCGACGCAGCGGCCGTCCTTGCCCCGCTGTGCGGGGCGGGCGTGAGCGAAAGCTTTTTTGCCGCGGCGGTTGACATAAGCTTGATAGGCTTGCAACAAGGCCAGCAGATTGAGCGTGCCATCGGGAAGGAGAAAAGACTTGTATGAAACGCCGATCGGCACGTAATAGCGCGCCTCGTCAATGCGCGGCTTGAAAGCAAAATAAAGCTTTTTTTGATATAGGGGACAGGAGAACTTGATGTATTTTTCCTTGCCGCCCTGATCCTCCACATCGATGACGCCGTGGACCCAAAGAAACCTTTGCCACTCTTCGTCGATGTTGAAATCGATTTTTTTGCTCGTCGTGAACAACTCCAGAACGTGATTTTCAACCTGCCTGGCCTTGTTCACAATGTTGGCCACATTTTTGGAGATGTCCACCCGAATGAAACGCTCGATGGCTTCGTCGGCAGTCTCAGGGCCGATCATTTTCCTGCTGCCAGGATTCAAATCCTCAACCATTTTTTTGCACAGCGCGCTGACCAAGCCCGGCTGGCCTTGCGTTTCGTAAAAAATGCGTTCCTTCACCTCCGGCGCAAAAAAGCTGGCCGCTTTCCGCTTCGTATTGCGCCATCAAATCGTATGTCTCTTCGCGCGTGAAAAAACGTAGCCGGATTTCGTCATTGGTGTTGAACGGCGAGGCGCGCTCGATATTTATTTCCGTCAAGTTGCGCACGCCGATGAGAATGAGAGCATGTAAATTATATTTCTGGCCGCGCGCGTGATAGATCAAGCGCAATAAGTGCAGCAGATCGCCGAGATAGGGCGCATTCAGCCCGTCGAATTCGTCGATAATCAGGCAAAGCTTTTGTGGTATTTGCGTTTTTAATGCCGACAGAAAATCCTCAAAATCGTGCCGGCTGTTCATCTCCGGTATCGCGAAGGGAAAATTTCCCATACGATCCAAGCGCTTGCCAAGCTCGCGATAGAAGGTGGATTCTTCCAAGCCTGACAAAGCTTCAAAGCTAATCATGGCTGGAAAGTATTGCCGGCGACCCAGGCGCTTCATCAGTTGTTCGACGAACGTGGTTTTGCCGGTCTGCCGCGGCGCGTAGAGCGTAAAGTACCGGCCGCCTTTGGGATCCGCCGGCCGGGTAATCTGCTCCAATGCCTTTTGCAGCAGCGCTTCCCGCATCACGGTAAAATGAATGTCCGGGTTATTCGGGCCGGAGGTGTTGAATTCTCGCATAAGACAATTTCAGGTTTGACGTTCTCGCCATCTTTTAATGTTACAGCTTTTTCGGGAAAATGTCAACAAGCAAAATTCAGGTTGTATCCTTAAAGCTGCACTGCAAGCTTGGCGAACGATTCTACGGATAAAATTTCCCTTGCTTTCAGCGAAAAATCGTGTATCTTCTTTTTTCGCAAATCACGGGGCTGCATCAGGGACTGCTTCCTGTAACATTTCAGCATTTCCGGGGTAGGGAGATGGAGACGCGGACAATTGGTGATCATGCTCTTGACGAAACCGATGAAGTCATCAACATCATCGAAAATCCTGGCGAAGATGGTATAGGCATTGTCCACAAAGCCGAGGCCCTCAAGTTCAGCCGCCATGTCGTGCTCAAATTCCCACTGCTAAGTTTAATTATGTTGATAATCTTTATTGGGATGACCAGCCTCCACGCTCAAGATCGATCCGCCAAATTTGGACGAATCACTGTCGAGCACGGCCTCTCGAGCAATTTGATCAATTCTATTGCGCAAGATCTTCAGGGGTTTCTCTGGATCGGCACCGACGACGGCCTCAACCGTTATGACGGCTATCAATTCAAAATTTACAAATACGATCCGTCGTGTCCCGGCTCGATCAGCAACAATGAAGTGTGGTGTGTTTACGTTGACAAAAGCGGTGCGCTCTGGGCAGGTACGAATGGCGGTGGGCTTTGTCGCTATGAGCGCGCCACTGAGACGTTTTCATGTTTTCAGCATCTACCGCGGGCGACTCCAGCTCGATTTCGAGCAATGCGGTTTTTACGGTTTATGAAGACAGCCAAAACGAATTGTGGGTGGGAACCCACCTCGGTGGCTTGAATAAATTCGATCGTGCCACAGGAAAATTTATCCGATATTCGAGGAAATCACCGGCGCAACCATTGGGTTCGCAGACAGTTTATTGTATTTATGAAGATGGCTTCCGGAATCTTTGGGTAGGAACGGGGGAAGGGTTTCAGATTTTTGATCGGCGGTCAGAGAGTTTTTTGGCTGCGCCGTGGGCTGGTTTCCCAAAACAACTAAGCAATTGGGGCATGACTGAATCGCCGGATGGACGGCTTTGGGTGCCGGGGCGAGGCGGAGTATTGCTATATAACCAGAGAAAAGCCCAAGTTAATTTTTTTTCCTATTCTGCCGCTGATCCCTCGTGGCTATCCTATGTTTACGCAGAGAGAATTTGGCCTTTGGGCCAGGATCAACTTTTACTTGGCACGCACGGCGGCATGATCATCTTCAATCACCAAACGTTTGAAGCAAAGTATTATCGATATGAATTCAACAATAATGCCAGCTTGAGCGGTGATCACGTAACGGCGTTCCTGCGGGATCATGCCGGCAATCTTTGGATTGGCACGGAAGTCGAAGGCCTTAACAAGCTCAACCTCGATCAAAATCGCCTCAATCATCGCTTGGTTCTTCCCCAAGATCCCCTGGCGTCGCAAAATTGGGTTCTCCGTTTCCATCTGGATAGCGCCGGCGCCCTGTGGCTCGGGAGTCATAGCGGGTTGATTAAGATGTCGAGTTTGGGCCAGATAGAAAAAAACTACTGGTATCATGCCAATAGTCCGAACAGTATTCTTCACGATGCCGTCGTTTCTATTGGTCAAGGAAAGGAAAATGCGAACGAGTTTTGGCTTGGTTTTCGACACCCAGTGGATGGCGGAATTGATAAGTTCCTTTTGCAAGAAGAAAAATTCATCCATTTTCAACACGATCCGGATAATCCTTTGAGCTTGAGCCAAAACTGGGTCACGACTCTGCTTGTCGATCGCCGCGGCGATTTATGGGTTGGCACTTTGGAGGCCGGGCTCAATCGGCTGAATCACGATCAAGCGACTTTCACGCATTTCAAACATGATATTGCGGATACTTCAAGTCTAAGCCATAATTATGTGACCATCATTTTTGAAGATGTGTTGGGCGAGCTTTGGATCGGCACCGAAGGCGGCGGCTTGTCGCATTGGCAACGGCAGACCGGAAAATTTCGCAACTATCAGCATCGACCATCCGACCCCAATAGCCTGAGCGATAATCGCGTTTATGTAATTTATGAGATGCCTGGAGATTCGGCGCATCATTTGTGGGTTAGCACGGCGGCTGGATTAAATCAATTTGATCGCCGGACGAAACGCTTTCGCAGATTCACACGTGAACATGGCTTGCCGTCCGATTTCGTGATCGGTATTCAAAGTGACAATCATGAAAACCTTTGGTTGACGACGAATGAAGGGCTCGCACGATTCAACCCTCATTTGGCACGAAACCCAATGGATAAAATTTTCAAGTTGAGCGAGCTCGGCTTAGATCGCATCGAGCCCGGCGCTTTTTTTAAAAACCATAATGGCGAATTTCTCGTAGGCGGCAGATACGGTTATGTTCGTTTTCATCCGGATAGTATTAAAGAAAACCGGCATGTTCCGCCTATCGTGCTGACTAATTTCATCGTGGCCAATCAGGAGTATGCGCTCGATTCTTCACTGGCCGTCAAGAAAAATATTCTTCTGACTTACGATCAAAATTTTTTCTCCATCGAATTTGCCGCGCTGGATTTCACGGCGCCAGCAAAAAATCAATACGCCTACATGTTCGAGGGTTTCAATCGTGATTGGATTTACTCCGGCAATCGACGTCTCGCCGATTTTACCAACGTGCCGCCGGGAACTTACACCTTCCGCGTTAAGGGCTCCAACAATGACGGTATGTGGAACGAGGAGGGCACGTCGCTCAGGATCACCATCACCCCGCCGTGGTGGCGCACGCGCTGGGCTTACGCCTTTTACATCATAGTTTTTACGATTTTACTCTATGGTTGGCGGCGCTTCGAGCTCAATCGCGTCAAGATACGCAACGAGCTGCGCATGCAAAAACTGGAAGCGCAGAAGCTGCAAGAAATCGATGAGATGAAGTCGCGTTTCTTCGCCAATATCTCGCACGAGTTCCGCACGCCGCTGACATTAATTCTTGGGCCGGTGGAGCAAATTCGCGCCGGCGAATTTAAAGGCAATGTGCAGGAAGCGTATGGCATGATCCTGCGCAATGGCCGGCGCTTGCTGCGTTTGATCAACCAGTTACTCGATCTCGCCAAGCTCGAAGCCGGGCGCATGTCGTTGCAAGCCCGACCGGAAAACATCATCAGTTTTCTCAAAGGCCTGGCGCTCTCTTTTGCCTCCGCCGCCGAGCGCAAGCGTATTACTTTGACTTTCAGTTCGCTGGAAGAAAAACTCATCGCCTATATCGACCGCGACAAGCTGGAGAAGATCGTCTCGAATCTGCTCTCCAATGCGTTGAAGTTCACGCCGGAAGGGGGAAGTGTGACAGTGGCAGTTGGCAGCGGCAGTCGAACTCAGGTCTTGCCAACTGCTACTGCCACTGCTTCTGCCAACTTCATCGAGATTTCCGTCACCGACACTGGCTCGGGCATTCCGGCGAAACTGCTCGACAAAATTTTTGATCGCTTCTATCAAGTCGATGCCTCGCACACCCGCGAGCACGAAGGCACGGGCATTGGGCTGGCGCTCACGAAAGAGTTGGTGGAGCTGCATCATGGCGAGATTCTTGTTCAAAGTGAAGTCGGGCGCGGCACGACTTTCAACGTGCGACTGCCGCTCGGCAAGACGCATTTGCAGCCGGAAGAAGTTGTTGAAACAGTGACCAGTGATCAGTTTTCAGTTTCCAGTGAGCAGTTTACGAGCCTCGAGAATCGAGCATTAAATATCGAGGATCAAGCCTCCAACATCCAGCAACCAGCGACCAGCAAAGAGCAACAAGCCGACGAAACCATCGTGCTCGTCGTCGAAGACAACCGTGACGTACGGACGTACATTCGGCAGTATCTCGAACCGACTTTTAAAGTGATCGAGGCGGTTGACGGCATTGATGGCGTGCAAAAAGCTTTGGAGATCATTCCTGATTTGATCATTAGCGACGTGATGATGCCCAAACGTGATGGCAACGAGCTGTGCCGGATTTTGAAAACCGACGAGAAGACGAGTCATGTTCCCATCATCATGCTCACCGCCAAAGCGGACAGCGAGAGCAAGGTGTATGGATTGGAAATCGGCGCGGATGATTACCTCATCAAGCCATTCGATGACAAAGAACTGCTGGCGCGGGTGCAGAATCTGATCAAATTGCGGCGGCAACTACGCGAACGCTTCAGCCGTGAGATGGTGTTGAAGCCGAGCGCGATTGCCATCACGCCGATGGATGAAACTTTTTTGCAGCGGGTACAAAGTGCAGTGGAAAAACATCTTGATGAGGAGGAATTCAGCGTCGAAATATTGGCCGCGGAAGTGGGGATGAGCCGTGCACAGCTTCATCGGAAACTCCGGGCGCTCATCGACCAATCCGCCAACCAATTGATTCGCTCGATGCGGCTCCAGCGCGCGGTGGAGCTGCTCAGGCAAAACGCCGGCACCATAGCCGAAGTCGCCTATATGGTGGGTTTCGGCAGCCAAGCCTATTTTACCAAATGCTTTCATGAGCAGTTCGGCTGCTCGCCAAAGGAGTATGTCAAGAATAATTTTAAGTGCAAAAATAAGAATATTGCAATCATCTGCTAAAAATTTTAAAATAGGGGAATCTCCTTCCAAATTTTCGTTGGGCTAACCTACTGATAAAACAACTTCACCTATGCTTCTAATTTTTCGTAAGCTGTTTGTGATCTTGTTGCCACATAAGCTCACCAATCCTGCTTTGACATAACATGATGTTTTTCCGCTACGTCATCCCACCAATCTCGCTCACCTTTCTGCTGGCATCGCCTTTGAAATGGCAACCACGCAACAAAAATTAAAAATTTTGCAACAAATTTGAAAGACTTGCCCAGCTATTTTTCTTAAATTGCAAAAGCTATTTTTATAAAATCAAGGGGCCGCACCAAGGGCTGCTTCCATTAATATTTCAGCATTTCAGGGAACGGGAGGTTAAGATGCAGAAATTTGGTGATCATGCCGCCCACGAAGCTGGCGACGTGATCAACAGCCTGGTCGTCAAGCTGGGTTTGAAGAAACTGGTTGGCCGGGAGTCGAAATTTTGTGAGGCGCTTGCCAAAGTGCAACAAATTTCGCCATGCGAGGTGCCGGTATTGATCTGCGGCGAAACCGGCACCGGCAAGGAGCTTTTTGCCAGAGCCATTCATTACCTTAGTCCTCGTTCATCGAAGCCATTCATACCCATCAACTGCGCTGCCATCCCGGCTGAGCTTTTTGAGAACGAGTTGTTTGGCCACGTCAAAGGCGCATTTACCGGCGCCACGGTGCGCCAAGAAGGGATTATTCAAGCCGCAGCCGGAGGGACGCTTTTCTTAGACGAGATTGATTCAATCCCCCTGATTATGCAAGCCAAACTGCTTCGTTTCTTGGAGGAAAAGGAATTCAAACCGCTTGGATTAAATCGCATCGCAAAAGCTGATGTGCGGATCGTTTCGGCCGCCAGAAATGATTTGAGGAAAAAAGCGCAAGAGGGAGCTTTCCGCGACGATCTGTTCTACCGGTTAAACGTCGTTTCCTTGTTGCTGCCTCCTCTGCGTGAGAGGGCAGGTGATATTCCTCTGCTGGCAGAACACTTTCTGCAAAAGTATTCTGCTCAGCTTTTCAAACCAGTCACAGGTTTTGACCCTGGGGTTCTGAGCGTACTAACTCAATATAACTGGCCTGGAAATATACGCGAATTAGAAAACGCGATCTACCATGCTGTTGCCGTATGCCACTCTTCCACCATACAAGTCCACGATCTCAACCTGCCACATCTTCATACTACGGAATCTAAACCGCCGGCGCAATCTTTCAAAGAAGCCAAAGCCGGGGTCATTGCCACCTTCGAGCGCCAGTTCATTACCCGCCTACTGATTGAGCATGGCGGCAACATCTCCCGAGCTGCCCGCGCCGCCCACAAACACCGCCGGGCATTTGGGGAGTTGGTGAAGAAATATCGAATTGATCCGCAGGCATTGTTGCCGTCGGCCTCGAGTTGAACCCTTGCAGAAAAAGCAAAAATTTTATCTGCTCAATCCGCTTTTAAAATTGTAAGCGGATTGAACGGATTATGCTTTTTTCATCCCACCTCTATGCTAAAAACGTCCTACCGACCTTATGATTGAAACCATTGATCATGAATCGATGTAGCGATTCGTATATGATAAATCATCTCATCTCGCTTTGTAACCTTGCCCGGCCCACTTGTCTCAAGCTCAACAATTTCAGGCAACTCAAGCGATAGAAAAGTTAGGAATGAAGTTTGCCTGAATAAAATATCAGAATGGTGCATGACCCAAGTAGTGAAGAGTCGCGTGCCTGGGCGCTGTTTAATGGCGAGCCTTCAATTGCTTTTTTGACCCAAAAAGCGAAAGGATCCAGTGCAAGAGCAAAAACAAAATAACTCAACAAAAGAAGGCTCCACTGAATTGGCCCGGCGCATCTTGCAACACTTACAGGCAAATCCACAAGCTAGGGATACTTTGGAAGGCATTGTGGAATGGTGGTTGTTGCAGGAAAGGATTGAAGAAGCCGTGGAGCAGGTCTTGAAGGCGATTACATGGTTGGTGACTAAGGGATATCTCTTGGAAAAGAAGGTTCCGGGATCGAGAACGTTGTACGAGATCAATCCCAGCCAGCGCGATGAGATTGGCGAATTCCTGAGAAACGCTGGGGATGCAAATCCGTGAGAATGAGCTTTTGAACCCTGACCGATTCGCACGACATGTCGATGGCGGCAAACACAACGATTCGCTGCAAGCACGAAGTAAAGGATTTTTCTTCAATCACAGGCAAATTTGACGTGGACACAACCACAGCCGAATTGCAGCAACCCTACACCGATGTTCGCGAGCATCTTCTTAACGAGTTACGCTGGCTCAACGGTCTATTAGCAGGGCACGTCTGACATCTGCGCAATGTGAATTTATAGAAGAGGACATAAGACCTTCGCAGCTTTTGCATGGCTGACCGCGATATTGATACCTTGCTAGCCGCAGGGATCTTTTTATCAGAGGATGAAAGCCTGACAAAAGATCAACGCTAGCAAGTGACGCAAGTTCTTATAAAAAAAGAAGATGAGCGGCCTAAATTTTGCCGTCGAGTCGCCGTTGCAAACTTTTTCTGAAGTTCAGCGACAAACACTTGAGGTTTTTGCCGAAAGTGGAATAATTCTATTGCTTAGAAGATGAAGCGATTCTTTGTGAAAATAAGTTTATATGTTTTGATCAAGCCCACTTTGCTGGTACCGATTCGGCCTGGGCTAGGGACTGGTTGAAATGGGGAATCGAAATCACCAACCCGCGCCGTGGCTGTATAACAGTGGTAAGTGCCGTATGCAAGCTGGTGTTGGAGGAGCGGAGCTGAGAGGCTATGCCCCATCCGCTAGGCGATATACTATATGGCGAACCCGTAAGGAGGTGATAGAGATGAAGACAGGTTAGAGCACAGGGTTTCCTGCAGCGTAAAGAGGTCGAGAATGGGTTGTTGGTGCATCGCCTTTCTTCTTACGACAGATTACTTCAAAGGTAGAAGGAATCCCTCAACTTAACTTGAAAGGAGATTATCATGGCTGTTGGTCAAGAATTATCATCTATCGATTTTCAATCGATGATTGGCGGCCCGCTGAATGCTGTTATCAAAGCTCAAGCGCAATCTGCGCAAACATCGGTTGATTTCATCAAGAGTGTTGGATTCAATGCGCCGGATGCGGCAACTGATCCGGGTAAGCCAACGATGGTCACCTTCTCTTACGACAAACCTATTGAATCGAAAGATGCTAATGGGAATATCATCGTCACGCCTACTCCGTTTACCCTGACTGTACCGATTCTCACGATGCTTCCTATTCCCTACATAAGGGTGGAAGAAGTAACAATTGATTTCAACGCGAAGATAACTTCTGTTGCGGAGTCGACAACGGCATCATCATCCGAATTGAACGCGTCTCTGACGGTAAAAGGTGGATGGGGACCCGTATCTGCTGAGTTGAAATGCAGCTATAGCAACAAGAAATCTACGTCTGCCACCGACAAAATAGAACGCACTTACAGCTTGATTATTCATGTTCGCGCATTGCAGGATGAGCTTCCTGCGGGGATGGAAAAGCTCTTGGGTGTTCTCGAGAATAGCATCAAGGAAGTACCGAAAGCCTAATAATATTATTGTTAAGCATGCCGGTAAAGGCGTGTCGGAAGTTTTCCTTTACCGGCATACGTTAGAATATCGAGGAGACAACGTATGGCAAATTTGGGCGACCTTATAGGTTCACTGATGTCCGGGTTAATTCGTGCACGTCGTGTGGCTGATGAGCAAACTGCAGCGCTGGCAGAATACTACAAAGACCAACCACTTCTCGAAGGTTTATCGGTACCTCGCATACGTATCCCTGAATTGACTATCGATCTGCCTTTGCTTATCGAAGATTACGTGGAAGGGGAAATTGGGGAGATGGAAGATCCAACAAAGATTGCGGCTGCAGCAGAATCACAGCTAGAATTGACTTTGTCCAAGAACAATATCAAGATTGACCCCGCTTTCCATCAAATGTTTGTAGATGAGGTGAAGAACCGGCTTGCGTTGGTAAAACAGTTGGGTGTACCTATCATGAAAGAAACCATTGCACGTACTGTTCAAGATGCTTTTGCAGACACTCTGGTTAAAACGAAGACCACCCTAACTGCTTCAGAAAAGGAAACCATCGCAAGAGAGCTTAGGGCCAAGATCACATCAGTTAGTATCGCCAAAGAGCCAGTGACTCCAAGTATTGTGGCCAACATCAAGACGGCTGATGTAAAAGAACGGGCATCGATTAGGAGCGTCGTGCGCCTGAAAATCACCATGAAAGAAGAAGGTCTCGAATGGGCTATACAGGCGAGCGAATCCGGAGGTGTAGTACGTACGTTACAACCAGAATAATTGACGGAGATCCGTAGATGCAATGTATTCTTCGGGAAAAGCTCCTGACGCAGGCGATGAAACTCGCGGACGTCAGCAATGTTTATCGTACTGAAAGCTACCGTTTTGTAGATGCGTATTTCCGCTGGCTGGAAGAAGCTGAAAAGGACTTGTCTGGTTTACGATCGCCCATTAGCACTCTATTGCAGGCAGAGAAGAGTTCCTTGACTTCAGTCGTGGACGGTTATTTACCCAATCAAATTCAAGCCGGAAAGAGTATCAGAAAAAGCCAGAAAGCAGTCGCAGCCCAATCGTTGGAAAAAATCTCGAAAGAGATCTATTCTAAAATAGAAACTATTGATCACACTCTTGAGCAATTGAACGAAAAATTATGTCACGCCGTTGCTGTCTTGGCGAGCAAGGAGCCTGAACTCTATGAAAAGCTTCAAGTAAGTCAACAAGGAATAGACACGATATGGAAAATGCTTGGTAGGACACCGGAGACCATACCGATGTATAACTACTTTTGTGCAAAGCTTGCGCCGACAGACAGAAATTACCTGCTAATGGATATCATCCAGAAAATTGTAAGCAATAAAGCTGACGCCTCGCAAAAAGTTAAGCAACCGTAAAAGAACATATGTGAGAAGAATATGACGAATATATGGTGTCAGCCCTTGACATGGGCAAATAAAATAAAAATATGCCAAACAAATCGCTTAAGAGGAACGCAGCAAAAAGCCGCTGCGACTCTTAGCTCAGGCGTTTCCACACCGGTGGCGCTGATTGCCAGTTTGGTTGCCATTTTGAAATAATACTTGCGTGTCAATTCTCGGTGGTCACAGCAATCCCAATTCATATAGCACGTTCATAATTTTCTTGCGTCGGTTAATTTAGGAGGTTCATCTATGGCCATATGGAAAGGTATTATTGGAGAGGGCTTTACACCAGTTGATTTTGATCATTATGTTCGACAGCTCAATTTTGGCAACTGGCGTCCGCAGTTTGTCGTGCTGCACAACACATTCAAGCCTCGCTTCAGCGAGTGGCACAACATTACCGGCAGGGAACGAATGAAAAACTTCGAGCATTACTATCGCGACGAGCAGCGATGGTCTGCCGGCCCACATCTTTTCGTCGCTGACGATTTAATTTGGGTCTTTACGCCCCTCATCACTTCGGGTGTTCATTCGCCTTCGTGGAATCGTTTTTCGTGGGGAGTGGAAATGGTTGGTGATTACGACATGGAGCCAGTCAATGTAAACGTTTTCGACAACACCATCGCGGCCCTAACGACGCTGCATGCAGCTATAGGTTTGGATACTCAAACGCTGCATCTGCACAAAGAAGACCCTGAAACGACACACGATTCATGTCCTGGCCGTAACGTGAACCAGGCTGAGATCATAGCTCGGCTGAAAGAAAGGTTTTCTCAACGATACGCTGGCGAGCACAACCTCAATCGGCTGGCGACGATGCGAGAAAACTGAAAGGCTAATCAACTTTGTCTTCTGCTTGCTGCGCAGTTTTGTTAGACTAACCGAGTCTTTCTTTAAATCACACAAGGCAAAAATCGCGTTTTACGCACATATGTTAATTTCTTTATGATCTTAACCAAAAGGAGGTAATTATGACAGCACAAGATGTGATTTTACGGCTCATCCTGGGCGGGATGTTAGGCGTTACCGGGCAAGGTATCCGAGTTATTGTCGGCTTGAAGAAACTCCACCATCAGGCCAACCAAGAGGCGAAAACCTTCTCGGATCTTTTTGCCCCTCCGCTGCTATTAGTTAGCATTTTTATCGGATTTATCGCCGGCTCACTAGCCATTGTTGGGATGTCAGAGTCTGGCGCTGCCCTGGCGATCACCAAAGAGACCATCATCACACTGCTTGCCAGCGGATATGCCGGCACAGATTTCATTGAAGGGTTCATCAAAAAGTATTTGCCGGAAAGTGAGAGTGCTGCGAAGCCGGTCGAGTCAAATGTTGCAGACGAACAACCAGTTATGGGATAAAATACAATGGCACAACCAACTGATTTCAAAGCAAAATATCTGATTACGCCCGGATATCTGACCAAACGGTCAAAACGGCAGTCTGGTCAGTTGATCACACCCGGCATGAAATTCAATGTAACACATGCTACGGGAAACTCCGGTGCTACTGCCTCAGACAATGTGCGTTTCTATGAATCAACCAAAAACCAAACAGAGCCATCAGCTCATATTTTTGTCGATGACGGAGAGATTATCGAGTGCATTCCCGCCTTGGCCTATAGTCGGCGAACATACTATCAACTCTTGAGATGAGTGGCTGAAGAATTTGCTGAGTGCGCCCAATACGGATCACCTAGCACCCTTATCATACGTGGAGAGTCCGGGAGCTGTCCAAACTGCTGTAAGACTTATTACTCGGAGCATGAAATACTTTAATTTTGATATTCATGAAACCCGCGTAAATAGTGGCTTTAATTTATGTCAAGAATTAAAGAATATCAAGCTCCGAGTAGTATCTACAAGGGTTGTTAACGTGATCTCATAACTCTGATCTTTGATTAAAAGTCTAACGAGAATCGGAAATGAATATTAGACGTGGCAGTATATGGACTCTCAACAACTAAATAATTTAAAGAAAAGCTTTTCCTTGCAGACTTCCAAGGATTGGGATAAGCTTGCAAGTCAAAATTAAGGGATAAAACGGTGCATCGTGTGTCTCAAGGATTAAGTTTAACGACGACATGATCTCGCCGTCCAGCGTCACCACCGCATTCGCCGGAATCGTTATGTTGAGTTTGTTATTAACGACGGCTGCGCTGGCAATCGACCGGTGTTTCTCAGTGGCCGAAGTTCGACAGCCAGCAAAAGTCGACACGTTTAAATTGCGCAGCGCGACCGTGACCTTCTGGCTTATTGTGGAGCGATTCATCATGACGATTTGCGCGCGATTTTTGCCGGTGTGTTTGAACGCGCTCGCCAGCAGGTCGTCGTTAGTCGAGCTCGCCGCGATCCGCACCGCGCCGGCGGGAATGTGACCGAAAAACTGTTTCAGCGCAAAAAAAATGTGATTGCGGGCGGTGTCAGGATTCACTGCGCTGTTGCTTTCCAACAGCGCCCATTGAAAGGCAAGACTCGCATTGCCGTACGTGAGCGCATGCTGCTGGCGGAGGTGGAAGGCCGCAAAGCCAATTTGCAAGAAACCTCGTTGCACTTCAGCGGCACGATTCAGGTTCTGGAGGAAGAGTTAAATCGTGGTGAGGGGGCGGAGGGTGTGGCGCAGAGGGCAGAGAGCGTGGAGCAAGAAGCATAGGGCGAAGAGCGCAGGTAAATCTTGGGTTCTTGTAGACAGATTTTAATCCTCATCCGCCTCGTTTCAACTGCATCAACAATTTCAAATCATCAGTAGCCGTGATAAGCTCCTCCGTGCCCATCTTCCGAAACCGTTCCGGCAACAAAGCCGGATACGAGCAATGCATCGCCGCCACATGCATCTGAAACTCACGCTCGCGGACGATGGCCATGCCGGCGCGCCAGTAGTCGAGAACTTGCAGGACGCTGATCTGGGGATGCTTGCGACGAGCGTGCAGCATTTCGGCAGTGAGATTGCGAAAGTCGCGGGCGGAGAAGTTGGTGGTTTTGCTGATGAGGGTATCCCAATCAGCAGGGGAGAGTTCATCCAACGGCACGCCTTTGCGTTTGAATAATTCGCGGATGAACGCGACTCTCTTCTCGCCTTCGGGATCGAAAACGGCGATTTGAATCGGGCTGCGGCTTTTAACATCGGGGTCAAGCTCGTCGGGCCGCGAGGTCATCAAACCCCACAACACTTTCACGAGATTGCGCTCGTCGCCCATCATTTGGATGATGTTGCCGGCGAGTTGTTTCTCCGCCTCGTGAGTGGTGGGGGAGTGGACCGAGCCAAACGCCGTGTGCGCTTCATCAACGAGAATGAGAATCTTGCCAAACGTCAGCACATACCAGCGGAACAGCTCGAACATCACCGAAGTCTGGCCGTAATACATGCTGCGCAGATTTTTGATGCGAATCACCACGCGGCCGGATTTGCCGGCATAGGCTTGCAGCAAAAAAGTTTTGCCCCCGCCGTTCGGTCCGGAAATGAGAATAGCAGACACGGCAGTATCACGATGTTCGCAGCGCTCGAACACGTCGTCAAGAATTTGCTTGTGCTCCTCGTTGCCAATCACCGCCTCGGGGCCGAAAGTGGGAATTTCCACTTCGATGATGTCGCCCAGATGCTCGCGCAGCAAGTTGTTGATCTCGGCCAGCAGCATGGCGCGGGTGACTGGCTTTTTCTCGCTGACGGCATCTTCAAAAAGATCTTTGAGCACCTCCAGTGTGAGTCCGGCGCTGTCTGCAATAAATCTCTCCTTGCCGCCTTCGAGTTGTAGCGCCTCACCAAATTTGGGATTTTTCAAAAAGTGCTCAACGAATTGCCGCCGCTGTTCCTCGTCAGGCAGTGGAATCGAAATGCTGGCGGTGTGCGGCAGCGCGCGCAGCAAGCTGTTCACTTCGGAGTTGGTGCGATTGAGCAGAATGAAGAAATCTTTTTCCTCACGGAATTCGGGTTGCGTCAGCCAGGCATAAAAAAACGCTAGGCGATTCTTATCCAGCTCCGGCAACCGATTGATCTCGCCCTCGGGAAACAACGTTCCCGCCAGCCGCACGATGATCGCCAACGGCTTCAATTCGGCGTGCTTTTTCCGAAAACGCACCATGCGCTCGGTGAGATGCTTCAACATCACCAGCGCCGCGAGAGATTGAAATGTGTTGTTGGCGACGGCATTGCGAAATTCCTCAAGCTCCTGCTCACGAAAACCTTCGGCAGGCAAGAGATGCTCCGCTGATTTCCACACGCGCGCAAAATCCAATTCGTCTTCCGCGCTTAAAAACGAGATGCCAGCCATGTCGACAAAAACAATCGTGAAATGCTCGCGTAGCGCACTGTAAAGCACCTGATCCATCGGCGCGAACTCGTTCGTTGTCGTGTCCCAAAACGAATCGTGAATGTTGCCCGTCATCAGGATGACGTTTTTCTTGCGCTGGCGGTAGAGGCGGTTGAGGTCGTTGAGGAAGCTTGGACGTAATTGCACTATTTCTTCTTTCATTCTCGTGTACCGTGAAACGTGTAACGGTCTATGAGTTGACAGCTTTGCTAGTTCGGTGATTTGTTAGTTCGTGAAACGTGTAACGATCTTATTTCTGATGGTCTTCTTTGGTTTGTTTGCCATTACCGTTTTTCGCATTTTTAGCTTTTGGCTTATCAACGCCTTTAATAACGCTTCTTTTGCGCCTTCGAATCGTATCCGCTGCCCTCGGCGATATTGGTTAGAATCGACAACGCCGCACGCCGCAATTGATCGCCAACCGACGACTGAAGCAAACGCCTAAATTTTAAGCTGCGACGGAACACGTCACGATTCCATCGAAAAGCCTTTTGAGAAGATTCGAGATTTTCGAAATCGAAACGAAATTTTGCCGTTGCCATAGCTTCCTCCATTTCCCTAAGTTAAAGAGATTTTTTCAAATATAGAGCGTTACACGTATCACGTTACACGGTTTTCCACGAGTCCGGGTGCGACAAATCAAATTCGCTGATGTGCTGTTTATAGTCCTTCACAAAGCCGCGCAATTTGACTTCTTCGAGAAGCTGGTTGAACTCCGGCGAATATTTGACTCGCGTTGCTGCCGGGCCAGGCAGTTTTCGATCCATTACGATTTTGGCGCCCTCCGCTTCGCCGCTGTCAATCGTGTAATATGGCGACAGCACGATGATTCTCGTGCCGAGAAAGAGCGCTTCTTCAAGATCATGCGTCACAAAGAAAATCGTCATCTCGTACTGTTCCCACAATTCGAGGAGAAACACTTGCATGTCCTCGCGCGTGCCGGGGTCCAGCGCGCCGAACGGCTCGTCCATAAGAATGATCTTCGGCTTCATGATGAGAGCTTGCGCAATCGCCACGCGCTGCTGCATGCCGCCGGAAAGCTCGTGGGGATATTTGTTGGCATGCTCGCTCAGGCGCATGCGCTCGAGGAAAGTCATGGCTTCCTTGACCCAGACTTTGCGGCGACGAAAATAGCCGGGGTACCAAAGATATTTCTCTAGAAAGCGAATCTGCTCCAGTTCCAGGCCCAAAATGACATTTTCCAAAACGGTGAGGTGAGGAAAGAGCGAATACTTCTGAAAGACGATGCCGCGATCGCGATTGGGCGAGCCGGCTGCGACGTCGTCAATTCGCACCGTGCCGGATTTGGCGCGCTCCCAGCCGACGATCAACCGCAAGAGCGTGGATTTGCCGCAGCCGCTCGGGCCGACGACGGTGACAAACTCGTTGGGCCGCACTTTTAAATCGATATCATTGAGAATGGTCGCCAGTTTGCCATCGCGATGATAGCGCTGGTACACGTCCTCGAGTTTGACTACAAAGATGTCGCTCATATAAACCTGGAATAATGGAGTATTGGAGTGTTGGAGTAATGGATTGTTGGATCGCTGGAGTGATGGAACTTCCATTGCTCCAATAATCCATCGATCCAACAATCCATTATTCCATCACTCCGCGTTTACGCCTGCAGCCATCGAAATCCCTTTTTCACCCACAGCCGCAAAATAAAATCCATCAAAAACGCCAGCAACGCGATCCAAATCACATACGGAATGATGATATCCATCGCCAGATAGCGCCGCACGACGAAGATGCGATAGCCGAGTCCCTCGGTGGCGGCGATGGATTCGGCGGCAATGAGGAAGAGCCATGCGCCTTTGAGATTGAGCCGAACCGAGTCCAACGCTTTGGGAAAAATTTGCGGCAATACCACTTTGTATGTGACTTCAAAATCCGAAGTGCCGAGCGTGAAGGCTTTGACCAATTGCTCTTGCGGAATTTCTTTGGCGCGTAAGTAGGTGTCGAGCGTAATCGTCGGCACGATGCCGATGAAAATCAAAGCGATTTTGGCGATCTCTTCCAATCCCAACGTGATGAACAAAATCGGCAACAAGGCGAGCGCCGGTATTTTGTCAAAAAAAGTTACAAACCGCAAAAAGGTTGCTTCAAAGAACGGCATCACGCCGAGATGAAGTCCGCATAATATTCCCACCATTGCCGCGAGCAAAACCCCAATCGCCAATCGCCGCAAGCTGGCAGCGGTATCCACCCAAAGCCGAATCTTGCCATCACGATCCGGCTCCATTGTCGCGCGATAAAAGCCGTCAACGAGTTGTTGAATGCTCGGCGTCACTTTGTCGTTCGGGTTTTCTTCGTGACGTTGATCGGCAATAACAATGTAGCCGAAAATGATGAATGCAAAAGGCAGAATGGCCAGAAAAGTCTTTAGCCAGCGCGGAAGGTTGGCATAAAGGCCGAAAATGTCGCGCAATCGCAATGCGAGAATCTCCTCGTCGTTTTGGTCTTTCGGTTTGATCGTGTAACGTGAAACGTGTAACGCTCTTTCATCGTGAGACCGTTACACGTTTCACGAGTTACGTCTTACGAATTACGTCTTACGAATTACGTTTTACGAGTTACGTTTTACGAGTTACGTTTTACAGCTTCCCCGCCGCCGCCATTTGCATGTGCTCCGTCGAGAACCGCATCTTCACGTTTTTGGAATCGCCCAAAATTCTTCCATCGGGAAATTGGATACCGACCTCATCAACTGATTTGGCGTTTTCGCCGAGCAGCTTGTGTTCGAAGCAGAATTTGCGGACGAAATCCATGTTGCGGAACAGTTCGGGCGATTGCGTGAATGCGACAGCGTCTTGAGCGCGATAATACATCGCCGTGGTTTTAAGCTGCTGCTTGAAGGATGCCGGAGTGGCGCCCGACAATTCCGCCATGCGCGCGATGGCCTTTTCCGCTTCCGGGCTGCGCGTGGACATGATGCCCATGATCTCGTACCAGGCGCCCGCCAGCGCTTTGCCGAGCTGGGGATTTTTTTTCAGCACGTCGGTTTTTACCACCAGCAAATCGAGAATCTCGCCGGGAATCGCCGCCGAGTCGAACACGCGCTTCACGCCGGGCGTTTGCTCGATTTCCAAAGCCATCGGATTCCACGTCACCACGGCTTTCTGCGAAGGGTTGGAAACAAAAACCGGCGCGATGTCTGCGTCGCTGGTGTTGAGAATTTTGACGTCTTTCTCGGTCAGGCCGTTACCTTTCAACTCGAGCGCGCGCACGAGCAGATAATGCGACACCGACAACTCCACCAATGCAACCTGCTTGCCGCGCAGTTGCGGAACTTGCAGATCGTCGCGCGTATAAAGCACGTCGTTGCCATTCGAAAAATCGCCGGCCACGACGACCGTATTGTCAATTCCCGAAGCCGCCGGCATATCGAGACATTCCATGTTCGTCATCACACAAGCCTCCGCCTTGCCGGCGACATAAGCTTCGATGGAGGGAATATAATCAGCCTGTCGCACCTCGATCTCGATGCCGTATTTGTCCGCCCATTTTTTGATGATGCCGGATTCCGCCGCATACGGCCACGGCATCCAGCCGACGTAGATCGACCACATCAGCGTGAACTTGGGCTTTTTGTTTTGAGCAAAAGTCGTCGAATTTGGCGTAACGACAAAAGTCAAAACTAAGAAGATGAGAAGACAGACAGCAAAAAGTGTGACAAAAATCTTATTGCGGTTCATTTGAATTTCTCCGTTTCAGTAATCCAAGAATCCAAAACTCCATTAATCCAAAAATCCAACACTCCATTTAGATTTTCGGACGATCATTGCCGGAGCCGGCCGTTTGCTTGGCAGCCTCTTTTTCCGCCGGCGCCGCTTGCGTTTCCTTCTGCGCCTTGCGCGCGGCGAGCATCTTGGTGAAAACATCGCCGCTTTCGGAAGAGCGGCCGGCGTCGGCATACATCGTGTCTTGCAGCTCGACACTGGTGCCGGCCATCTTTTCAGTAACGCGCGCTTGCGCCGTGAGCCGGCGATTTTCTTCGAGCACCAGCGACACCGGCCCCTCTTCAAACGAAGTCTTGATGCCCATCAGCCTGTGATTCAATTCGATAATTCTTTTCGCCGAAACAAAATCCGCAATCGCCTCGGCTTTTTTCGCGGGCAGCGATTGGACGTACGCCTGCATCTTCGTGAGCTGCAGCATGTATTTTTTCATGCTGTCTTCATATTGCTTGGTTTGCTCGGCCAACGATTTCTGCCGTTCCTCAGCCTCGTTGATGCGGCTTTGAAAGCGCGTGAACGCGGCTTGATGCTGCGCAAAGGCGTCGTTGTTGCCCTCGACCTGCGACTTTTCCGCCAGGGCCAGCGCGCCTTCGCGTTTTTTCAGCAGTTCTTTTTCCTCGTTATTCAAGCGCTCCAATTCGAGACGCTTGCTTTCGATGACGTTTTCAACTTCGGCCACCGCGGATTCGAGTTGTTTATATTCCTGCACCTTCTGATTCATTTCGATATCGAAGGCGTCGCGGATGCCGGAGGTCGAGCCGGTGAACTGTTTGTTGGCTGCGCGCACGAGGCCGAGCGCTTTGCGGACACGATAGAACGTGATGAAGCGCCACAACGCTTGCAGGATGCCAGGTTGTTCTTCCATCTTTTATTTCTCCTTTTTTGTTTGCTTGTAAAAAATATGGAAATGTTTCAATCATTCTCGATAAAGCGTCACCATAAATTCCTCACCGCTTTCGTGAAAATCCGGTTCGCGAACGCCGAGCTTTTTCATTTCACGAACGACCATCGGAATGCCACGTCCGAGCTTTTCGACGAAGTGATAATCCTGCAAAAATTTCATCAGAATAGGGTTGCGCGGAACGTGGGTTGACTCTTTCATTTTTTCAATCGTCACACCATTAGGCAAGCGACCGGGACTGCTGATCTGTAAGCGATCCTCAAACAAGAAGATTCTCACATTTCCCATGAGGCCCCAACGACGGTGTAGCAACGCGTTGATAATCAGCTCGCGCAAAACTTTGTCTGGAAAAATGACGTGATCGATTCGCTTCATGCCTTCAATCTGGGAAGCGGTTTGCAAATTTAAATTCAACACTCGCTGCGCATCCTCGATAATTTGCGGCAGCGGACCGGTGAGACTTTTGCGATCCAGCAACTCGTCACTAATTTCTTTTCCTTTGAAATGGGCAAACAAAACTTCACTTTGCGGCAAATGACGCTCCGGTTGCAGGCCAAACATCAACATGCCCACAACAGTCGTCGAACCGTCAGCTTGTGCCAAAATGTCGAGATTCTGCAGCATTTTGTTGCGCGCGTTTTCATCTTCATCATTGAGATTGAGGTGCGCTGGATGCAGATTGAGGAAATAATCATGGAGCCGTTGCCAATTCAACTCGGCTAACGTGGTTCCTGAAATCGGCGTCGTTTCATAATGAATCAAGCCGGAATCTTGAAACAGGCGCGAAAGCTCCTCACGTGAAGCTTTGCGCGCGGTGCTGCCGGCGCGAATGTAGTAATCGCCTTTTTGTGTATGATACGGTTTGGCTATTCCGGCAGGAATGCCGAGCACAACGACGGCTTTGCCTTCTACAGTAAACTCCTGATAGCCGGGTATGATCTGTGGCACAACATTGTTGCGGCAGATGTTGATTACCCACTCTTCCACATCCGGACGGGAGACACCGGAAATCGTGCCGTCATCCTCAACGCCGAGCAGAATTTTGCCGCCTTGAAAATTGAGAAAAGAAACTATTTCTTTAGCTAAATCCTCGGGCTTGACTTGCTCGGATTTAAATTCGAGATGCGAGCTTTCGCCGGCCGCAATGAGATTTTTAAGTTCAGTCATAAAGCACCTATTGACATATTGGGATCTAATTGGCCTTCTCGCTAGCGGCCAGATAAATCTCATCTGCCGCACTCATATTTTTGATCCTGGTTTCAACTCGCCGCGCCGCCGCCACCGCCGTTTCCAGGCGCGTGATGGCATTATCGACATTGGATTTTGGCAAAGCCACAGCGGATTCGGCGCCGGCAAATTGCATGTACGCTTCTTCAAGGCTCGCTTCGCAAGCCTCCGCTTCAGCAAATAATTCTGCCAATGCGCTTTGCCGTTGACGATAAGAATTGATCCGCTGTTGATTCAACTCGATACGACGCTCCAGCGCGCTCAACTCACGATGATCGACGGATTCGGCATCCCGCAGCTTTTGCCAATCCTGCACTTCACGTTGCAGTTTCTCGACATTGATCTCCTGCAGCGCGCGCGTAATCCCCGCGGCAGTACGCAGCACCTCGACGCCTTGAAAATATGTATCCTCGGCAAGAATTTGCAGGCGCATCGATTTCATCATCGCAGTGCCTCGTGCCTCGCGAGCTTGCAAAAAGCTTTTGAATTTTTGATACGCTTGATGCAATTCCAGCGCCGCTTGCTCGCCTTCTTTATCATTCAACCGGCGAAATTCGTCGTGTATGATGACGATCTCGTTTTCACGATTGGCGCGCCGCTGCTCCAACTGCTTACGCACATAATCCTGCGCCAAGCGCTCGCCGCGGATAAAATAGTTGAAGATGAACGTCCCAACACTAAGAACACCGGCGCCGAGCGCGAGCAGGAGAGAGGCGTTGTTGGCGCCAAAGGCCAGCATGTACAGACCGGACAAAATCGCGACCGCCGCAGAAAATGTCGTCAGCGGATTTTGCAGGGTTTCGCTCAAAATGTATTTTTCAATGGCACCGGGCGTCGAATCGAATGCCGGCGGCTTTGTCGGACTTTCAGAATTCACGGCGGCTGAATTTCTCAAATTCGGCTTTATTACGTTTTACGCTTTACGTTTTACGCCTTACGCTTCACGTTTCACGAATTTTCAAATCGCATTTTCCTCGACCAACACGAACTCGACTCTCGGCAGGCGATACTGATACGCGCGTTCGGATTCATTAGGCAAGCGGGGGAGGGGTTCCGCTGAACCCAACCCGACGGCGCGCAGACGGTCGGGATCGATGCCATGCACCACCTCGAGATATTTTTTTACCGCCTCGGCGCGATCCTGTGACAGCTTGAGATCGGCTTCGGCAACGTTGCCGCGCGAGGTGTGGCCTTTGATGAGAACGCGATATTGTGGATAGTTATTGATGAGCGCCTGTGCGGCGGCATCGACCTCCAGCTTGCCGGCGAGAGCCAAGATGCCCGCACTTTGTTGAAACGTGATCGGGCGAATCGCCATCGTGCCGATTTCGCGCAGCGCTTTCCATTCTCCCTCAGAAAGCGGGGCAAAATCTTTCGGCGCGGTAGGTGGCGCGCCCAAGCTGGCGAGGCCGCCGCTTTGATACAGCTCCGCCACGAAATCGCGGTTGGTGATGAGAAAAGGATTGTTTTCCAGCGGATCGGTATTCAGCTCGCCATTGCGGATCATAATGTCCGTGATCGAGCGAATGGAGTTGATAATCTGTTCGTCACCGACGACGCCACTGCTCCTGAGATTGAACCATTGCAGCGCGTTCTCCGCGAGATCGGCATAATCAATTTTGTTGAGAATGTTCTCAATGGCTTTTTCGCTGAGGTCGGCAGATTTCGCAAACTCTTTGGTCATGCGTGGCCGGTCATTGGTGTAAATTTGGATGGCGCGGAAATAGTCGCGATGAAACATCTTCACCAGTTCCGGACGCTTGCGAATCGCCTCGCGGCTGAACACGATGACGTCGATAATCAAGCCGCGCACTTGTTCCGAGCTGAAAATGACCTTGACGCCGTTGATCTCGAGCGCGCGCGACACATCCGGCTCCCAGAGAATCGCCACGTCCACGAGCTTTTTTTGGAGTTTTTCCAGCGCATCTTTCGAGCCTTGCGCTTCAACGCGCCACGGGCCAGCAAAACGAAGCTGGTCGAGGCCGAAGTGCACCACCGGAATGCTCAAGAGAAACGAGCTGGGCGAATCCGGCGTGAACGCGATGCGAAGATTGGCGTTGTTCAGCGCATTGATTTTAACCTCGTGACCATTCGTGGCAGTCACCCGATCCGCGTAGCCGACAATCGCATCTGCGCCTTTGGACTCGCTGATAACTGTGGTGATAACACCGGGGAATTTGTGCGCCGCGCCGTGAGTCAAATACGAGTTGATCGGCAGAACGATGAAATCGTAATTGCCCTGGGCGAATTCAGTAAGACGTTTTCGATAATCACCATTGTCTTCCTGCCAATCCAACAAGAAGCCTTGTTGGCTGAGCGCGCGCTTCATCTCGCTGGAGCGGATGAATTCGTAGCCAATATAATTGTCACCGGCGCCCGCAATTTTGCCTTGAATCTTCGCCGCATCCGAGGTGGCCACTTGGCCTTTGGCAAAAAAACGGGGTGCGAGAAATTTCCACACCCCGATGGCCAAAGCCCCTAAGACGAGCAGCAGAAAGACGCCGATGGTTGAGCGTTTGATGGGCATGACTGGTTGCTTGTTACTGGTCGCTTGTTGCTTTTAAAAAAACTGGTTTTCTAATTTAGCTTCAATGCGCTCATGGGTTGCCAAGCCCGCCGATGCCGAGCAGAATTTTATCGCTTTTATCAGGTAGAATTTGTTGCGGGATTTGACGATTAAAGAATAAATACTGCTTCAGGACGTTGTCAACTTCTCCGGGAACTTGGATGTTGATTGCGATCCAGCTTTCGTTTTTAATTTCCCAATCAAATTCATAAGCGAGTTTGATGCTTTTGACCTCTGGGAAACACTCATGCACCAAGCGTAGTGCCGTTTCCAAATGCGGGAAAAGCGCATTTTTTCTGGCAAATTGCCAAACGGTATCGGGCATTTCGACGCCGGCAATATATCGGGGTGAGGCGATGCTTAGCTTCGCGGATTTAGCCACCAGCTTTCGTTTTTGCTCTGCCAAACGGCTTGAATAAGTCTTCAAGATTTTGGGATTATCCGATTTACCTGTTTGTACGATGATGCCATACTCAGCCTGTACCTCGGAAATCTTGTGTGGCTTCTCACGGACTTTGTCCGCTGCCATAGGATATCGTGATGACGTTTGATTTTGCGGTTCTTTCTTTTTGCGAGTCATTGGCATTCACTCCATAAAATACAATTGCACATAGCTCGATTCAGCAAAACAGCCTTCCTCAAATTTACAGCAATTCAGGTGCTCATGCAAATAAACTTATACTTTGCGATCTGCTCTCGCGCATAATAGATTATTGCAAAAGCACCGTAAGCCAAAAATATTGTGCTTAAGAGAAGACCAAACCGATACAACTGTGGAGCTGATGAGACATAATGCCTCAAACGTTCTCGCATCATAAAACTCCGTCTCCGCCACCGTCGCTTCCAGCGCTTTGGCCAAGTCTTGAAAATTATCGGCGGCGCGATAGGAGACGGCATATTGCCGCAGCGGATAATCTTCTTTGATGCATAAGCCGATGGCATACTACGATTCAAGCAATCTCTGACTTTCAGGTGAATTGGGGTATCGCCGCTTTTCTATCGCGTAATAAGCCCTCAGCAGATCTTCTTCTATGCCCAAGGCTTTACGAATTTCACGCAATGGCCGATGCAAGTGTGGGGAATAGTCAATTTGAGAGAGGGGCTTACAATCCGAAATAAAGCCGAGTCGCAAGGCATCTTTAAACACACGAACATCTTCATCGGTAAAGCGGTATTCTCTTGGATATAGATATTTCGCAAAAAAGGCATACAGACGTTCTTCGCTGGTGGTCACGCGGTCGGTACTGCCCATCGTAAATCCGATCACAAAGGCCTCGTCTTTGGGCAACAGACCTCGCCCGAGAATGATATGAATATAGTCATGCGTTTGCAGATTGACGGCGCCGTGAAAGAGGTCAAATCCGGGGAGATCGAATTTGGGGTTCTCAACAAGTTGGATAATGTAAGGGATCTCACTTTGCTTCAGGCCAAATGATTGAAGTTCCTGGTACGCCTGTCCCAACGTTTTGTCGCCATGGGAAAGCGGTATAAACCAGTTTTTAACTTTTTCTTCGATGTCCATATTTGATGTTTCACTTCCCATTTGTCCTTAATCTCTTACCTCATTGTTCCGCACCAGAATGATGAAATCAACAATCGACTCGGCCACGAAGCGAGCCGGAAGCAGAAAAAATTCGAGCACGATCAAAAAACGGTTGACGTCATCTGAATATCGAAAAGGGTGATCAATCAAACCGCCAAACCAACCGAGATTGCTCGTGTCCGGCGCGGGATGCACGAAATAGCCAAGAGCAAGATAAGCAATACCCAAAACAATAGCAATGGCTTTCGCGTTTGCGTTATCGACGTTAGAAAATATCAAATAGCACGCCGGCCCGAGCAAGACAAGAGCAATCGTAAAGCGTGCCATCACCTGATAACGCGGACGCTTGGGGCGTTTGCGATTGCCAAATTCAACCGACCCTGCCGGACCGGGATTATAACTCTCTCCGAACCATTCAAATATTCCCATCATGCCCTCCGATTCAATCACTGTTTCGACTCTGTCATATGTCCAGTAAGCGCCTCAAACGTCTTCGCATCATAAAACTCCGTCTCCACCACCGTCGCTTCGAGGGCTTTGGCCAAATCTTCAAAATTATCGGCAGCGCGATACGACACGGCATACTGTCGCAGCGGGTGATCTTCCTTAATGCACAAGCCGATGGCGTAAATCGGAATCGCATTCTCAGTGGCAAATTCGGCAGCTTGGGGGATGTCATCGGCGAGGCCGTCGGTCACGACGATGAGCCGGAACTCGCCGTAGCCGAGTTGTTGCTCGCGTTGCCGGGCCAAAACTTCGGCGCCGAAGCGGATGGCTTCCGCCAATGGCGTGCCGCCGCCGGCTTCGATGGCGTTAATCGCTTGCAGGAAAGCGGCCATGTTATTCGTTCCCAACGGCACAACTTCTCGCTCGGAGCGGTTGCGATGGTTCTCGTCAAAAACATAGAGTCCGAGATTGACATCTTCCGGCACTTTTTTCAAAAACTCCGCCACCGCCCATTTGGCGCCCTCGAGCTTGCGTTTAAATGTTTGATCGCCGCCGCAATCGCTGCTCAACGCATCGCGCATACTGCCGCTGCCGTCGAAGATGAAATAGAAGTTGCGGGCTAAAGAAATTTGTCCGATGTCCGAAGTTGCGAAGTCCGAGGTTGGCTCGGCCTGTTGCGAGGTCTCTACGGTTGGTTGATTCGTTGCGGTCGTTTGTTGCTTTTCTCGCTTTTGACAGCCAATGCACTGTGAAAGTACAATCAAGCAAACAACAAAATAGTAAAATTTTTTCATGATGACATTTATGAGTTCCAGTAGCATGTCATCCTGAAAGGATCTTTTTTGTGTCAAGCCCTGTGCTGGTATCAAACAAGATTCTTCCAGAATGACATTGGTTGGGAAGTTGTTACTGCAATGGCGTAAACTCCGTCAATTCCGCTTCCACTTGTTTAAGCCGAAAAACGACGCGGCGGTTGGCGTTCCATTCTTCTTTGGTTTTCGGTGGATTATATTTGGGACTATTAATGCCCAATCCCGCCGGAACGAAGCGCGACTCATCGAGCGCAATGCTGCGTCTTTTGGCATAAGCCAAAAAGCTTTTCACCACCGCTTGTGCGCGCTCGTAGGAGAGATTTTTGGCGCTTTGGATCATTTGATTGATCACCGCCGGCGACTCGTTTTGCTGCCGCGCTTTCAAAACGCCGAGCGGATCGGAATGGCCTTCCACCACGAAGAGCGCGCCGGCATACGTCTGCGCCAACTCCAAAGCTTTTTGGAAATCGACGGCATATTTGCTCTCAGGAAAATCGTTCTGGTTCGGCTCGAAATTGATTTCAGAGAGAAAGAGCGTGCCTTCTTCCGCCCACGTTTCAGTTTCAACAGCGAGTTTCTTTTCAACTTTCTTTGGATCGAAGGCGGGTTTGGCAAGCGTGACACCCGCGGTATTTTTCAGGCCGGCAGAGAGTTTGGCATAATCCCAATTGGCCTGATTGAGTGGCGCTTTGGCAGAAAGCAGTCCGAGACTCAAGAGCGAGCTTTGAATTTCACTTGTGAGTCGCTCGAAATTTCGCAGCGTGCCCTGGCCGGTAAAGAATGCGACGTTGCCGGGATAGCCGACAAACTCGCAATCCCCGAGCAACGCTTCGGCATCGGCGGTGGCTTGCGGACTGCCGAGAAGAATATCCGCGGCTTTGCCGAGCAGTTGCAGATTTTCAGCTTGGCGCGACGATTTTTGCTGCTGCAAAAGTTGCAAGGCTTCCTGCGCGCGCAACAAACCGTGCGTGAGCTTTTCGACCTCGCTGCGGTTGCGCTCGAGATAATCCGAGCGCACGGCGTATACATCGGCAATAATGCGCGAAGCGGTTTTCGTCGTGAGCAGAATTTTCGCGCCTTTCACCGACATTTCGGCGCCGGTGCCGACGTTGCCGCCGGAAGTGAGCGCCAATGCATCGGGAATGATGGCGAGCGCCGCATCAATCGTGGGATCGGCGCGCATAGCACTCGCCGGATCGGTTGCCATTCCTTTCGTGTCGTAGGGAGGGAGAGTGAGATCTGGCAGCCACACGAGCGTGACATCACGAAACGTGAGGCCGTCGTCGGCTAACACTTTGCCGAGGTATTCGAGATGGGGGCCATAAGCTTGCAAGGTAATTTTCTTTCCACGCAGATCGCGCACGCGTTTGATGTTGCCGCGCACAACCATGGCGTCGCCGCCGGTCGACCACGTTAGTTGATAAAACGGTACGAGATTGACGCCTTTCGCTGCGAAAGCCGAAGCAGCCATATTGATCATGCCCATTGTGCCGCGCAGATACGGCGTTTCGCCGTCCAGACATTTTTGCGCTTGGGTCACGAAATTGTCTTCGCGAAAAATTTCAATCTCGAGACCTTCATTATCGAAGCTGCTGCCTTTTGAGGTTGTGCTGCCGCCATTCGCATAGATCGTCGCGATGTCCCCGCCCCAGGTGATGACTGGAAGTTTCGTGGCGCCGGCGCTGCTCACCGATTTGGGCGAGCCGCTGAGAACCGTGCTCAGCGATTTCGGCGTGCCGAGGTATTTGACTCGTTGCGCGATGGCCTGATTGGTTGCAATCGCCATCACGAAGAGCGCCAAGACTGTATGGCAAAAAAGTGCACGTTTCATTTTTCGTTCTCCGTCAAATATTGTGTCGCTGGTCAACATGTTACGAGAGCAAATGCAAAAAGTTTTATTAAAATAAAATTTTCACGTTTTGTTTTTTGAACGAACACCCACTCAAATTAGTGTCGCCAACCGGTGAAATCTGGACTTGAGATCTCCAGACAAAATATAAGCGGTTTTTGCGCAAAATCAAATGAATTTGCAAAAAAAAGATGAGAAAGATTTATTAAAATTACAAGGCGGGCGAGCGCGATGGCTATTTTAGCAATCGCAGTGGTGAGAATTGAATCGTTGAAATGCACGCTGACCGGCCGGAGATCATATAATATTGCAAAACATCGCTACATACAACCGGCCGGTCAGGTGCTCTTTGGTTTAATTTTTGATGAACGTCAGTTTGCGTGTGGCCGTGAATGTGCCCGCTTCGATACGATAAATGTATATGCCGCTTGCCACTTTCACCCCATCGTCATTCGCGCCGTTCCAAATGACTTGTTTGCTTCCCGCGCTTTCGGGCGCATTGACGAGCGTCCGAATTTTTTCGCCGAGAAGATTGTAAATCGCCAAGCTCACTTTCTCGCTCCGCGGCAGCTCGTAGCGGATAACCGTGGCGGAATTGAGGGTGGAGGCCGTGAAAGGATTGGGGAAATTTTCGTGCAGGGCAAATGCCGCCGGTTGGCCGGAAGAATTATCTTTTACGGCGACGGTGCCGGTGTAATTGACGGTCAACTGGGGGCGTGATGCGGCGTTGGGGTTTTGTCGGGAGTCAAATCGTTTGGCCGTACTGGGTGAACCTTCAACACCGAGAAGCAACCAGCCGAAATTGTTCGAGGGGTTATCGAGCCAGCTCTGCACATCGTTGACCATCTCCGGCGTGGAACCCCAGGTATAAAAACCGATAGCGGAAATTGATTGTTCCGCGCTGGCCATTGCAACAAAATCCCCTCCGGGGTTGGTCCAAAAGCTGGTGTTAAAAAAGCGGTGTCTCCACGTTGCATCGCCGGTTGTTGAATTGGCGCCCGAGCCTTCTTCGCCAACGGCATTTGAGGTGCCCTCGCCCCAATCCGCCGATGCTCGGTGCAGCCCGACAAGTAGAGAGCCTGAAATGGTTCGCGACATGTTGAGCCTGAGTGTGACGCTGTTGATGGTGGCTCCGGCCGGGATATTGCCCGCAATGTCAAAAAACAACAAGCCCCGCCGGCGCTCGCCGCTCCCGGTTCTGCCGACAAAAAAATACTCACCGGCGCCATTGCTGAGCGCGCCGTTGTTATTTTCATAAAGTGTGTTGTCTCTGCCGGCAGGTATATTAACTTGAGTCTGCGCCAATGCAGTTTCGCCAACAAGAACTATAAAAGCAACAATAATCGGAAAAAGTGCCAGCGTTCTAATGATTTTTGATTTGCGCATATTAAGGTTCCGATTTTGAGCTCTCTCGCACTCTTGCTCGCCGCCAGCGTCTCGAGCGAGCAAGAGCACGAGTATGGGCCGGGTGCGAAGCGGCAATCGCGGCAAGCCTTATTTCATGAACAACAGTTTTCGCGTTCCTGCAAAACCGGCGTCGGTTTCGAGTTTGTAGAAATATACGCCGCTCGTCAATGAACTTGCATCGAATGTGGTTGTGTACGTCCCTGGAGCTTTCAATTCGTTGTCGATCAGTGTCGCAACTAGCTCACCAAGCAAGCTGTAAATTTTCAACGAAACCCGCGTGGATTTGGCCAGCTCGAACTTGATCGTCGTCGAGGGGTTGAAGGGGTTGGGATAATTTTGTTCAAGCTTAAATGACAGCGGAATGGTACCGGGGTTTTCTTTAACCGAGGTGAGAAGGCTCTTGCCGGATCTTAATTGTCCCCTAATTTCACCTCCGGGATTCGCCGCCGTATGGAAATTGACATAAATTTTGCTCGTCAGGAACGAATCGACGAGCGCCGGAGTAAGCGGCTGGGTGGCATCAGTGCTTCGCCAAACTCCGGATATGGTGGCGGAAGCGGGATCGCCGCCCGAGGCAATATTTCTAACCACCGGTCCATTTCTGCCAGCAGGGCTGGTGTGAAAATGGCCTCCCGCTGTAAGTGTTCCACTCAAGCCAATGTAGGTGATATCATACTGCACCTCCGTGCGATCGGCATTCAAAGCAAACGCCCCCGTTCCACTCGCAGTCGTGGAGACGGGAGGGTTTTCTTGCGCCCCGTCAAGCCTTGACGTAAAGGCAAATCCGGCAGGTGATCGGAGTTGGCCGCGAATTTCACCACCGGGGTTGGCTACCGTGTGAAAGTTGACATAAATCCTTCCGGTCAGGAGGGAATCGATAAGCGCGGGAGTAAGCGGTTGGGTGGCATCAGTGCTTCGCCAAACTCCGGATATGGTGGCGGAAGCGGGATCACCGCTCGAAGCGATGTTTCTGACCACCGGTCCGTTTCTGCCGGCAGGGCTTGTATGAAAATGGCCTCCGGCTGTAAGTGTTCCGCTCAAACCGATATAAGTGACCTCGTACTTTAGTTCGGTGCGATCAAGGTTCAATGCAAACGAACCGGTTCCGCTCGCTGTTGTCGTGACGGGAGGATTTTCCTGGCCGCCATCGAGCTTCGCCATGAACGATATCGCTGTTGCGATCATGACTTGTCCGCGAATCTCACCACCGGGGTTGGCTGCCGTGTGGAAGTTGACATACACTTTTCCGGTCAAGAGGGAATCGACAAGCGCGGGAGTAAGCGGCTGGGTTGCGTCCGTGCTTCGCCAAACTCCGGATATGGTGGCGGAAGCTGGGTCGCCGCCCGAAGCAATATTCCTGACCACCGGCCCGTTTCTGCCGGCAGCGCCGGTGTGAAAATGGCCTCCCGCTGTGAGTGTTCCGCTTAAACCTCGGTAGGTGACGTCGTACTGCAACTCCGTACGTTCGGGATTGAGTGTAAAGTTGCCCGTGCCGCTTGCAGTAGTGGTGACGGGTGGAACTTCTCCGGCTCCACTTAATGTCGCGGTGAAATGAACAGGCGTTGACAGATTGAGCTGGCCGCGAATCTCACCACCGGGGTTGGCTGCCGTGTGGAAGTTGACATATACTTTTCCGGTCAGGAGGGAATCGACAAGCGCCTGGGTCAGAGGCTGAGTGGCATCAGTGCTTCGCCAAACTCCGGATATGGTGGCGGAAGCGGGGTCGCCACTCGAAGCGATGTTTCTGACCACCGGTCCGTTTCTGCCGGCAGGGCTTGTATGAAAATGGCCTCCGGCTGTAAGTGTTCCGCTCAACCCTCGATACGTAATGACATAATGTAGTTCTGTCAAGTCTTGATTGAGCGTAAAGACGCCAGTGCCGCTCGCGGTCGTTGTTACCGGCGGATTTTCCTGCGCCCCGTTCAATTTTGCGGTGAAGTGAATTTGTGCGTGAACGGCTTGATGCGACCAAAACAGCACCCCAAAAACAAAAATCAGCAATAGCACTCTTTTCATAGTGAGCCTCCTTGCTTAGGGTCAAAAGAGAAACGCCGTTGATTGGAGTTGAAGTCTACAACCACGAAAAGAGTTTCAAAAGCAATGCCACAAAGAACGGCAAATAATAACATTGCACTTGCATAGTGGCTTCGCCATTTAAGGAGATCCCATCTCACTATGTCAATTGCAAATTGTAGAAATGTAGTGAAAGGCTTATTGCAAAAAATACAACCGCAATCCTAATTAACTTTGGTTGTATCTACGCTATTGACGATTTCTTCCGGGAACCATTTGATCAGCAGCTCGTTTTTGCCGCCGGCTTTGGCGTCGACGATTTGCCGCTTCACACCGAGGGTTTCGTGCCACATCACCAAGTCGTAGCGTTCCGGCGGCAGCTCCGGCAGTTGAAATTTGCCTTCGGCATCGGTGACGGCGAAATAGCGGTGCGGCATCACCAAAATATAACCGCTCATCCATTCATAGCCGGTATCCGAGCGCAGGCGAATCAAGCCGGGCTTATTCAGCGTATCCACGGCAACGCCGCCTTTCTTGGGGAAAGCGAAATTGAAAGAGGCTTCATCATTATCTTGGAAAATGTCGAGCGTGCTGGTTTGGTCCCAGCTGGGAATAAATTCGTGCAGCCGGGCGTGGACGTTGTGCAGCATCGGATCGTTGTTGTGGATCGTCAATTGGCTGCCGACGCCGAGCGCCAAAACGTGCGGCTGAAAACGGCAAGCACGTGTTTCCAAATTCAGATCGAGAGGAGGGAGGCTCTCCGGTTTGATATTGGCCAGAAAGACGAGAACGTTTTGGAGTCCGCCTTTTTTGTGAACGACCAGCGTCTCATTCGGTATGCTTTGGCCGCAGAGAGCATGCTGGCTGGAGACGGTGAGCGGTTGCAACGCCGGCACAGCGCGGTTGTAGAGAATAACGCCTTTGAGACGGGCCGAGGGCGGATGAGCAGCGGCCAGCAGAACAATGACAACGAGCAACAACAACGCGGTGGGTAGAAGCTTCCTCATGATCAACTCCTGCTTTTCGTTTGAGATGATTTCGTACGATGATGCAGCCCGAGATGATGGAAATTTATTATAACAATTTTTTTTAAAATAACAAGCACGAATTTTGAAATATAACGCCCGAACGGCGTGTTGAAAAAAAAGATTGCATTTCCACAAAACGAAGACCATATTATTCGTGGAAGCAAACGAACAAATCTGGAAGATACTTTATATTTAGGAGCGTTTGATATGGATCTCAAAAACAAAACCGCCTTGGTAACCGGCGCCGGCCGCGGCATCGGTCGGGCCATCGCTCTGGCGTTGGCGCAAGAAGGAGCAAAGCTGGCGCTTGCCGCTCGCAACCAACAGGAGCTGGAAAGCGTAGCGCAAGAAATTTGCGCGCTCAAAACGGAAGCTTTGATTATTCCCACCGACGTGCGGGATGAGAAACAAACGCGCGAGATGATTGCCAAAACCGTGGATCATTACGGCGCGCTGCACGTTCTCGTCAACAACGCCGGCCTCGGTTATTTTAAAACGGTGGCGGAGATGAAAACCGCGGAGTGGGACGAAATGTTCGCCGTCAATTTGCGCGGCGTTTTTCTCGCCACGCGCGAGGCGCTCCCGCATTTGCGCCAGGCTAAAGAAAGCTTTGTGATCAACCTTGCCTCGCTTGCCGGCAAAAATACCTTTGTCAACGGTGGCGGCTATGCCGCAACCAAATGGGGCTTGCGCGCGTTCAGCCAATGTTTGATGCTGGAAGAACGGCAATATGGCGTTCGCGTGTTGGTGGTTTGCCCGGGCTCGGTCGATACCGGTTTTGCCACCGGCCGCACCGGCTCGCCGCATTCCCCCAAGAAAGAAATTGTCCGCCCGGAGGATGTTGCCGAAACGATCGTCATGTCCATCAAAATGCCGCAACGCGCGATGGTGAGCGAGATCGACATTCGCCCGACCAATCCGTAACCCAGTCGGCTCGACTGGGTTATGCGGTATTCTCAATAGGCAAGCTGCTCAACATCGCTAACTTTTCAAGAAAAGTAGAGCGCCTGCAGAGATGAATCAAGGCGCAATACCTGGCAAGATAATTATGGCAAGATGATCTAAAAGCTTTTCAATTATTTTGCCACAATCATCTTGCAAAAATGTTTTCTTAAAAAATTAGTGACAGTGGGCAGGCTGCTCGTGTTACAAGATGCCGCCCCGCACGATATTAAATCTTGCATTGACTTTTTAGCATAAATTTCCGATATTGAATTTGTCACAAATTCGCATCAATTCTTGTACATCATTCACCAAGAGGAAATAGGAGGTTGGTTATGGCTTACGAGTATAAACTCACCCCGCGTCCGTACTCCGATGAAGAAGCGAAGACGTTGCTCAAAAACGTCGTCAGCCCGGAGACCACGGATTGGCATTACAACACGCATCACAAAGGTTACGTGACCGTTCTCAATAATATTGAGAAAGCGCTTGAAACCGCGGATCGCAGCAAAGCGAACGGCAATTATAGCGAGATTGGCGAATTGAAACGCCGCTACACCTGGAACCACGCCGGCGCGCTGTTGCACGATGTGTATTGGGAAGTTCTCGGCGGCGACGGCAATGCCGCCAAAGGCGCGGACGTCAAAGCGGCAATCGAGAAAGAGTTCGGATCGTTCGATAATTGGAAAGCCGATTTCAAAGCCTGCTGCGTTTCGGCGAAATTGAGCGGCTGGGGACTTTTGGTTTACGACGCGCTATGGAGCAAGCGCCTGCTCAACGTTCTCGTGGACGAGCATCATTACGGCGCGATTTGGGGCGGCATTCCTCTCGTTGCCTGCGACGTCTTCGAGCATGCTTATTATCACAAAGACGGCCCGGGACGCGCGAAATACATTGACAACTTCATCGGCAATCTGCACTGGGGCCGCGTCAACGAGCGGTACAAGAAATTCGTCAAGTAATTGATGTTCTCATTTTTATCCAATAGAGAAATCGGTCTTGGGATTTCGTTCTCAAGGCCGATTTCTTATAAGGAGTCATTCAAAACAACGTGCCTAAAAAGAATACCATTCAGCGCGTAACGTTGATCCCCGGCGATGGCATCGGCCCGGAAGTCAGTACCGCAGCCGTCAAAGTGATTGACGCCGCCGGCGCCAATTTGGAATGGGAAGAAGTCGAAGCCGGCGTCGGCGTGGTGCAGAAATATGGCAAACCGCTGCCCGACCACGTTATCGAGACCATTAAGAAAAATAAAGTAGCGCTCAAAGGTCCACTCACCACCATCGTTGGCAAAGGCTTCGCAAGCGTCAACGTCGAATTGCGTAAAACGCTCGATCTGTACGCGAATCTCAGGCCGGTGCGAAATCTGCCAGGGATTGCCTCCCGTTTTGGCGACGTTGATCTCGTCGTCGTGCGCGAAAATACCGAAGACCTTTACGCCGGCATCGAGCACAGGATTGCGCCCGGCGTGACGCAAAGCCTGAAGATCATCACCGGCAAGGCTTCGAAGCGCATCGTCGAGTTCGCCTTCGATTACGCCGTCAAACATCGTCGCAAAAAAGTGACCGCCGTACACAAGGCCAACATCATGAAGATCAGCGACGGCCTGTTTTTGGAAACCGCCAAGAAGGTCGCCAATGCCTATCCGAAGATCAAATATCAGGAAGTGATCGTCGATAACCTGTGCATGCAGCTCGTGATGCGGCCACAGCAATACGACGTGCTCGTGCTCACTAATCTTTATGGCGACATTGTTTCGGACTTGTGCGCCGGTTTGGTCGGCGGCCTCGGCTTGGTGCCCGGCGCCAACATCGGCGACAAGTACGCCGTCTTCGAGGCCGTTCACGGCAGCGCGCCGGATATTGCCGGAAAAGGCATCGCAAATCCGCTAGCCATACTCTTGTCCGGTATATTGATGCTGGAGCATATTGGGCAAATGCGAACCGCCCAAAGAATCCGCCAAGCCATCCATCAGGTGACGCAGCAAGGCAAAGTGCTGACGCCCGATCTCGGCGGCAAGGCTAAGACGATGGACATGGTGGAGGCGATTATTGCGGAGATGAAGTAACGCAAACGGCTCGTTTGCAAACAAAATTGCCGAAATAAATTAAATCTTCATTTGTGAGGTCTATAAAATGGAAGTCACTTTACAACTTTCTCCGCCGCTGTCCGAATCGATCAGAGAGATTGCCAATAAGCAATTTAAAGGAAACCTGGAAGCAGTCCTCAATGCAGCGCTCGAGTTTTATTTAGATAAAAATGCCCGAAAGCGGCAGCAACTCAAGAAATTGGTTCGGGAGATTCAACAAGAGGTGCAAGCGCGCGGCGGCATCGACGAGAAAGATTTAGATCGACGCATCCGCGAGTATCGGCGTGTAAAATATGCTAAAACCCGATAAGGCATGACTATTAAAGCCGTCGTAGACACGAATATTCTTGTTTCCGGTCTCGGGAATCCCTCGGGCGCTCCGGCAAAACTCCTTGTTCGCTGGCTTGATGGCCAATTCGTTCTGCTGTTTTCAAAACCGAGTGGAGTATCATTTCACGTGGCGTGAAAAGTTGTAAATTTGAAATCAAAGTTTTCAAAATAGGATTTTGTCATGTTTAGGAGGAATTATCGCACCATGTTTGAGCGTATCGCGTTGTACCTTTATTTGACCACCCTCTCGTTGTGGGTGGGTGGCGCCTTCGTGCTCGCCTTTGTCGTGACTCCCAAAACCTTCCAGTTCGTGCCCTCGGCGAGCCGCGCCGGAACGCTCGTCGGCACGTATTTGAAAACGTTTGACATTTGGAAAATATTTTTTATATTGGGATTGGTCGCTTTCAGCACCTCGCGCTCTTCCGAGGGCCTTTTGCCAGCACCCTCACTCGCGGAAGTCGTCGCGATCTTTTTCCTGTCCAGCAGTTGGATGGGGCAATATTTTTATCTGAATCCGCGGATGGACGAACTGCGCCAAATCATCGGCTGCTTCGACAGTGCGCCTGCGGATTCACCGGCGCGCGCGCGTTTCGCCACGCTGCACCGCATCGCCATTTTTCTCACGCTGGGAGATTTGGCGGCAGGCTTGTTCCTTTTGTTCTACGTGGTTTTTCAGTTGCACTGAAACGGTACGCAATTTCCTGACACAGGAAAAGATATGCCGGTCGTTTTACGCGTTAGAGGCTACAGATTTTGGTTTTATGAAGCAGATCTCGACGAACCGACACATATCCATATTGGAAAAGGTGGCAAGGAAGCGAAATACTGGTTAACGCCAATCACATTAGCAAAATCGCGTCGGTTTCGAGATCATGAACTTCATGAGATCGAAAGAATTTTGGAAGAATATTATGATGACATCATTGAAGCATGGCGCCAGGAACAACGGAAACGTGGCGATTGCTAAAGCTAAAATTAAAACGCTTGATGATTATGCCGCGATTGTTCCACTTGCCATTCCCAACCTCGATGAGGTTAGGAAATTTGCCGCTAAACTGCACGCAAAGGGAAAGGCATGGCAAGGCGAGGTATTCGGTTGGCAAGCAGAGTATAATCCACAACAGCCAAAGCCGCCTCTTGATTCAAAGATGACCTTCACGCCTGCGGACTTTTGTATTGGAGAGAGCGGCATTTGGTTTTTCTCCTTAATGTGGGAACGTGGCAGGGATGCAAAACCAGTGGAATTTTTAGATGATAGAAGAATCGTTAATCGCCGACGAGTTCAAGTATGAGTTGATAATGACCACGCGAAGCTTGCCGGTTAATGACGATTTTTGTTACGACACAAATTTTAGATGAGAATGTCATGCCTGACTTCCAGCAAAAAGGATTGCCTTTGGCAACACCTCCTCCACAACAGCCGAGCCGCCTCGCAGTGCCCGGCGCCAAGTACATCATCGCCGTCGCCAGCGGCAAAGGTGGTGTTGGCAAATCGACTGTTGCCGTGAACTTCGCCGTCGCCTTGGCGCAAACCGGCGCTAAAGTCGGTCTCTTGGATGCCGACATTTACGGCCCCAACGTGCCGATGATGACCGGCACCGAAGGCAAACAACTGGCCGGCGCGCCTTCCGGAAAAATCGCGCCGATTGAAAAATACGGTCTGAAAATTGTTTCCATCGGCTTCGTCAATCAGGGCGACACCGCGGTGATTTGGCGCGGCCCGTTGGTGGGACGCATGATTCAACAATTTCTCACCGACGTCGAGTGGGGCGAGTTGGATTATTTGATCGTCGACATGCCGCCGGGAACCGGTGATGCCCAGCTCACACTTTCGCAATCCGTCGCGCTCGCCGGCGCCGTCATTGTCACCACGCCGCAGGACGTGGCATTGAGCGATGCAAAAAAAGGCATCAACATGTTCCGCAAAGTCGAAGTGCCGGTGCTAGGTTTGATCGAAAACATGAGCTATTTCGCCTGCCCCCACTGCGGCGAACGCACCGAGATTTTTTCTCACGGCGGCGGCAAAGCCGCAGCGGAGAAGTTTGGCGTGCCTTTTCTCGGTGAAGTGCCGCTCGACATCCGCATACGCGAGGGCGGCGATCAAGGCGAGCCGGTGGTGGCGCAAAAAGCCGATTCGCCGGTGAAGGAAGCGTTTCGACAAATTGCCGCGCGGCTGGCTGAGCAAATCAGCGCGGCAAACGCCGAGGACGAGAAAGGCATGACGATTCTCGGCAAGGTTTTCAAATTCTCGTAAGAAAACGTCAAGAATGCGGCGAGGGAGGAAAATATTGCTCGTTTCTTTTATCATTGATTTTTCCGTGCAGCTCAAGAGGAACTTATGGCCATTAGCAACCTCCCTTCGGCAGCGCATCCGAAGAAGGGCTCTGCTCAGGAAGATTTGCGTGCGGTAGATCAAGCCCAAGCGGGTTCTTCAAACAACGGGGGCAATTCGTCGAAGGGCGCACTCGTGGTGAAATTTTGGGGCGTGCGTGGAAGTTATCCCGTCCCCGGCCCGAAGACGGTAAAATACGGCGGCAACACCTCCTGCGTCGAAATTCGCAATCCCTATCACCGCATCATTTTTGACGCCGGCACCGGCATCATCGGTCTCGGCGACGCCATTCTCTCGGAATACCGCGCGCAAAACGGCGGCGGCCCCGACTCTTCCGATGCCGAGAAAGCGCTGGTTTTGTCGATTTTGCTCAGCCACACCCATCACGATCACATCCAGGCTTTGCCGTTTTTTCAGCCCGCTTATCTCAGCCAAACTTCGCTCTACGTTTTTGGCCCGCAGCTTTTGGGCTTTGATTTGCGCGAGAGCATTTCCGAGACCATGAACGCGCGCTATTGTCCGGTGCGCCTGGAAGAGATGAATTCGCACAAGATCATCGCGAACATGGCAGACACTGATCGGCTGCTGTTTCGCAACTCCAACAAAGTGCCGCGTGTCATCAGCGCGCGTGAAGAGTTGCCCGCGCTTCATCACGAAGACCTGCTGGTGACCATGTTGCACAGTTATTCGCATCCGAAAGACGGCGTGTACGTATTCAAAGTGCAGAACAACGGCCACACCGTCGTCTACGCCACCGATACGGAAGGCTACACCGGCGGCGATTCACGGCTCATCAAATTTGCGCAGGACGCCGACGTGCTGATTCACGACGCGCAATACACGCATGAAGAATACACGGATTTGCTCTCTCCCAAACAGGGCTTTGGCCACAGTACGGTCGATATGGCCTGCGAAGTTGCCCACAAAGCCCAGGTCAAGCAGCTCGTGCTCTTTCATCACGATCCGCGGCACGATGATGAAAGCATGGCGCGCGTCGAAGCGTATGCGCGCCAGCATTTTAAAAATGTGATCGCCGCGCAAGAAGGCATGGAAATTCACCTCGGCGAGTAACGTAGCACAGACGGCTCGTCTGTTTTTATCGTATTATCACGATCGCCTTTTGAACATGAAAGAAGACGCTTCCGCCTTTGTCGCCGCGCCCACTGCCGAAATGATGGAAATGGTGCTGCCCAACGACGCCAACATTTTGGGCAACATTCTCGGCGGCAAAGTTATGCATCTCGTCGATGTTTGCGCAGCCACTGCAGCCACCCGCCATTGCCGCCGTCCCGTCGTGACCGCCAGCATCGATTATCTCGAATTTCGCCACCCCATTAAGATCGGTGAACTCATCATCGTCAAAGCCGCCCTCAACCGCGCATTTAGAACTTCCATGGAAATTGGCGCCAAAGTTTGGTCGGAGAATTTGCTCACCGGCGAGCGACAACACACCAGCTCGGCCTATTTGACTTTTGTCGCGCTCGATGATAACGGCAAGCCCACGATGGCGCCGCCATATCAACCCGCCACGCCGGAAGAGACGCGGCGTTGGCACGACGCCAACGTGCGCCGCGAGCATCGGCTGGTGATTAAGACGAGGCTGTCACAGAGAAAAGTGGAGTAAATTAAAGATGAAATTCACAAAACAATGGATCGACAATACGATGCAGGATGCTTAAAAGAAAAAAAACACGTAATCCATTCTTGTTGCCGCTGTCAACACGCCTAAAGAATAAGTTTTATCATCCATTTCGGCGGTTCGTACTCCGCATTATCAGAGAATCGACTGACACTAAGATTTAGATCTAAAAAGAAAACTTTTAGAAGAACCAGCCAATGCGGCACTTCATTACGAAATTGCAAAAGAATTTTATTCGGAATATAACTGGGATCACGGCAACCGGAGTGAAGCAGAATCTCATCTCCAAATTGCGTTTACGCTTAACATTGAATCTCAACCATACTTTAAAATTATTGATGAATATACTTCTATTGGAAATTCAGTCACTATCCTTGAACCCAAGGATGATGTTTCAGGCCAAGAGATGGCTTTAGATGGTTTTTCATTTTATTCGTTTTTGCTCTATGAATTGGGAAGATATCTAATAGCAAAAGACAACGTGAATATTATCGTTGATATGCGAAATGTGAATTATTTGGGCGATTTAGGAGATGGGTTGCTGATAGACCTTCAACGAACAGCGCAAAAGAAAAATAGAAATAGCCAACAAATAATGCCAAAAATTGAAAACTCGACTGTTCCGTTCACCGAACGCCTAAAATCCTTCGCTCGCGAATTAGGCTGCGAGTTGGTCGGCGTCGCTCCGGTTGCTCAATTTCAAGAGCTTGGCTTTTATCCGCAATGGCTGCAAGAAGGCCACGCCGGCGAGATGCATTATTTGGAGCGGCAATTGCCGACGCGGCTCGATCCGCGGCAGATTTTGCCCGAAGCCCAGTCGGTCATCGTCATCGGTGTCGTTTATCACACCGCGCAGCCGTTATCAACAGAAATTCAAGATTCGCGGCGCGGCTGGATTTCGCGCTACGCCTGGGGTGATGATTATCACGACGTTCTTCGCGAAAAACTGGCGGCATTGCACAAATTTTTCGCGCAGGAGGTCGGGCCGGATTACAAAGGCCGGTACTACGTCGATACCGGTCCGATGCTCGACCGCGTGTTTGCCAAATATGCCGGACTCGGCTGGTTCGGCAAACACACCAATTTGATCAACCAACGCCTCGGCAGTTGGTTTTTCATCGGCGAGCTGATCACCAATCTCGTGCTCGAATTTGATGCGCCGCCACCGGATCGCTGCGGCACGTGTCGCCGCTGCATCGACGCCTGTCCGACCGAGGCGATCATCGCGCCGTATCAACTCGACGCGCGCCGTTGCATTTCTTATTTGACCATCGAGCTGCGCGACGAAATTCCGGAAGCGCTGCGGCCGCAAATGGGGCAGCACGTTTTCGGTTGCGATATTTGCCAGGATGTTTGTCCGTGGAACCGCAAAGCCGCTGTTACTTCCGAACACGCCTTTTTGCCGAGGCCTGACACTGTCGCGCCGCCGCTCGCGGCGCTGGCTGAAATGGACGAAGAAGCGTTTCGCCAAAAATTTCGCCGCTCGCCGATCAAACGCGCCAAATGGCGCGGGTTCATGCGCAACTTGCTGGTGGCGCTTGGCAACAGCGGCATGGACGAATACCTGCCCATCGTCGCGCGTTTTCTGCAACATCCGGAGGGACTGTTGCGAGAGCATGCGCGTTGGGCTTACGAAAAGTTGAAGACTAAAGTGGATGGAAATGCGATTGAAAAACAGACGCCACCTCCAACATTCACACCGGTTCCGTTTCAGGAAGGAGGAAAATCATGACCCTGCGTGAACGCCGCTCTGCGAGCGTAGCTCTCCCCAGGATACCGATATTTCCGCTGCCGAACGTCGTGTTCTTTCCAAAAATTTTCCTGCCGTTGCACATTTTTGAGGAGCGCTATAAATGCATGATCCACGACGCATTGCGCCGCGATCAAAAAATCGGCATGATCTTGCTGCAAGAGGGGTGGGAGCGTGATTATTTCGGCGCGCCGCCGGTGCATCAAATCGGCTGCGTCGGCAAAATCGAAGCGCACGAAAAATTACCGCAGGGACGCTTCAACATTCTGTTGCGCGGGTTGAGCCGCTTCAAGATCGCTGATTTCGTGCAGGAGGATCCTTATCGCATCGCTCGCGTCCGGCTGCTGGATGACGACCCCTTGCTTTTGGAAACCGACCAGCAAATGCACGAGCGGGAGGCTTTTCTGAATCAATTTTTGCGCTATTTGAACGAGGTGCTCGGCGTCGAGTTGGAGGAGCACAAGCTCGATCGCACCGCCTCGCTCGAGTCCGTCGTCAATCAAGTCGCCGCGGTTCTCGATATTCCGATTGTCCAAAAACAGCAACTGCTGGAGATGTCGGGCGTGGCCAAACGCTACGGCATCGTTCGCGGCATCATCGACGAGCGTTTGTTTCACGTGGCGAAGCTCCGCAACGTCGTCCGTAATATTCGCGTCATACCGGATGACCCCAGCTTGAATTAGGTTCGTAGTGACGCCTTCAGGCGTTGTCGTTGCTGCTGGTGCCTCCGACGCCTAAAGGCGTAACTAGGAACGCATTTTGGCTGCTCAATTTTTCCGAAACGAGAAAATATGACCGTCGAATTTATCTGCCCGCATTGCAACGTCGAGCAAAAAACGGATTGGAATCCGGAATCAAGCTTAGCCTGCGACGCTTGCCACGTGAATTTGTCTCATTTCACGTCCGCGAAAACCGACGTGGTCGAGCGCTGCGGCGTTTGCGGCCACGACAAGTTTTATTTGCAAAAGGATTTCAACCCGCGCCTTGGCTTGCTGATTTTTGCCATCGGTGTGATTTTTAGCTATCACACCAAATTCATCAGTTTGTTTGTCGCCACCGCGATTGACTTCATTCTCTATTATATGATCCCGACCGTAACGATTTGCTACCAATGCCGCGCCATCTATCGCGGCTTCAAAGAGAATCCGGCGCATCAAGGGTATAACCATGTACACGCGCTGAAATATGTGCCAAAGCCGAAAAGGGCATAAAGCTTTTTTCGTTGCGGTTCTCTTTTCGTTGCAAATTTTGCCAATAAAATGAAGATACAAATCCAGCTTTTTGCCATTCTCCGTGAAGCCGCCGGCGCCAATCAACTGAGCTTGGAAGTGGCCTCCGGAACAACGGCTCGCCAGGTTGCCCAAATTTTGGCCGAGCGTTTCCCGAAATTTCGCGGACACCTCGGCACGCTTTCGTTTGCGGTCAATGGCGAAATCGTTGCGGCGGAAACGGTGTTGACAGACTTGTGTGAATTGGCGTTGTTGCCGCCGGTTAGTGGCGGGTGAGGTGACAAGATATTTTAAGCTTTACAAATTCTATGCTTGCTTAAGATTTTGTTGGATGTTAAATTTTATTTCAGGATTATCGAGGGAATCATATCGGATGGAAGCTTTTTCGGTTATAGGAAATATCGCCTCAATAATTGGCGCATTGATCTCTGTTTGGGTCTTATTGGACGTAAAGCGATTACGTGCTCATTTTCTCTTCAGGGCAAGAATTCCTGATTTAATGAAGTTATTGAAAAAGCATGCGAACACCCTGTCTGAAAGTCTTCGTAATTTTGTAGAAAGCCAGAGAGACGTTGAATCAGTTCTTCCAGTATGCGAATCAACCTTGAAAAATCTCAAAACAAAGTTGTATGGAGATGTAAGACAGACTACGAAGAATCTGCTTGGAAGAATACGTCGCCGAACTAAGCCGACATCGAGGGATCAAGCTTGGGAGATTTATGAAGAACTCCAGGCATTAATAGAAGCCCTTACACATCTTTGGAAAGATAAAAAATGGAGTGAATAGATATGGATACGAATCGTAAATTTATTTCTGTGATCTCTAAGCTTAATCGTTTAACGCAAGAAGGGGAACTCAAGTGGAGACGCATGGATCCTCCAGCCGGCCTCACTTCTGCAACAGATGACTTTGTTACAGCGTTTTACGGAACCAAGTACGAGGGGCGCAACCTAGGAATTTATGAAGTGCGATATAAAGCGTACGATCCTGATCACGACAGGGTTTATTGGGATAACAGTGCGATCGTTGCACTATTCACAGAGAATTGGCAAAAGGAATGGGAATTTCCCCAAGTTGCAGGAATTTGGGAATTAATGAGGTCGGTGGAATACCAGATGGCCAACGTTGATGGATTCGTTAGTAAAATCCTTGGTGACGAGAAGAAAGTTCTTAGAGATGAGCAAGAAGAAAGAAGCTGATATTTACTTTGGGCGATGCACTACTTTTTTAGAGGTTTGAAGTAAATGTGTCAACTCACAGATCAACCAATCAACCCCGCCGACGTTCTCGCCCAAGTCGGCGACGACGGCACCGGCGGCGTCGTGCTCTTTCTCGGCCAAACGCGCGACAACTCTCGTGGCGAAAAAGTCATCGGCCTCGAATATGAAGCTTACGAGAGTTTGGCGCTGAGGCAGATGGAAAAAATTGCCGCCGAAGCGCGCCAACGCTGGCCGGTGCGCGCCATCGCCATCATGCATCGCACCGGCTATCTCAAAATCGGCGAAATCAGCGTCGCCATCGCTGTCGCCTGCGCTCATCGCGGCGAAGCGTTTGAAGCATGCCGCTTTGCGATTGACACGCTAAAAAAAATCGTGCCGATCTGGAAAAAAGAATTCCGTCCGGATGGAAGTTTTTGGGTTGAAGGGATACCAATTCAAACGGAGGAGAAAATGGTGGCCAATATTTTAACACTGGAAGAAAGAATCGCAAAACTTGAAAAGGAAGCCGCCGCCCTCAAGTTGCTGCTTTCTGAAAAGCCAAAAGAACCTTGGTGGCAGAAGATGGTAGGCATGTCTGAAGACAACCCTCTCTTTGATGAGATGGTGGCGCTCTGCGAAGCTAATCGGGAGAAAGAACGTAGCGAGGCCGAACAAGCAGATTGAAATTCCGAAAAAAGTTGAAAGGAAGTTATATGTTTTGGTGCTTTTCGTGCTTAGGGGTAGAAAACCCTTGACAAGGGGTTAAAGATTTTGTATCATATTGCAATGATTTCTTTTCAGGGTTTACCTAATCAAGATTTTAAAGGAGCAGCCAATGGAAGCAAATAATTTGACATTATTAGAAGAAAGAGTGGCGACGCTGGAAAGAGAACTCAAGACTCTCAAGGCGCAACTTTCTGCAAGACCACCACGCGTGTGGTGGCTCGAGAATGCGGGTTTATTCAAGGACGATCCCGCCTTTGAGGAAATTTTGGCTTTAGGCCAGGCAATTCGCGAAAAAGAACGCGCAGAGGCTGAGGCAGCGCCATGAATTATTATGTTTTGGACACAGACCATCTAAGCATTTTCCAGCGACAATCTGAACCGGCGTTCAGCATTCTGAAGGCCAAACTGGCGCGCTTCTCTCCAGATCTTATTTTTGTTACCATCATCAGTTTCCAAGAACAATTTCAAGGCTGGATGGCCTTTATCAACAAAGCAACCTCCGTATCACAGTTGATCATGGCCTATCACGAGCTTGAGAAAATTATTCAGTATTTTAGCACATCGCAAATTCTTGCATTTGACGAAAGTGCAGCCGATCTTGCCGAACGGTTAAAACATCAGCGTGTTCGGATTAGCACATTGGATTTGAGAATTGCGAGTATCGCTTTGTCGCAAAACGCAATCTTACTGACGCGCAATCATCGTGATTTCTGCAAAGTGCCAAATCTACGAATTGAAGATTGGACTTTGTAGAGCCAAGTACCAATAGGAGAGCGAGCAATTCAAGGAGAGGAGCCCTTCATTTATGATGATCGAATTCAGCATCCTGCCCATCGGTGAAGAATCCCACATCGGCAAATACATCGCCGCTGCCGTAAAAATCGTCCACGAAAGCGGCATGGAATATCGCTTGACCCCAATGGGAACGATTTTAATTGGAGAATGGGAGCCGGCGATGACCGTCGTCCGCAAATGCCACGAAGCCGTGCGGAAAATGTCGGATCGCGTGATGACCCGCATCAAAATCGACGATTTCAAAGACGGCGAGCGTTTGCCGGAGGACAAAATCAAGTCGGTGGAAAATTTGTTGGGATTCCAGGTTAAGAAATAATTTTTTTTCTTCGATTTTCACCAACGGATAAAGCATCCGCTGGGCTTGATCTATCCTTTGGTGTTTTATTGTCAAGATACAACTGCCGCTGTTACCGCATAAATGTGCGGCAGATACTCCGCCATCAGCTCCCAACCGTTGCCCTCATCGCGACTGTAATAGAGATGCCCCTCCACCGTGCCCACATAAAATTTTAGCGTTTGCCTTGACTTTGAGGCGCGGAATGACCATTATAAGACTTCATCACCAGTAGGAATTTTGCGCAAATTATTTAAAGAATGATTTATGACGACCAAGGTAGAGGAAGGAAAGAAGGCCATTTTACGCATTCGCCGGCTCCGCAAAAACCCATGGCTCTTGCGGCCGCGACGAGAGCGGCTCGGCTTTGCGCTGGCGGCATTTTGCCTCTTTGCGCCGATAGGGATTCTCAATCAACTGCTGCGCTTGCCGGCAACGCCGCGCCCGCTTGGTTTTGCCTTGCTGTTTTTGTTGCTTTCCGGCATTTTTGCCGCTTACATGGTTTTCACTTTTGATCGTGCCGTTTGGGTGATTGTCGGATCGATTGCATTCTTTTTGCTCACAGTTGCGCTGGCGAAGTGGGAATCATCATGGCGTATGCGACATGCCGTTCAGACTGAAAGCCAATCTCAGTCGCCGGCGCAAATCGTCGCGCAAAATGCCATTCGCCAATATCGCGAAAGTATGAACCACGTGCTGGCGCGCGATATAATCATAACTATCGGCATGATCGTGCTGGGTTATATTTTCTTCGTGCGCGCCTTCGGCCGTGAAATGGAGAAACGCACGACGATGGAATCGGAATTAAAAGTTGCTCATCGCATTCAGGAGAGTCTGCTGCCGCCTCGGGAAAGAAAAATGGACGGTTGGCATCTCTTCGGCACCGTGCGGCCGGCGAGCACGGTGGCGGGCGATTATTTCGATTACATCGAGCTTCCGAATGGCAGGCTCGGTGTGTTGGTGGCGGATGCCTCGGGCCACGGCGTGGCCGCCGGTTTGTTGATGGCCATGCTCAAAAGCCAGTTGTTAAATTTGGCCGCCGGAGATGAAGACCCGCAAGCTCTTTTCCAGCGCCTGAATCGCAGCGTCCGCCGCCTCGCGCCGAAACATACCTTTGTGACCGCAGCTTTTGTCATTCTGCCTACTACTAATTTTACCGTCTCTCGGCAAAACCAGGTTGAAATTGTCACCGTCGGCCATCCGCCGGTTTTGCTCCATCGCGCCGCCACCAAAGCTGTCGAGGAAATTCGCACGCCGGCGCCGGCTTTGGGATTGAATGAGAACTTGGCGGTTGACTCTGTTAAATGCGTAGCAGAAATAGGCGATCTGCTTTTGCTCTACACCGATGGCTTATTCGAGCAATTTAATGCGAAGAGCACAGAATGGGGTTTGGAAAATCTGAAAGTAGTTTTGCTGAAGCACGCACCTCTTTCGCCGCCGCAATTATGTGAAGCCGTTTTTCAGGATGGCGCGACGCATCGGGGCAATCAGCCGCAGCACGATGACATCACGCTCGTCGCGATTCGGCACGATCGCACGCTTGCAGTTTGAGAAATGAAACACTTTGGATCAAACCACCGCCTTTTTTTCTTCATTAAAATTCGTACGTCGTCAATTCCAGGCGATGCCCGTCCGGATCGCTGAAATAAATCGAATGCGCGATGTCGTGATCCTCGAATTCGAACGCAATGCCGCGATTGCGCAGCTCAACCTGCGCCCCTTCAAAATTTTTGCGGCCGACGCGAAAAGCCAGGTGCCGCATCGCAACCGCGTCGTAATCCGGCGTTGGCTTGGGTTCTTGTGTTTTGGTGGGGAAGAGCGCGATGCAAGTATTTCCCGCACATAGCATGGTTGGCACTTCACCCCATGCCTCTTCGTAGCGCCGCTCCAACCCCAGCACTTCTTGGTACCACTGCATCGAGCGCTTTAGGTCTTTCACTGCCAGCGCTACGTGGTCGATGTGATCGATTTTAATCATGGCAACCTCCTTTCGTTTGCCCTGAATGTATCAACTGCCATTCGCAAAGTCAATGAAGAATTTGCTTGAGTTTGTGAACACGCTGCATTATTTTACTACACCGTTTCTCTTTCGTTGCAGCTCCCTTTTCGTTGCAAGCCATAAAAATGCTCACTTTTACTTTAAACGCCTTCGTTGCCGTGTTGGTGATTACCGACCCGCTCGGCAACACGCCGATTTTTGCCAGCCTGCTCAATCACTATTCGCCGCCAGAGCGCCACGCCATCATCCGCCGCGCCTGCCTTGCGGCCGTCGCCATCCTCATTCTTTTCACGTTAACCGGCGGGATTATTTTTAAAATCTTCGGCATCACCATCGGCGCGTTTCGCATTGCCGGCGGCTTGATTCTCTTCGGCATCGCCTTGCACATGCTCTCGGCGCAAAAATCGCGCGTGCGCATCACCCCTGGCGAGCAGGTCGAAGCACAAACCAAAGACGACGTCGCCATTGTGCCGCTCGCCATTCCGCTCATCAGCGGCCCCGGCGCCATCGCCACAGTGATGACGCTGCAAACGCAGGCAAAGAGCGCTCTCGAAACCGGCATTCTCATTCTCGCCATTCTCACCGCCGGAGTGATTTCTTATCTCACGTATCGCTACGCCAGCACGTACCTCATGAAAATCGGCGAGACCGGCATCAATATCATGACGCGCCTGCTCGGCCTGATTCTCGCAGTGATGGCGATTCAATTTGTCATCAATGGGATTCGGGATTCGTTTCCGGAGATATTTCGATAGTTGGCGTAGTGCGGACTTCCGGTCTGCATATAAAAAAACGTCCAACGGATAAAAGCTGCCACTGATAGCGGACTCTTTTATAGATATATTTTTATTGTAAATCCGTTGGCCGATTTTATCCGCTGGAAAAATTGTTTTGAAAATGCGTTGTTTGCGAGTGAGGTATTGATGAACGAGCTTGACCAACCTCGAGCCATCCGCGCCGGTGAAGAGCTAAATACGAATCAGCTCGAAGCGTATCTCAAAGCGAAGCTTTCCGAATTGCTTGGTTCGCTTGCCATCCAACAATTTCCCAGCGGCTACTCGAATCTGACTTATTTGTTGCGCTTTGGCGAAAGAGAACTGGTTTTGCGCCGCCCGCCGTTCGGCGCAAAAATCAAGACGGCGCATGACATGGCGCGCGAGTATCGCATTCTTACGAATTTGATCCAAGTCTATCCCAAAGTGCCAATGCCTTTGCTTTACTGCGACGACGAATCAATCATCGGCGCGCCGTTCTACGTGATGGAGCGCGTTAAAGGCGTGATTCTGCGAGCGAAGCCGCCCGCCGGAATAAATTTGTCGCCGGAACTCATGCGCCGCTTGTCCGGATCGTGCATCGACAATCTTGTTGCAATTCATCGAATCGATTATGGCGAAGCCGGTTTGAGCGGTCTCGGCAAGCCGGAAGGATATGTCGAGCGCCAAATTCGTGGTTGGACGCAACGCTACCAAAATGCGCGCACGGACGATATTCCCGAAATTGATCGAGTCATCGAGTGGCTCAACGCCAATCTGCCGGCAGAATCCGGCGCGGCGCTCATTCACAACGACTACAAATACGACAACCTCGTGCTCGATCCCGACGATCTGTCCAACCTCATCGCCGTGTTGGATTGGGAAATGGCCACTATCGGCGACCCACTCATGGATTTGGGAACGACGTTGAGCCTTTGGATCGAAGCGGATGATCCGCCGGAGGTGATGATGTTCGGCTTGACGGCGTTGCCTGGCAACTTGAATCGCGAGCAACTTGTTGAACGTTACGCTCAAAAGAGTGGACGTGATATTCCTCATGTTGTCTTTTATTATGTCTACGGCTTGTTCAAAATCGCCGTGATCGTCCAGCAGATTTATTCTCGCTACAAGCAAGGATTGACGCACGACAAAAGATTCGCGCCGTTGATTCACGTCGTTCGCGCGTGCGGCAAAATGGCAGTGTTGGCGATGGCAAAGAAGAGAATAACCCGGTTGTGGGAATAGAGGTGAAAGATGAAAAAGTTCAAACTAGATCATTCTACAATCTTTGGGTCATCAAGCTTTTTGTTTTCGGTACATTGCTTTTTTGTTATCATCGGCTCGCTGACTTTATGGAATTGCAGCAGCGTTTGTGAAGTCAAAAATGCCCGGCAGCCTGAATTTGAGACTCCGGCCAAAACGCCCGGAGTGAAATATCTGCAATTCATCGCCGTCGGCGATTTCGGCACCGGCGGCACGGGACAGCGCGCCGTTGCTTTCGGCATGGCGGAAAAGGCTCGTGTCGATCCGGTCGAGCTCGTTTTATTATTGGGGGATAATTTCTACGAGGATGGCGTCGAGTCTGTCTATGACAAACAATTTCAGGCGAAGTTTGAAGATATGTACAACCAGCCTTCTTTGCAAGTTCCCTTCGACGCCGTGCTGGGAAATCATGATTATCGCGGCAATGCGGAGGCGCAAGTCGAATATACCGGCTTGAGCAAAAGATGGAAAATGCCGGCGCGATATTACACTTTTACTCACCAGGTCGATGATTCAACCAACGTGCAGTTTTTTGCTTTGGACACGAATCCGATTGCCGCCGGTGATCCACAAGCCGCGGAACAAATCACCTGGCTCAAAAGCGAGCTGGAAAAATCGCGCGCTCGCTGGAAAATCGTTTTTGGCCATCATCCGCTTTATTCCGGCGGCTATCACGGCGATGACCCGGAAACCCGCGCGTTGCGCGCAGCGCTTGAATCCATCATCGAATCTAAAATCGACCTCTACCTCTCGGGCCATGATCACGATCAGCAACTCATCAAGCCGGCGAATAAACACGTTTATTATCTCATTTCCGGAACCGGCTCCCAGTGCCGCGACGTTGAATGGAAAGAAGACACGATTTATGCCTCAACCAATCTTGGTTTTGCATGGTTTCGCCTATCTCGTCGTGAATTGCTGGTTGAATTTTTGACGGCGACGGGGAAATCGGAATATGCCCATGTCGTTGCAAAAAATTGACAAAATTATTACGTTCTATTTTTGACGCATGAAAAATTCCAAGCATATTCAATGGCTCTATCGTGAATTGCCGGCGTTGATGAATGACGGCGTCATCACCGCCGAAATTACGGAAAAGCTCCGTGCTTATTACGGCGAGATCAAAGAAGGCAGCAAGAGCCGAATTGCCTTGATCATCTTCGGCGTGTTGGGCGCGTTGTTGGTGGGCTCCGGCATCATTCTCTTGCTCGCACACAACTGGGATGAGCTTTCCCGCGCCACGCGAACTGTTCTCTCGTTTGCGCCTTTGCTCGCCGGCCAAGCTTTGGCAGGGTGGACGCTCATCAGAAAAAGCGAGTCGGTCGCTTGGCGGGAAGGCACGGCGACATTTCTCATGCTCGCCATCGGCGCGTCGATTTCACTTATCGGCCAAACTTATCACATCTCCGGCGACACCGGAAAATTTTTGCTGACGTGGATGCTGTTGGGCGTGCCGTTGGTCTATCTGCTCAATGCCAGTGTCCCTGCGCTCTTATATTTTTGGGGAATCACCGCGTGGGCGGGCGTTCGCCAATATGAAGCCGGACACGTGCTCTTTTTCTGGCCATTGGCCGTGCTTATTATTCCACACTTTTGGCAAGCTGTGAAAGAGAATCGCTACGGCGTTCGCGCCGTCTCGCTGGCGTCGGGCATTTCGCTGAGTCTCTGCGTCGCCACCGGCATCGTTTTGGAGGGTGCGCTGCCAGGGCTTTGGATCGTGGTTTACAGCGGACTCTTTGCCGCTTTGTTTCTCGTGGGAAGTTCCTATTTCGACGAAGCGCCAACGCTTTGGCAGCGTCCGTTTCAAACCTTTGGCGCTGCCGGCATCGCCGTGCTGGCATTTCTGTTGACTTACAAATGGCCGTGGGAGAGAATTGGGTGGGAACACTATCGCACCGGCGCAGCGTTTTACTCCGTTGCCGCGATCTTTGATTACGTTTTGGCCGCCGCCCTCGTTTTCGTTGCATTGTATTTTCTCTTCAGCCAAATGCGCCATTGGCAAATCACCACGCTGCTCCTCGGCATGATGCCGTTCATTTCAATCATCGGTTATGTGGTGACTGCATCATTGACGAGCGAGGTATTTGCACTCATTCTGTTCAATCTCTATTTGTTCGCGCTCGGCCTCGCCACAACCATTAGCGGCATCCGCAACGGCCATTTGGGCACCGTCAATGCCGGCATGCTCATTCTCGCCGCCCTGATCGTGGCCAGATTTTTCGATAGCGATTTGGGATTTGTGATTAGGGGATTGGCGTTCATCTTGGTGGGAATGGGATTTTTGCTGACGAATTGGATTATTATTCGGAAAATCAATAGGAATCCCAACGGATAGAAACAACGCAACGGATTATAAAGTTTTTTTATCCGTTGCGTTGTTTCTATCCGTTGGGACTTTTTCAAAAGGGTGATAAAACCATGATCAAACAAAAATACTCTTTGATAGTATTTTCTGTTTTATCTGTTTTCCAGCTCGCCGTGCCCGTTTGGATGATCGCCAACCGCGAAATCACCTTGCGCCACGGCCGCCAATTCCGCTTTCGCGCCGCGCCGGTCGATCCGTATGACGCCTTTCGCGGACGCTATGTGGCGTTGCAATTTGAGCAAAACACCGCGCCGATTCCACCGGATGAAAAACTGGCAATGAACCAAAAAGTTTATGCCGAGCTTACTGGAGATGAGCACGGCTTTGCACGCATTGCTAAAGTCTCTGCCAATCGCCCCAATGATAAAGCTTATGTGCAATGCCGCGTGAGCAACATCACCGATAGCTTGGTCTATCTACAATTTCCTTTTGATCGCTATTACATGGATGAGAAACTCGCGCCTGTCGCCGAAGCCGCTTATCGCGAGCACAGCAGGAGGGAGGCGCAAGACGTTTATGTGACCGTGCGGGTCAAAGATGGCAACGCGGTTTTAGAAGAGTTGTATATTGAGGAAATGCCGATTCGAGAGTTTTTGCGGAAAAGTTTGTAATTGCTCCTTCAGGAGCCGGATGCTCGGTATCCGTCGGAAGAAGAGGATTGCGGCTCGTTTGACAATGTCTTTCTACAAATATTTTATCCCTAACTGGATTAGTGAAAGAAGTCATCATCATTCGGAGCGGAGGATTTTATGAAATTGCGTTTGTGTCGCATTGCTAATCTATTTTTTCTTTTTTCATCCGTAGTCTTTGCTGGGGGCGACTTCAAGAAAAAAACCGAGGCCGTTTCATCCATCGAAAAGCGGAAAACAGAGCTGATCAACCTCGGCGACCAAATTTGGGTATTTGCCGAAACCGCTTTGCGAGAGATTAAATCTGCAAAGTTGTTGGCAGATTACGCCGAACAGCAAGGTTTCAAAGTAGAGCGTGGCACCGCTGGCATGCCAACGGCATTTGTTGCCACTTACGGTGAAGGCAAACCCATTATAGGCATTCTCGGCGAGTTTGATGCGCTGCCAGGAATTTCGCAAAAAGCTTCGCCGGTGAAAGAAGCTTACGAAGCGGGCGCTGCGGGGCACGGTTGCGGACACAATCTCTTCGGCGCGGGCAGTCTCGGAGCGGCAGTTGCCATTAAAGAGCTAATTGCGGCCGGCAAGCTCAAAGGCACGATTCGCTTTTACGGTACACCGGCAGAAGAATCTGTTGGCGGCAAAATCTACATGGCGCGCGATGGCTTGTTCAATGATCTCGATGTGTGCCTCGCCTGGCATCCTGATGAAAAAACGCGCGCCGATGTGCAAAGCTCGCTGGCTCTGGTGGATTTCATTGTCGAGTTTCAAGGCAAAGCCGCGCACGCCGCATTCGATCCGTGGAATGGCCGCAGCGCCGTGGATGGACTCGAGTTGTTCACGCACGGCCTCAACATGCTGCGTGAGCATGTGAAGCCGACCGTCCGTATTCATTACACCATTCAAAAAGGCGGCGACGTTCCCAATGTGATTCCCGAGTACGCCAAAATTTGGTGCTGGGTGCGCGACTCGAAACGCAACGGCGTCGAAGAAGTTTTGGCGCGCGTTCGCGAGATCGCCAAAGGCGCAGCGATGATGGCCGGTGTCGAATCGAAACTCACCATTCAAACCGGCGACTACGAAATGCTCGTCAACGTGGCTGGCGCCAAATTGTTGCAGGCAAATCTCACTTGGCTCGGGCCGATCAAATACACCGACGAAGAACAAGCGTTCGCCCGTGCCATTCAACGCGCCACCGGCGCCGAAGAGAAAGGGCTCAACGGCGCGATTCAACCCCTTGAAGAGCCAAAGCCCGATCCGCCTGGCGGTTCGACCGATGTTGCCGATGTGAGCTGGATTGTGCCGACGTTGCACGTTTCTGTCACGACCGCAGCCGAGGGCGCGCCGTGGCATGCTTGGCCGGTCGTCGCGTGTGGCGGCATGTCGATTGGTCACAAGGGCATGTTGTACGCCGCCAAAGTTCTCGCTGCAACGATGGTGGATTTGTTTGAAGACGCCAAAACACGCGAAGCGATTCAAACCGAATTTAAAGGGAAGACGAAGGGTCATAGCTACAAGCCTTACATTCCCGATGGCCCGCCGCCGGTGCCGGCCAATTGACGTCGATTAGCACAAAACGCTTCAGCGCTTGTAAAATTCACTTGCCTTTTTGTGCTCGCGAAATTATCATGAGTATACTCCAAAGTATTATACTTTGAAGTATATTTTTTCATGGCTGTCGATCATTTCACACCCAACCGAGGAGGAACGATATGCTGCGATCCGGCCGCCTTTTCTGCGTGCTTGTACTTCCGGTATTCATCCTGCCTGCTTGTTCCCCCAAAATCGAATACGATCTCGTCATTCGCAACGGCACGATTTACGATGGCAGCGGCGCTGCACCAATCACTGGTGAGGTCGCGATCAACGCTGATACGATAGCCGCGATTGGCAAGTTGAACGACGCGCGCGGCAAGCAGGAGATCGACGCCAGAGGCATGGCGGTCGCGCCCGGCTTCATCAACATGCTCAGTTGGGCGACGATCAGTCTCATCGAAGACGGCCGTTCGCAAAGCGACATTTGCCAGGGCGTGACGCTCGAAGTGTTTGGCGAGGGTTGGTCAATGGGGCCGTTGAATGACAAGATGAAAAAAGAGGAAAAGGAACAACAGGGAGACATCAAATTTGAAATTGAATGGACGACGCTCAGCGAGTATCTCGATTATCTCGTGAAGCGCGGCATCTCACCCAATATCGCCTCGTTTGTGGGCGCGACGACAGTGCGAATTCATGAAATCGGCTTCGAAAACCGGCCGCCAACTCCCGAAGAGCTGGAGAGAATGAAAGCGCTGGTGCGGCAGGCGATGGCAGAAGGCGCCCTCGGCGTCGGCTCCTCGCTCATCTACGCGCCGGCGTTTTATGCGAAAACCGATGAGTTGATCGAATTGTGCAAAGTCGCCGCAGAATACCGCGGCACGTACATCTCCCATATACGGAGCGAGGGCAACCGCCTGCTCGAATCGGTTGATGAGCTGATCACGATTGCGCGCGAAGCAAACATTCCCGCCGAAATTTATCACCTGAAAGCCGCGGGGCGATCCAACTGGGGAAAAATGGACGCAGTCATCGCCAAAGTGGAATCCGCCCGCGCGCAGGGCTTGCGCGTAACCGCCGACATGTATACGTACACCGCCGGCGCCACCGGACTCGACGCCTCGATGCCGCCGTGGGTGCAAGAAGGCGGCTACAAAGAATGGGTGAGACGTTTGCAAGATGCCGCGATTCGCAAACGCGTCATCAAAGAAATGACTGCGCCCACCGACGAGTGGGAAAATCTTTTTCTTCACGCTGGCCCGGAAAATGTTTTGCTGGTTGGATTCAAATCCGATTCGCTGAAACCGCTCACGGGAAAATCACTTGCGGACGTGGCGAAGATGCGCGGTTCGACGCCGCCTGAAACGGCAATTGATCTGGTGATTCAAGACGGCAGCAGGGTGGAGGCCGTTTACTTTCTGATGTCCGAAGAAAATGTGAAGAAGCAAATTGCGCTGCCGTGGGTGAGTTTCGACTCGGATGCGCCATCGCAAGCGCCTGAGGGCGTCTTCCTCAAATCGAGCACGCACCCGCGCGCGTATGGAAACTTTGCGCGCTTGCTCGGCAAGTACGTTCGCGATGAGAAAGTCATTTCGCTCGAAGAAGCGATTCGCAAATTGACTTCGCTGCCGGCAACGAATCTCGGCATCGCGCGTCGCGGCTCTTTGCAAACCGGTTATTTTGCCGATGTCGTAATTTTTGATCCGGCAAAAATTCAAGATCACGCCACGGTCGAGAGTCCGCAGCAATACGCGACTGGCGTGATTCACGTTTTTGTCAACGGCACACAAGTTTTGAAAGACGGCGAGCATACCGGCGCGATGCCTGGACGCGTGGTGCGAGGGCGCGGCGTAACCCAGAAGACTGGTCTGGCTAAATATTGAGCGGAGAAGGGTTGTTTGTCGCTAAAATCACCGGTCCTGGGCTCGTCTATTTGCAAAGCCTGCCGTTCTCACGCCTCGCCGATCGCATCTATGCCGTGGCTAGGTATAAATCGCGAGAAGAACAAACCGGCATTGCCGGCATCGGCGGCGGCCTGCTGGGTGGATTGCTGGGCGGGGATCGGTCTTATTAACGAGAAGGGAGCGCGGACTTTCTTGTCCGCAATGCGCTTGTGGACTAAAAAGTTCACACTCCCGTCAGAAAAGGAGCAACGAAATGAAACGCTTCACATTTTATCTGGCGTTCATAGTTTTGATGTCTGGTTTTGCCGCCACCGGTAATGCTCAGCAGAAATTAAAAATCTACCTCTCCGCTGACATGGAAGGCGTCGTCGGCGTGGTGACGAATGATCAACTTGGCCCGGACGGATTTGAGTATCAGCGCGCCCGCGAGTTTATGACCGCCGAAGTGAATGCTGCCATCGAAGCCGCGTTTGCCGCCGGCGCGACGGAAATTCTCGTCGGCGATTCGCACGGCAACGGGCAGAATTTGCTCATCGACAAGCTGCCTAAGAACGTGCATGTCGTGCGCTCGTGGCCGCGCCCGTTAATGATGATGCAGGGCATCGACGAGACTTTCGACGGCGTTATTTTTCTCGGCTATCATACGAGCACCACGAATTCGGAAGGCGTGCGCGCGCATACGATTTCCAGCGCTACACTTGCTGATGTGCGGCTCAACGGCATTTCCATGCCGGAGGCCGGCATCAACGCGGCGATTGCCGGCCATTTCAACGTGCCGGTGATCATGATCTCCGGCGATGATGCCATTGTGAAAGAAGCCACGGCGCTGCTCGGCAATATCGAAGGCGCAACCGTGAAATGGGCATATAGCTTTCACTCCGCCAAAACCTTGACGCCCGACGCTGCTTATGATTTGATTCGCGAGAAGGTCAAAAAGGCCGTCGGGAGGATCAAAGAATTCAAGTCTTACAAATTAAAGACGCCGATTCAGTTGGAAGTGCGCTTCAAGAATTATCGCCCTGCGGAAATTCTGAGTTACCTGCCCATCGTGCAGCGCGCTGATGCACACAGCATCAAGTTCGTTGGCAAAGACATGATCGAAGCGTCGAAATTTTTGGAGTTCATTGTGACGTATAGTCCGGCGCTGGCGCCGTGAGTTCGTCGTTGCGCCAGGCGTTCAAAATTTTCGCTAAACGGCAAGGACGTCAATACCTTTGGCTTTAAGCTCATCGGCGTCGGCGAAAACGAGGTGGGGCAGGCGGCGCAATTGTTCTTCGACGACGCGCACCATGGCGTCGCGCGGCGTGGCATAAACTAAATCGAGATTTTCATCCAACTCGATCTTGCCGGCAGGCAAAACACCCTGCGGGGTTTCGCACATGATGGCAACAATCCAGCGTCGGCGATCTTCGTCAAAACGCGGCCATCCGCTTACTGCTCTCTCACCGATGTGTTCGAGCAAATAGATTTCAGCTATCTCTTTGACTTTGGAAGAAATGTTTTTTCGACGGGCCATATCAAGATCACCTCGCTTTTCGCTTGTTGCCAAGCCTTTTTAAAAATGTCCGGCGGCGCGGATAAAGTTGAGCCGACTTCGGGATCGTGATAAACAATCTCGCTTCCTTTGATTTCAAGCAAGACAATATCATGTTTGGTGTAAAGCGCCCCTTGTAATTGATAGGGTACCTGTAGCATCGCGGCCTCGTTCAACTGAAAATATACAAGGAACTTCCATAAAAGTCAAATAGAATATTTGATTGACTTTTTGGCGCTTTGTTTTAAATTGAAGTTAAACAAAAGTCAATTCCAAATCCGGAGCTGGGCCTTGAGGTTCGTAGTTTCGCCTTTAGGCGTTAAATTTGAATAATGAAGATTGCGGCAAAATGAACCGCGAGCTGGCGGAACAAAAGCTGCACGAAATTTTCGGTCATGCGCATTTTTTTGACGACCAATGGCGCGTGATTGAAAATCTTTGGCGCGGCGAGCGAATTTTGTTGATAGAAAAAACCGGCTTCGGGAAATCTTTGTGCTACCAATTTCCGGCGACGCAATTTTCCGGCACGACGGTGGTGTTTTCGCCGCTCATCGCGTTGATGCGCGATCAAATTTCCTATTTGCGCTCCAAAAATATCTCTGCCGAATGCATTAACAGCGAGCAGGAGACGGCGACGAATCGCGCCATTCTCGAGCGCGCGAAAAAGGGACAACTCAAAGTACTTTATATTGCGCCGGAGCGGCAGGAAGATCAGGCGTGGCTCGAGGCGATTCGCCGAATCAGCCTCGCGATGGTGGTGATTGACGAGGCGCATTGCATTTCGATTTGGGGACACGATTTCCGCCCCGCCTTTCGCCGTATCATCAATCTCGTGCGCTTGCTGCCGAAAAACTTTCCGGTGCTCGCGACGACGGCAACCGCAACGGCGCGCGTGGCGGATGATATTATCAAACAAATCAGCGGTGACGTGCGGCTCGTGCGCGGCGATCTGATGCGTCCGAATTTTCGTCTCGCGGTCATTCGCGTCGATTCGGAAGACGCCAAGCTCGCGTGGCTGGCGGAGTTTCTGCCGTTGCAAAAAGGCACGGGCATTGTTTACACGGGAACGCGTGTCAATACGGAGTTGTATGCAAATTGGCTGCAACACTGCGGATTTTCGGTGGTCAACTACAACGCCGGACTCGACGCCGAATCCCGCAAAAAAATCGAGAAAGGATTGCAGGCGAATCGCTATCAATGCGTGGTCTCGACCAATGCGCTCGGCATGGGCATTGACAAGCCCGATCTGCGTTTTATCGTACACACGCAAATGCCGGCGTCGCTGATTCACTACTACCAGGAAATCGGTCGCGCCGGCCGCGACGGTTTGCCTAGTCGCATCGTTCTGCTTTACAATCTGGCGGATAAAGATTTGCCGTTATTTTTTATCAAAAACAGCCGGCCGGCAGCCAACCATTATCAGCGCGTCATCACCGCCTTGCGCCAAGCGCCGATGAATGAATTTGAGCTGATGAAAACGGCCAATCTCGAAGGCAAGCAGGTGCAGGTGATTCTCGGCGATTTGGTTGATCAAAACATCGTGCGGGAGGCGCAGTATGAAGGCCGGCGCAAATATGAGCTGCAACACAATGCGCCGGCGCTGAATATCAAAATATTTGAAGAGCTGCGGCAATTCAAGTTGCGCGAGTTGGATGGCATGATCGCGTATGCCGAGGCCAAAAGCGGCGGCATGAAATATCTCTGTTCCTATCTCGGCGATCAAGCCGGGCAAGCGAGCGATGATTGCGTGCGGCGGCGTTATGTTCCCAGCGCGGCGTGGAAAAAAAGAGTCAAAGAATTTCGTGCCTCGGACTATCCGGTGTTGGAAGTGCAGGATGCCGCCAGCAACCTCGTCAACGGCGTGGCGGCGTCTTATTATGGCTTCTCCAATATCGGCGCGGTGATTCATCGCTGCAAATATCAGCACGGCGGCGATTTTCCCGATGATCTCGTGCAGCAAACTCTGCAAGCTTGCCGCGCGCGTTTCAGCAAAGAAAAGTTTGATCGGCTTTTGCATGTTCCGCCCACCGAATCCGGTGATCTCGTTAAAAATTTCGCGGAGAAATTGTCGCGCTACCTCGCCATTCCAATCTCACATCGCCTCGTCAAATCCAAGCCCACCCAGCCGCAGAAAGTGTTTCAAAACAGTTTGCTGAAACGCGACAATGTCAAAGACGCTTTTACGCATGAAAAACCGGAGGAAATCGCGGGCGCGTCGATTTTGCTGGTCGACGATATTTTCGACAGCGGCGCGACGATCAGGGAGATTGCAAAAGTGTTGCACGGCTTGGGCGCGATTAAAATAACTCCGCTGGCCATTGCTAAAACGATTGGCAGCGTGCAAAATGATGGTTCTCGATACGCCACTTCACAATCCATTCCGCCGCGAGCAAAACCGCCGGCTGCTGCGCTACCGGAGAAAGAAAATCGAAGCACAAGCGAAAATGAAAATACGACGGAGCAGATCGGGCGTGGAGATTTGAATGCTTTATCGCCGAAAGAAGATGGTTTTCTTCAGCGGTTGCGCCGGCAATTTCCCAATGCTTATAAAAGTTGGACGCCTGAAGAAGATCGCGAGTTGTTGAATTTGGTCGAACGGAAAACGCCTGTCGCTGAAATCGCCAAACGATTGGGAAGAAAAAAAGGCGCCATCCGTTCGCGCATAAAAAAGCTTACTGAATACTTATGAACAACGAATATCCCTATTGGATGGCGCTCGCACATTTGCCCAAATGGCGCACCGAGCGCGTCAATCGGCTGCTGGTGGAAATTTTGCACCAGCGTAAAATGCAACTGCAGGAATTCTTTGCGTTGCCGCCGGAATCCTGGCAGAACGAATTTTCATTGACGCCAAAAGAAGTGAACGCACTGAACGAAGCCAAGGTGCAGCTCTCGAATTATGCTTTCATGGCGGAAGAGCTGCTGGCGCAGGGCTTTCAAATGATTCCCATCAACGCGAAAGAATACTCGGCAACGCTCAAGAAAAATTTGCAAATGAAACAGGCGCCGCCGTTGTTGTATGTGAAAGGCAATATCAAGCTGCTCAACGAGCCGTCGGTCGCGGTGGTGGGCTCGCGCAACGCTTCGGAGCGCGCGCTGCAGTTTGCCGATACCATCGCCAAAAAATGCGCGGCGGAATTCAAAGTGGTGGTGAGCGGATTTGCCAAAGGCGTTGATAAGCAGGCACTCGACTCCAGCATCAAATATATCGGTCACAGCATTATTGTTTTGCCGCAGGGAATTTTAACGTTTGGCAGCGGCATGAAGAAGTATTACGCGCAGATTGTTGAAGGCGATGTGTTGGTGCTCAGCACGTTTTTCCCGAAAGCGGGTTGGGACGCCGGTTTGGCGATGGCGCGCAATGTTTACATTTACGGTTTGGCGGAGGAAATTTATGTTGCCGAATCGAACGATAAAGGCGGCACCTGGACGGGCGTGATGGACGGCTTGAAGAAGGGGAGAACCATTTACGTGCGCCAGCCCGAAAGCGATGAAAAGAATGCGAACCAACTTTTGATTGCGAAAGGCGCGATTGTCGTGGATGCCGAGGGAAATAGATTGCTGAAGGATTCTTCCGAACGACCGCAAGACAAGGCAACGCCGGCGGAATCTGATACAAATCAAAAAGAGCAAATGACGTTATTTGATTTAAGCGTTAAGTGAAGTCGGACTCGCGCTCGCAAGATTTTACTAAACCAGAAAAATCGTCGTGCGCAAGCCCGACTTCGCTTGCACATTGTAGGAGAAAAACCCATGATGACCCGCAGAACCTTCATTCGCAACAGCCTCGGCGCGCTATCTCTCGCGAGTGTGCCGAGTTTTGCCGCCCTTGCAACGATGCGGACGCAAACCGGCGCGAAGCGTGCCGGCACCGACGTCTACCAACGCGCGATCGCCATTGATATTTTGACCAACGACAACATTTGGTTTGACGTCCGGCAGGCCATCGATGCCGGACTTACCGCGGCAGTGGTCGATTTGCAGATTTATCCGCGCACTTTTCTTAGCGCCGTTCAAGCCCTGCAAAACTGGAATGCCGCTTTCAAGAGAAACGATCAGCTCGTCAAAGTTGCGAAAGCCGCGGATTTGCAGTTTGTCAAACAACAAAAGAAATTCGGCGTCATTCTCTCCTGCCAGGATGCTTCGATCCTCGATGCCTCCACCGCGTCGGTCAATGATTACAATCTGCAGAATCTGCAGCTTTTTTACGATCTCGGCATTCGCGTTTTGCAATTGACCCACAACGAGCGTAATGCCGTCGGCGATTCGTTTCGGGAGAAGAGCAACGCCGGCCTCAGCCGGCTCGGCGAAAAAGTGGTGGCGAGCATGAACGAGCTGGGCATGCTCATCGATCTCTCGCACTGCGGCGACAATACGACTATGGAGGCGATTCAGCTTTCCCAAAAGCCTTGCGCCATCACGCACGCCGGTTGCCGCGCGCTTTATCCGACGTTGCGCAACAAGCCGGATGAGCACATCCGTGCGATAGCGGAGAAGGGCGGCATTTTTGGTGTTTACAATATGAGCGTTTGGTTGACTGATCGTGCCACGACTTCAATTGACGACGTGCTGAATCATATCGACTACGCGGTCAAAATTGCCGGTGTCGAGCACGTTGCGTTTGGCAGCGACGGACCGGTTCTCGAAGACCCCACGCCGGAGGCGGAGGTGCTGGCCGGACATCAATCTTATGCCAAACGTAATCTTGGCTTACCCGGCGCGGAAAAAATTCCCTCGCACATAAACGTGCGCGAGCTGAATAGCGCGCAACGTTTACTGCGCCTGGCAGAGGCGCTGGCAAAGCGCGGCTACAAAGACGATGCTATCGAAAAAATTATCGGCGGCAATTTCGTTCGGCTGTTTCACGAGGTTTGTGGATAATTGTTAATTTACAAAAATAAATAAAAATGTCATTCTGCAGGAATCTTTTTTGTTCTCAGCAGTCGGCTTGAATTGTAAAAGGATTCCTACGGAATGACAATAACGCCAGTGAGGGTTTGCCAAAACCTTGAGGATAATCGTGAAAATCAAACTCCCACCAGTTTTTGCCATCATTTTGATCATTGTTGTTCGCGCAACCTGCATACTCAGCCAAACCGCGCCACCCACGGCAGACATTTTCCTCGTCGATATGAAAATGCGCGACGGCCAAATCGAGCTTGGCCAACCAGTTCAAATCACCGAATGGCAAGGTTATGACAATCAACCATCATTCCTGCCATATGGAAAGAGCTTGCTTTACACTTCGATCCGCGACGATGGCCAAGCCGACATTTATCACTACAATATCGCCGACAACACGATCAAAAGAATAACTCAAACTTTCGAGAGTGAGTTTTCACCAACTGTCACTCCGGACGGCAAATTTTTCTCCGTGGTGCGCGTGGAAAAAGACTCGACGCAGCGCTTGTGGAAGTTTCCGATAGCAGGCGGAGAGCCGACGTTGGTTTTGGAGAATGTGAAACCGGTTGGCTATCACGCTTGGGGTGATGCCAATACCGTCGCACTCTTTGTGTTGGGTAATCCACCAACTCTGCAAATCGCCGAGATTCGTACCGGCAACGCCGAGATCGTCGCGCAAAACATCGGTCGCTCGCTGCATAAATTTCCAAAACAGGAAGCCATCAGCTTCGTACATAAGGTTGGCGAGAATGAATGGCTCATCAAGCGACTGGATTTGAAAATGCGCACGATCACGGCGCTCGTCAAAACACTTCCAGGCAGCGAAGATTATGCGTGGACGCCGCAAGGCATCTTGCTGATGGGGCAGGATTCCAAGCTCTTTCAATGCGATCCAAGGAAAAATGGCGAGTGGCAGGAAATTGCAGATTTTGCTGATGCCGGTTTGAAGGGCATTACGCGATTGGCGGTTAGTCCGAAAGGGGAGAAGCTGGCGGTGGTTGCGATTGCGGCACAATAAAAAACATAGCAAATGTTCCCCATGGATTGAAGAATCCCACCGATTTTTGAAAATTTTCTGTGGGGTTCTTCAATCCGTGGGGGGATTAAAAGTTTCCAAGCTCTCGCCGGCTGCGCCTATAAGGTTTGAGGCGGAGTTTCGTTTGACTGTTTAACATCGACAGGAGAGGAGGAAGCATTGCCAAATCACCCTTATCGCGTTGATGAAAACTGGGGAAAAATTTGGCGCGACGAGCACGGCGTTCCGCACGTCGAGGCGAGCGACGAAACCGGCTTGTATTACGGCATGGGCTACTGTCATGCGATGGATCGCGGCATGCAAATGTTGCTCATGCGCATTCTCGGCCAGGGCCGCGGCTCGGAATTTCTCGAAGCAAGTGACGAGATGCTCGCCATCGACACGTTCTTCCGGCGTATGAATTGGGCGGGAGCGGCGGCGCCGGAGATTGACAAGCTCGCGCCGGAGGCTAAAAAATTTTCCCGCGCTTATGGCGACGGCGCCAATGCCTGCTTTGCCAAAAAAATTCCGTGGGAATTTAAGCTTCTCGGCTATCGCGCCGAGCCGTGGAAGCTTGAAGATGTCATTTTGCTCGCCAGGATGGTCGGCTATCTAACGCTGGCGCAGTCGCAAGCAGAAATCGAGCGGCTGTTTATCGAAATGGTGCAAGCCGGCGTCAGCCGCGAGAAGCTCGACGAGCTTTTTCCGGAAATTCTTGGCGGCCTCGATATTGAGTTGCTCAAAAAAGTCAAGCTTTCCGAACGCATCGTGCCTACCAGCGTAAAGTGGAATCACATCGTTCCGACCATGATGGCTTCCAACAATTGGGTCATTTCCGGAACGAAGACGGCCTCAGGCAAACCGATTCTGGCCAACGATCCGCATTTGGAAACCAATCGTCTTCCCAATGTTTGGTATGAGCTGGTTCTCAAAACTGAAAATCGCTACGCCATGGGCGCAACCATGCCGGGCTTGCCGGGAATTTTGATCGGAAGAAATTCCGACGTCGCGTGGGGCGCGACGTACACGTTCATGGATGCAGTTGATTCGTGGATCGAGCATTGCAGGGATGGCAGATTCTTGCGAGATGAGAATCAGTGGACTGAATTTCGACAACGGAAGGAGATTATTAAAAGAAAGAAAAAGCCGTCGGTTGAAATCACTTTTTATGAGAACGAACATGGCGTGCTGGAGGGCAATCCATTTGAAGGAGGTTTTTATCTCTCCACCCGTTGGGCGCCCTCGACATTTGGCGCGGCTTCTCTCAATTCCGCTTTCAAGATGTGGCATGCGGCCTCGGTCGAAGAAGGTATGCATCATCTTGGCCGTCTTGAGAGCGCTTTCAACTGGGTGTTGGCGGATCGGCATGGCAACATCGGCTGTCAAATGTCGGGTTTGATGCCGAAGCGACGCGCCGGCATTTCCGGTTTTGTGCCGTTGCCAGGCTGGAAAAAAGAAAATGACTGGCAAGGCTTCGTTGACTACAAAGATTTGCCACGTTGCTTGAATCCCGAAGCCGGGTTTTTTGTGACAGCGAATGACGATCTCAACAAGTGGGGAATTGCCAAGCCGATTAATATTTGCATGGGATCATATCGGGCGAGTCGCCTCTCGCAACTTTTGGCTGAACGCGCGGACATGACGGTTGAGGATAATTTCAAAATTCATTATGACGTTTACTCGCTGCAAGCCGAGCTTTTCATGCGTATTCTGAAGCCGCTCTTGCCCGACACGCCGCAGGGAAAAGTTTTGCGTGAATGGGATTATCGTTATAATCCCGAGTCCGAAGGCGCTTTTCTATTTGAGCAATTCTATCAGGCGCTTTTGCAAGAGGTCTTCGGCAAAAACGGTTTTGGAAAAGATGTAGCGGATTTTCTTGCAAAAGAAACCGGCTTCTTTATTGATTTTTTTGATAATGTCGATCGCATCTTGCTTTCGAAGAAATCGGCCTGGTTCGGCGGCGAAAACCGTGATAACCTCTTTCGGCGTGTCGCCGAGAATGCTCTCAAAGTTGCGCCCATGCCCTGGGGCGAAGTGAACCAAATCAAATTGACGCATCTGATTTTGGGTGAAAAACTGCCTGGGTTTGCCGGTTTTGATCGCGGCCCCGTGGCGCTGCGCGGCGGACGCGCGACGCCGCATCAAGGCCAAATTTACAAAAGCGCGGGCCGTATCACCAGCTTCACGCCGTCGTTTCGGATGGTGACGGATTTGGCCAACGATGAAGTTCATACCAACCTTGCCGGCGGGCCGTCGGATCGGCGTTTCTCCAAATGGTATGGCTCGGATTTGGAGAACTGGCTGAATGGAAAGTATAAGAGCTTAAAGCCTTGAGGTATGCCCGTTTTAGAAAAATTTGAAAACTTATCCGCCCACAGAATTGAAAATCCCACGGAAGTAAAATTCACCCGGATTAAAAACCCACACGGACCGATTCAAATTTTTCTTGACAAACAAAAGAAAAAGTTGTAACTTTCCACCCGCTGGAACAATTGATATTGACGGGGATCATTTGACTGGCTTTGTTAGTCTCAAATCATTGAAAATCGGCCATTCCCTAATGGCTAAAAAAATTCTTAAACATTCAATCATCACACAAGAGGGAGGTAGCTATGAGGTCAAAACACTTTGTTATCCCAACCCTACTGGCCGTTCTCAGTTTGTTTTTTATCTCAACGTCAGCTCGTGCCCAGGAAATGGGGACAATTGCCGGAACCGTTGTCTCGGCAGAAGCACAAGAACTACTGCCGGGCGCCAATCTCCTCATACCGCGCACGCTGATTGGCACAATCACGAATCCGCAGGGAGCCTATCGGTTGCAAGTTCGGCCTGGCACGTACAAGCTAAGAGCGAGCTTCATTGGGTATGAAACGGTCGTAAAAGATGTCACGGTTTCCGCCGGACAAACGGTGACCGTCAACTTTGAGCTCGCTCAAAGCGCCATTGAATTTGGCGAAAGCCTGGTGGCTATCGGCTCCCGATCCGATCGCACCGCCGTTGAGACGCCCGTGCCGATCGACGTTTTTTCCAATGTCGAGATCAGGCAGTCCGGACAGCCGGAGTTGAACCAAACCCTTTCGTACCTCGCCCCATCTTTTAATGCCTCACACCAAACCATTGCGGATGGCACCGACCACATCAACCCGGCCAGCTTGCGTGGTCTTGGCCCCGATCAGGTGCTGGTCTTGATTAACGGCAAACGGCGGCACACCAGCGCGCTGGTTCACGTCAACGGCACCTTTGGCCGCGGCACCGTCGGCGTGGATTTGAATGCCATTCCCCAATCGGCCATCGAGCGCATCGAAGTGCTTCGCGATGGCGCTGCAGCTCAGTACGGCTCCGATGCGATTGCCGGTGTCGTTAACATCGTGTTGAAGTCGCAGACCAATAATGTGGAGATCGAGGGCAGTTCCGGTGTGACCGGAGAAGGTGATGGCGAAACCTACAAAAGCTCGACGAATTATGGTTTCCGAATCGGGGACCGCGGATTCTTCAACGTCGCGGGTGAATTCCTTGATCGCGGCCGGACGAACCGGGCAGGCGCTTTTACCGGACGGGTCTACACCAGTAATCCGGTCGAGGATGAGCGCTTGATCCGCGAGCGCAATTTCGACCGTAATTCCATGATCATTGGTCAGGCCAAGGCGGTGGTTGGTCACGTCTTCTTCAATTCGTCCGTGCCGCTTGGCGAGCGGGGCGCCGAGTTTTACGCTTTCGGCGGCGCGTCCTTTCGCAACGGCATCGCAAGCGGCTTTTACCGATTCCCCATTAGTGAAGCGCAAGTGAACCGCACGATTTATCCGGACGGCTTCTTGCCCGAGATCCACACGCAGATCAACGATCGCTCGATCTCGGCGGGTGTGAAGGGGACTTTTCACGACTGGATCGTCGATCTGAGTGTGACGAACGGCAGCAACGGCTTCAAGTTCAATATTGAAAACTCGATCAACGCCTCGCTCAGCACGGATAGCCCGACTTCATTCGATGCCGGCACGCTAAGCTTCAGACAAACGACGGGAAATATCGATTTCTGGAGAGCCTTTGACGTCAATGGCACGCCGGTCAACGTGGCCTTTGGCGGCGAGTTCAGAGTGGACAACTTCGAGATCCAGGCGGGTGAGGAGGCGTCTTATGTATTCGGCGGCGATACGACTTCTGCTGGCGCGCCAAAAGTTCCCGGGGCTCAAGTTTTTCCGGGGTTCCAACCTTCGAATGAAGTCGATCGCTTCCGGCACAATATTGCGGCTTATGCGGACGTTGAAGCCGAGTTATCCGATCAAGTTCTCGTTGGCGTCGCCGGGCGCTTTGAGAACTACAGCGACTTTGGAAACAAGGTTACCGGCAAGCTGACCGCGCGCTACGAGCCGGTCAACAATTTTGCGCTGCGCGGGGCGGTGAGCACGGGCTTCCGCGCGCCGTCGCTTCATCAGGTTTGGTTCAACAACGTCAGCACGCAATTCCTTCTCATCGGCGGCGAGTTGGTTCCCATACAGGTATTGACCAGCAACAATCTGAGCTCGGTGACAAAAGCATTCGGCATTCCCGCCTTGAAGGCGGAAGATTCGTTCAATATTAGCGCCGGCTTCACCGTCCAGCCGATCAATAATTTGTCGATCACGGCGGATTATTATCGTGTCACCATTGATGACCGCATCGTTCTGTCCAGCCGGTTTACCACGACAAACGCCAAGGTCGCGCAATTGCTGGCGCCATTCCCTTCGGTCAGCGAGGCACAGTTCTTTGCGAATGGGGTTGACACAGAGACCAATGGCGTGGACATGGTGGTTGCCTATGGGACCAGATTGGGAGCCGGCCGCCTCAATCTGAGCGGAGCAGCGAATTTTACCGAGACGAAAGTGGACAGAATTAATGTTCCACCCCAGCTTGTTGACCCCGTGCTGGCGGACATCTTTTTCAATCGTGAGGAAAAAAATCGTCTCGAGGATGCGCTGCCCCGGCAAAAATATAGCGCCCAGGCAAGATACAACATTGGGCGCTTTAGCGGCCTGGCGCGTGCAACTTACTTCGGCGAGATTCAATATCGCCATCCCTCGGATCCTGCCAATGACGAAACGTTTGGGGCGAAAACGGTGTTCGACGTTGATCTCGCCCTCGAAGTGGTGAAAGGCGTAAGAGTTTCAGCCGGAGCGATCAATCTTTTCAACACCTTTCCTGACAAACAAACCAAGGCCGCCAATATCAGCAGTGGTCGATTCATCTACAGCCGTCGGGTGACGCAGTTTGGCATGAACGGCGGCTTTTACTATGGGCGTCTGCAACTCAATCTATAATTTGCTTGTCGTGCAGAGCTTCTTATAGAGAGCGCTCGGCGGATAATTTTCCCTGTTTAGTTGGGGCCTGCGGCTGTAGGCTTATCCGCGTTGGGATATTTATAGAAGTTAAAAAGTCTCTCATCTTAACGCAATGATCTTTTTGATCGCTTCCTGCGAGCGGGCGCGGTCGGTGTTGGCGGCTTCGGCAGAGAGCGCCGCGACCAGGACCAGGAGCGCCGAAAGAGAATTTGAAAAGACGCTGCTTTCCGTTTTCGCCAATAAGTAAGTGTCGGCAAATTGCACGATCGGCGCGGTGGCCGCGTTGGTCAACGCGACGATTCGCGCACGCTGTTTTCTGGCAAAGGCGGCAGCGTCGATTGTTTCCCGCGAATAAGGCGGCAGGGAAAATGCCACCAAAGCGTCGCGCCGGTCGATGGCGATCAATTGCTCGGTAAACTTGAGTCCGGGTTGATTGAGCGCCGTGGCGCGGAAACCGATGCGTTTGAAAAGATAAGCCGTCAGCTCGGCAACGTAGTTCGATATGCCCATTCCCATCGTAAAAATATTCTCCGCGCGGCAAATGATTTTGACGGCTTTGCGAAACATGGTTTTGTCGAACAGTTGCAGCGTGGCATTGATGTTTTGCACTTCCTGACGGGCGATTTTGTGAGCTTCAAAATGCCCGTCGTCCTGGCGGCGATCGAGCGTCACCTTAAACCGCTCCAACGGCGTGATGTCTTCCCGTAGCTCCATTTTCAGCTTGGCCTTCAGCGCAGCAAAGCCGCCATAGCCAAGTTTGTTGGTGAGCCGGACGATCGAAGCGCGGCCGACCTCCAGCCGGCCGGCCAATTCGTGAATCGAAATCAGGGCAACCTCCTTGTGATGCTCGATCAGGTAGGAGGCGATTTTTCTTTCGATCGGGGTCAGCTCGAGGAGCTTCTCGCGAACGCTTTTTTGCAGCTTGTCCGATGCCGAGGTTTGCGCCATGGGGGCCTCAATTGGAATTTTATTTGATTGTTCTGGGCCAAATGTTCCAAAAACGAAGATAAGCACGAATGCGGTGATTCGCAAGCGCTTTTCGCCTGCCTCCGAATAATTTTGTAAACCATCGGATTGGTGGACAACTAACCTGTCATGCTGGAAGCATCTTTTTCCGGCCGAGCACAGTGTTGGATTGAAAAAAGATCCCGCTACAGCGGGATGACATTTCTCTCCACTCGTAAAATCTGAGGCATTACAAAATTTTTCATTTTTTCCTTGACAGGAAGGCAAAAAAACCGTAAGTTGCCGCTGTCGGAACAAAAGTTCCATTTTAATAAAAATAAGAATTAAGACACCCGCGATACGCTCGCTATATTTTTCGGTTAACAGTTGGTTGGTCATAACTTTACTCCCCGAGGTGTTTGGTTCAAGAGAAAATATAGCAAAACGCGATCACGGGGTCAAATTTATGGAAAAGAAATCTGGGTGGTTTTTTGATCCGTGTGATTTTTTCTGTGGCAGTTCCCTTTCTGTGAGCAACGACAATTGGAGCCGTCTCCAAAGCTTCTTTCGTTGCGGTTCTCTTT
>JAKEEU010000014.1 GCA_022616415.1 Candidatus Zhuqueibacterota bacterium | reverse complement strand
GACACGTCGCTAGACGAACAGCTTTTCTAGCTGGCGACAGGGTTTCCACCTGCGATGGATGTTCGGTCGCTTGAAATTGGCCGTCTTTCAAACGATAGCTTTTGATCGCAGCCATCCATTCCTTTCTCAGGACACCGACCGGGCCAGGATCTTCGATCACGGCCCAGCCTCTTGCGTACACCGTTCCATAAACTCCAAACGTGCTTCCCTTTGCCCTGAGCTGCTGTGGCTTCGATCACTATCTTGTCGAGGGAAGGCGACTTGGAGCGATGAACGGGACGCTCGCTCATTCGCAAGGCGCGTCTACCGATGGCGATGGCGGCTGAGCCGTCAATTGACATCCCATATGACGCGCCAAATTTGACATAACCGATGACCGACGTGTAAGCGGGATTGACTCGTTTCACTTCGACCCCGCGCCGCGCCGCGCGGCGGATTAACAAGCTGAAAAACAAGCCATAGGCAAAAGCAGATAGCATTCGCGCGTAGCCTTTGCCTTTCTCACGTAAGGCCTGTTTCTTTTTCGAGAAATCAAGATTTTCAACGGCAATCGGCATGCCTTTTTCAACCGCCTCGTCAACCAGCCGATTGACGGCCTCATTGAGCCATCTGTTCGCTGGCGTGCGACAAAACGCTGAAAAAGAGCGGAGCCTTGTCTTAAGGCGGTTTCAATTTGTTCTTGTCCGTAAGCAAAGGCAACCGATTTGATCACTAGGTATTTAGGATTGCCCGCCTCAACCAAAGCATCAGTCAGCCTTAACTTGATGGTCTGAGTTTCAGGTGAGTATTGACAAGATTGATTTCCGGCGGTCTCGTCTTTTGATCCGATGGCGACAAATTGAGAGTGCCTCTCGAAATCCCAATCCGCTTTCCATTCCTCATGCGAGGCATAGCCATTGGCTTGCAGATGATGCTGGGCATCAAAAAGCCGGCGAGAACCAAAGCACAGCCGAGGCGCTTTTTCTTCTTCGATCTTCTTTCTGACTTGTTTTAGTTTCGCTTCAAGTTGAGCCAACCTGCGCTTCTTCTGATGTAACGTAAAACGAGTCTTGGCGCGTCTTTTTTGCTCTGGCTCGATGG
>JAKEEU010000127.1 GCA_022616415.1 Candidatus Zhuqueibacterota bacterium | reverse complement strand
TACGTAACTCATCGGAGTGACCGCCAATGGCAAAAGCAAAAAAGACTACCGAGAAATCTGATGTTTTGGAACTGGATTATCAGCTTGCGGAATTGCCTTCTTCGCAACATCGTGCAGGGCTCGCGGGACTGGTGCTGATGGTGGAGTGGCTCAAAAAACTGCCGGAAGAAAAGCGTCGTGGCATTTGCGAAATTACGCGGCTGGATGAGCGCGGCGCTACGCTCAAGCTCAATCAAGCCGGGCTGGCAGACCTTTTCAATGAAGTCTATGCCGCTTCCAAAGAAGAACAGCCGCGCGATCAGCCCTTGAAAAATAAACAGAAAGAAATCATTCCGCCGCTGCGTGAAGAAACCCGCACGGTCACGGATGACAAGGGCAAGACGAAAGAAAAAACGAACTACATCTACGAAGTCGTAGTTCCGCGCGGCGCTTTTTTGGCCAGCGCGAGTTACGACAAGAGCTTTGACGGCAAGAACGGTATTTGGATCAAGCTTTGGCGCGACTTGGTATGGAGCATCTTTCGCGGCGTGCCTGCTACGCGAAAGCCATACGAAGATCGCGCGAATGGCGAGCCTGCAACGGATGCCGCCGATGCTTGGCAATGTCTGTTGGAACCTTCGGATTACACCGTTGATTTGCCGAGCACTTACTTCATCGGCGCGCAGGCCGCAAACGCGGAAAACGTGCCATTCAAAGATCGGGCGCGCCTTCAGTTCCTGCTACATTTCTGGCAATTCATCGCGCAAATTTATGTTCCGGCGGTCATCAACAACGAAGGCAAGCGAGACTTTGTTGGCTATGCGCTGGCGATTCCCGATGTCGCCGAACTTGAAACATTTTGCGAAGACTTTCCGCAAATGATGCGCGAGCGCGGTCTTGAACTATCCGGCTATCGTCCGCGTGATTGTGTGGTTGATCTCGCCGTTGAGAGCGCGCTGGATTTGATGCGCCGCCTGCAAGATCGCCTTGCGGTGAAGGAAGGTGAAAAGAACACCCACGATCTGATCCTCGGCGCGGACGTAGTTCACCTGGAAAAGCAGGGCAATAACGTGCGTCTATGGAGTTCGTCTAGGCTTGATCCTGACCAGCCGATGATTAACGCCTATGCCAACTGGCGCGGCAGGCTGTGGGATCCAACGTTCCGCCGCCAACGCTTGCTGAATCTGGTCAAAGGCAGTGAAAGCAATCGAGAGAACGGAGACGCCAAACCCGCGGGAGAAGGCAAAGACGACCGTAGGGGGGCGAATTGGTATGACGGCTTCGATGCCATCTTCGGCAAGCTGCCTTATGAACAAACAATCAATGCGAAGAACTTTCGCCACGATGCGCGCGAGTCTTTCGCTGAATTCATTCCCACCGATAACCCAAACAAGGAGGACTCTGTGACAGAAACAAACCTTGAAAATCCTGAAAACGGAACCGCGACAGAAACCAAACCCATCACGACCGAGTATGCCATCTACCAACTGGTCGGCACTTATCTGAGCAAAAAGCTGAAAGGCAAATATGGTTTGGAATGGAACGCCGTAAAAGGAATTCCAGCCAAAGAAAAAGAGTACGGCGAGATGAAAGAAAAGGTCGCGCGTGACGCCTTTCTGGCGATTCGCAGTCGTTCCAACCAAGAAGATTTCATCGAGTATTTTGTCTCGACGATTTGCTCTGTCTCTCAGCGCCTGAATCAACAGGCATATCTCAAGGTTGCTGAAGAACTGTTTAGCCGCACCGAAGACATTCGCACACTCACGATGTTGGCGTTATCAGCGCGCGGCTAAGAGCATCGCGTATCTACGTACCTGTGCTGCCTGATGTGCAGCCGCAGGAACCTTCACCTTCAAACCTAATGGAGAAAAACTTATGGCAAGCAATAAAAACCTGTTCGCAACTGTCCTCACTTACCCGGCTCCCAGTTCAAACTATCGCGGCGAAAGCGAAGAGAATCGCACAGTGCTGCAAAAGATCACCAAAGGCGGCAAGGAGTACCCGGTCATCAGTCCCGAATCCATGCGCAATGCGTTGCGTGAGCATTTGATTCAAGCGGGATTGAGTAGCAATCGGAAACGGCTGCATAACGAAGACCAACTGGCCGTCGAATTCAAAGCGTTTCCCAACGCGCAGGAATTTGCCGATGACTTTCTGTTCGGCTTCATGGTGGCTGATAAAGAAGCCATCAAGAAAAACAAAGACTTGCCTGCCAAGCGTGACAGCATCTTTCGCATGAATTTAGCAGTCGCTACAACGCCTTACCGGTTCAACGCGCTGTTCAATCAATCGCCGTTGAACGCTGGCGCCAGTCCATGGAAAAACGCTGCAACTTCGGCATTGTTACATCGCGAAGTTTCTCACACTGCTTACCAGTACCCGTTCGCGCTCTCAGCGGCAGATTGCAAGCAAGGCAATCCTGAGTGGACGAAAGCCTTACTCAAAGCCATCGGCGAATTGAGCAATGTTGCCGGAGGCCACGCGCGGAGCTATTTCGAGATGGCTCCGGCCAGCATCGTGATTCGCCTGACTTCGGCTCTGGTGGCGGGATATGACACCTATGGTTTTGGCGAAGATGGCAATTTCAAAGAGCTTGAGCGCATCAACGACATCGATCTTCCCGCTAGCGAATTTTGGCTGGGTGGCGAAATCGTCAGAAAGATGAATGCAACGGAGCAAGGTAAGAAAAGGCTACAAGAACTGAAAGACGCCGGAGCTCATCTCTACGACAACCCGCAAAAGCTGATCGCTGAAGTCGCCGAGGCATTTCTGCAATAGGAGGTCCGCCAATGTCACGATTATGGCTGCGTGTGCGTGCGCCGTTCGCGGCGTTTCGCGGTTTTCAGGCCGGGGTGTATCGCGCTTCGGCCCCGGTGATGCCGCCTTCGGCGGCTTATGGTTTGGTGCTGAATCTCGCCGGAATTGAAATGCGCGACCCAACACCTGGAGTGACGACGTTGATTCGCGCTGACCTTCCGGCTTTGCGGATTGCCGTAGGAATGATTTCCGCGCCGGAAAGAAGCACGCTTTATCAACAATTGCACAGCTATCCCGTAGGCGCGTCCGGCAAAGAGCTAAAAGAAAAAACATACGGCGCAAAATTTTGGATAACACCTGTGCGCCGTGAACTGCTGGTTAATTACGACGGCATGATCGGCGTTGAGAGTGACGATGAGTCGCTTCTGCAACGCATTCGGAAAGGCTTACGCGGTGAGTTGCCAGAAGCTCGCTACGGTTTGCCATTCGCGGGTGACAACAACTTGCTGATTGACCGGATTGATGTTGAGCCTGAGCCGCCGCTGACGCGATGGTATGCGCGAATGCAACCGGACGACCCGCCACGCAAAGGATCGTGCCGATTGACCGTTGGGATCAACCGCACAGACAACAGTCGTACTTCCAGCCTTCTTTGCGCGCCTTTAGCTGAAGGCCGGAGCATTCCGCCGGAAGCGGCGTGGACGTGGACGCCGTCTGAGCCAAGCTGAGATTACTTTGGAGGGTTTTATGTCAACGCCATTGCCGATTCACGCGCTTCATGCCCTCGCTTATTGCGAACGCCTCTTTTACCTGGAAAACGTCGAGAACCTGCGGGTCGCCGATGAGCGTGTCT
>JAKEEU010000126.1 GCA_022616415.1 Candidatus Zhuqueibacterota bacterium | reverse complement strand
TGCCACTTGCACACTTGCCACTTGCACACTTGCCACTTGCACACTTGCCACTTGCACACTTGCCACTTGCACACTTGCCACTTGCACACTTGCCACTTGCATACTTGCCACTTGCTCATTGAATCACGTTCATCAAATCAAAAATCTGCAAATAAATTGCAATCATCGCGCCGCCCAACACCACGCCCAAGACCACAATGACGACCGGCTCGATGATGGAAGTCAGCGCTTCAATCGCCGCATCCACTTCACTTTCGTAAAATTCGGCGGTTTTCGTCAACAAGCTGTCCAGCTCCGCGGTTTCTTCGCCCACGGCGATCATCTGCGCCACGAGCGGCGGAAACAGTTTCGAGCCGCTGATGGCCTTTTCCATCAGCTCGCCGCGCGTTGCCATGTGCTTCATCCGCACCACCTCCTGCGCGAAAAGCTGATTGCCGGCGGATCGCGCCGTGATTTCCAACGCCTCCAAGAGCGAAACGCCGCTGCGCAGCAAAGCGCCCAGCGTGCGGCTGAAGCGGGCGATGAGAACTTTTTTGACGACGGCGCCGATCAGCGGCAATTTGATTTTTATCGCATCCAGCGTCCAACGTCCCTTGGCGGTTTGCGCGAAGTTTTTGGCTACGACCGTTGCCGCGAGCAGGAGCAGGAACATGTAAAAAAAGTTGGCGCGCAAAAATTCCGTCGTCCCCAACAGAACCCGCGTCGGCAGCGGCATGGGTGCGCTAAACTCGCGGAACAAATCGGTGAACGTCGGCAAAATGCCGAACAGCAAAAAGCCGATTGCGCCGCAAGCGACCAAAACGATCACCGCCGGATACGTCATCGCCGTCAGCAGCTTGCGCCGCAGCTCGCCCATCTTTTCAAGATAGCCGGCCAGTTGCTGCAAGATCTCCGGCAAATTGCCGCTGACTTCACCGACGCGCACCAGATTGACGAACAGCGGCGAAAAAACTTTGGGAAATTGCGCCAGGCTGTCGCTCAGTGATTGTCCGTGCGTGACGCCGTGCAACACGGCTCGCAGCACGCGCTGCATTTGCGGATGGGAGTGGTGCTGCGCCAGAATTCCCAGGCTTTTTGCCAACGGCAGACGCGCGCCAACCATGGTCGCCAGTTGTCGCGTGAAATCCGTCAGCTCCCGCGTGCGGATCGGACGGACGAAACGAAAGCTTGCTTTCTTTTTTTCCTGACGTGGCGCTTTTTGCCAAGCGCGACGCTGCTTGAGAATTTTTTCCAGTTCGGCCGGTGTGGGCATGCTGGTTGCTCAATGTCACTAACTTTTTAAGAAAGCAAAGACAGAAAAATGGAGGGCAGAAAAATGTTTACGGCTTCTCGTTGCTTCACGATGAGCATTTCTTTGGTGATACCCAACCTGATGTTTCTGTCTTTCATGTTTTTGTCATTGCTTTCATTCAAACCAACTTAACATAATTAAACTCAAATAAGGCTTTTAAATAGTTTTGCCCTAAGTCGTTTTGCCTTTTTGAAAAGTTAGCAGTATTGTGCTGGTTGCTGCTTGCTCGTTGCTGGTCACTTTTCTGTCAGCACTTACTGATCACTAATCACTTGATGCCATTAGTTAAGCGAACGATTTGCCGAATATTTTGTCCCGTAGGGACAGACGACAATAGCCCAACAATTTATTGTTGGGAAACATCACCCTCATTACCTCACCAGTCCCGCAAGGGACGAATGAGAACGCGGCGGTCGTGATATTTGAAGCCGTTCTTTTCAATCGTCCCTTGCGGGACTTGGAAACGTTGTTATTTCATATTTCCCAGAGATAAAATCTCTGGGCTATTCTCACGCTGTCCCTACGGGACAGAATCCTTGCCTGCTAACTGAATGACATGAACTAATCACTGGTCACTGATCAGAGCAGCTCAAAAAGATTTTTGCGCAGCCTTCTCGGATGTGCCGTCGTCTTGATTTGCAATTGCGCTTTGCCATTACCCAAAACTATTTCCACTTCCACAAGTGCGATGTTGGCATGATCTTTGGCAGTTCTCGGCTGAAAATAAACCAGGGGCTTTGACTGAGTTTGCCATGTTGTTTTGGCCGTATCAATGCGGGCATAGCGAAACTGCAGTGCCAACACTTGCGCTTGGTGTGAAGACACTGGCCGTTGATTGCGATGTAGCCTGTTGTTCTCGAAGCTATAGGCAATTTGACGGTTTTCATCGTCGATCAAAGTTAGCTCGGTGGCGTTAGCGCTAATGATTTGATTGGCTTTCACAACCTCCTCAGTCAGGGGATGCAAGCACAACATGGCCGCGCCTTCCAAATCGAACTTTTGCCGCCAGCGCGTGGCCAGTTGCGATGCCATCAGGTAGGCGGCATAAACAAAACCGGCGACCAGAAAAGCGATCTGCAAAGCCACCAGCAATTCAACGGTGGTAAATCCAGCTTCATTTTTCTTCATTAGCATGATGTCGCTCGGTTACAACCCAAAAGAGTTGCCAATTAACAAATCCAACTTTATAAATTATGACATCCGGAAGATTCGGAAAATCCGGATACCAAAAGCCTAATTCTGTATGATTCCTGCATATCCGAATTGTGATTTTACCACTCTGAGCGTTTTGATCTCCACCAGCGGCTTGGCTTGCCGCAGCTTGAAGACGCAGATGCGAATCTCGAGCAGGCCGGATTGCTCTTGTATGTCGCGAACAAGTCGCAAATGTTTTTTGCCCAACGCCACCTGTTGCTCTTCATCATGATAGCGCGCCTCGGCAACGGTTCTTTCCATCTCTTCTCTGGCCAGTTGCGTCGCCACGATCAAATCGTGATGCTGTTGGCTCAGCGTCAATTTCCCCAAAATGAGCGTCGCCGGAATCAACACACTCAGCAAAATGGCGCTGGCAACCAACGTTTCGACCAAGGTGTGGCCGTGCGGGTCCTTTAAAAAGGAGTAATGGATTTTTGGAGTAATGGAGTGTTGGAAATTCTTCATGCGTGTGCTCCGAGAGATAAAGATTTCTTCCCGCTTTTATAAATTTCAACGAAGCGGGACTCGAAATGACACACCGCTTCCCATTTTTCCCCATCGCCCTTTCTCCCCCTCTCCCCATCACCCCCTCCCCCTTTCCCCCCTTGCAAACTTGCCTACTTGCAAACTTGCAACTTGCCCACTTGCTATTTCAATTCTTCCCACTTCAAAACTTCCAACCGCGGCCGTTCATTGAATCCGATGGGCAGCAGAAAACCTTCCGGAAGCTGCGCGCGATCCGTCACTGCATCTTGCAGCCAGTTCAAATAGATCGTGGGGGATTCATAGAGAAAGAATTGTCCGGTTACCACTGTGCCGTAAATCGTGCCTTGCTGGTTTGTGTAGTTGCGAGAATAAACGGCGCCAACGACTTTGGCATTTTTGCCGAGACTGAGAATGGTTGCGTCGTGCGTTTCATCGTTGTGTTTTTTGTCGGGAAAGAGTATGACTGTGCCGCGCACCGCCGCCTGATCTTGTAGCGAAATTTGTCCTTGCCAGGTTTGATCTCGCGTCGCGCCCGGGCAATAAACCAGAGAAGGATAGCTTAAAGCCGCGCGCTCTTTTAAAACGATGTCGCTGGGACTGAAGAGTTGTCCTTCGATTTTGCCATCACCTGAAACTTCGATGCCTTGCCTGGCAAAAAGGACGCAGTTTTCGAGCCGAGCCTCATCTTTGACGATAATTTTTCCCACCGCGATCAACTCGACGTAGCCGGTAATTTGCGTATGATTTTGCACGACGATATTCCCCGTACTGCTAATCATGCCCGGCCCATGTATCGTCGTGTTGGCATCAGAATAATTGAGCTGCACATCGCCGTGAACATAAAAGTTTCGCGCTTCTGCCAAAGGGGGCATCTCGCCATCGACAAAGGTCCTGTCGCCAAAAACCTGCTCGCCGGACGGGTTTTCCAGAGCGTCGAGATACTCGCGAAACACCGTTTCCAGCATCAGCGGATTGAAGTAAGGCATCTGCGGCCTGCTCTGTCGAATAACCTTGCCGTCAACCAGCTTGTCACCTTCAAAATCGCGGCCCTTGATGCGGCCTTTCTTAACGCCTTCCGGGCCCACCGTGACATCGCCAACAATGCGATTCCTGCCCGTCACCACCAAAGGGTAATCCACGCAGCCGACAAACACAGCTTGCCGAAACGGCGCCGGCGGCTGCTCGCCGAGCAAAACCCGAATGCTCTTGCCGGCGCGATGAACGTTTGCCGTTGAAGTCACCTGCAGAAAGCCGCCCCATTGTTGCACGGTGACGGCGGCCATTTGGTGATCAAAAATCTCGACGCCTGTATTCTCCGGCCGCCAGAAAATATCCTTGCCGCCATTGCCGGAGAGGTGCCAGATCGCCTTATAAATTCCGGCTTCGGCAAGATAAAAAGCTTGCAGCCGGTGTTTCTCCTTGACAATCAAGCGGAGCTGCAGCAACGTGCCCATCAGAACCGCGCCAACGATCGTGGTGATCACCGTCACCATCACCAACACCAGAACCAGCGCCGAGCCTTGGCTGTCGGCGAGCGCATGTCTGGTCGCTGGTTGCTTGTAGCTGGTTGCTGGTTGCTGGTTACTCGTTGCTCGTTGCTTGTCGCTTGTCCCTTTTTGTTTTTCATTTGCCACTTGCATACTTGCCACTTGCATACTTTTCACTTGCATACTTTTCACTTGCACACTTGCCACTTGCATACCTGCCTACTGCAACTGCAGCTCAAACTTCCGTTTGCCAAACTCAAAAATCACCCGACTGCTGTCGATACGCACCAGCTTGACGCCGGTGACGACATCTTCCGCTCTGGCAAAGTGCGTCTCGCCTTGCGGATCTTCAATGATCGCCAGCACGCCGTTGGCATCGCGCACGATGCCGCTCAATCGCAATCGCGGCGGCGCTGGCTCGATGGGGACCGCTTTAACCACCGGCATTATAGGAACGGGTTTTATCTTTTTCTCCAATTGCAGCCAATGTGCAAAGGGATCACGATGCGCGCCGGAATAAGCAAAGGCCGGCCGCGGCTTCGACACGAGTGTATCATGAAGCGCAACTTTGCCATCTCCTGTTGGCGAACCCATCTCCTGATCCGCCCGCGTCACGCCGATGACGATTTGATAGATATTGTGCGACCAGATCGTCAGCGCCAACAAAACTAAAATCGCGATCAACACATTTTTCTTTTTCATACCATACCTTGAAACAAAAACTCACGCCGCAAAGACTCGCCAAGATATTTTTGGCAAGATGCCTGCCCTGCCAACGGCTCTAGGCAGGCCAGGGATTGTGGCAAAATAATTAAAAACCTTTTCAATCATCTTGCCATAATTATCTTGCGTATTCATAAAAACTTTTAAAATTTTTTTCTGCGTTTGGCCGCTTCATGGCCATTAGTAGTAGATTTAACCGCCGGTGCGACGTAATAAACCACCACGGTCATTTGAACGTGTAAACGATTGGAGGCCATTTCCTTGGAAGCCATCTGCAATCTTTCGAGCTTGATAACGGCCGGCGCCGTTTCGAGCGTGTTGATGAACTGTCCCAGCGCATGAAAGTGCGTCGTCATCTCCAATTGGATGGGCAGCTCGACGTGGCGCGGATATGTTTTAATGGCTTGCGGCTTGAATGTTAGAATGCCGACGTCGTGCGCTTTGGCAGCCTGGCTCAAAAAAGCCAGGATTTTTGAAACGTGCGAGTCCCGCCCTTTGCTAAAAACCAACTGGGCGATTTCGGTTTTGATCTTTTCGTTTTTACGCTTGACGGCATTTGTGATGCGAGGCCACTTATCAGCGTCGGCAAGCGTTTGCCGATTGTCGCGCAGCGCGTGATAAATCCGCACGAGCTCGAGGGATGATGGTATAACCTGGCTCACCATCGCGTAAGCAAACAAGAGCGAGGCCAGCATCGTCATTACCAGCCAACGGTGGTCGTCAAGCCATTTTATGTGGCGTTCCATTCGTTCGACGCGATGAATGATTAAAAATTTTTTGCCCCAACGGATAAAAGCCGCCAACGGATTTTCCAAATAATTCAATGCTTTTAATTCTCGAACGTAGCCAATTATTTTGCCATTGAATCATTTTGCCATTATTTTTTGCTTTATCCGTTGGTCGCTTTCATCCGTTGGGCAAGTAAGAATTTCCTGAATCAGTTTTGCTTCGTCACACTCGCTATCATGAATTCCACCAGCGGCATCTTCCTGAGCCGGCTGCGTTGCCAGACTTCATCGGCAGCCAGCCGCGTGGTGGACAGCAAGCGAACCTGCGAAACCTGCGGCGAATTTTCCAACTGCGCCAACAGCGCCGCGACCTTGCCTTCATCGAAAGCCCAGCCGCGGAGCTGCACTTGATTGCGGCGTGTATTTTTTCCGCTCTCAGCCAAAGAGTCGTTTGATGCAATGGCAAGCTCGTGCAGCCAGACGCCTTCCGGCATCACGCGGCTGACCTCTTCCAACAATGGCGCATATTGGCTGCGCTGCGTGACCAGCAACTGCACGTCGGCGAGCGCTTGCTGCAATTGCAATTGTTCTTTTTGCAATTTTGCATGCGCGGCGAGCTGTGACGCCAACGCGAAGATTTGCTCTTCCGAGGCGGCGAGCTTATTGGTCAGAATGAGCTTCAAGACATTCAACCCGACCAGGCACAGCAAAGTCAAAACGCCGCCGGCAAGAATCAGACGCAGCGCGCGTCTTTTCTCCTGCTGTTGTTTGAGCCGGCTGCGCTTTTCCGCCAGCAGCAGATCGATGGCATTGAGTGCAGGAAAATACGGCTTGAGCGCCAATCCGGCAGCAAGGCTGTATTTCGGTGCCAAGATTTGACCATCTCGAAGCAAACCCAAGAGCGGCTGACCGACAGTTACAGTGATTTCGGCTGGGAGCATGGCTTGGACAGTTTCCGGCGCGGCGCTGTCGCCAACAAGAATAATTTTGTCAATCGGCTTTTGGCCATCCGCTTGCCAACTCGACAAAACTTTTTGGATTTCACCCTTCAACATGGCAACCGTCGAAGTTGCATATTCGCGATACAAAACCGGATTGCCATTGGCTGTGACGAGCAGCCCCGTCGTTTGGGCACGCCTATCGATAAACAGCAGATTTTTGCTGAACACATCTTCCGCGCCAAAAGCAAAGGCGTGAAACAAGTCCAACTCACCGGCGCCGACCATGACCGGCTGCAGGCCGGCGGCTTCGACCCATTGCAGCTTTTCCTGCAAAATGTGCGGCTGGCAATAACAGACCATGAGCTTTTGGCTGTTCTCGGTTTGCTGCAAAACATGATAAGAGAAAATCAATTGCGCGACATTTGCCGTTTTCGGCAAGCGCTCGGCACAGTAGTGGCGAATCCACTCCAACAGCTCTGATGCAGACAGCAAAGGCCCCTCCAGCACGAGATACCGCACCCCGACGCCGCCGAAATGAATGACCACATTTCTATTCTTAATCCGCAGCCGCTCAAAAAGCCGCCGTATCGCCGCAATGATTTCTTCGTCCGCAGGCTTGGGAGAAACGAATTTTTCCTCACCAAACTTTACCAGCCGGAGACGATTGAAAAACTTTTGCAGCACGACGACTTTAACGGCATCATTGCCGAGGTCGAGACCGGTGGATCGTATCATGGTCGAAAAGGCAAAATAATTTAATGGCAAAATCGTTGAAACAATTTTCCCCAACGGATAGAAACAACGCAACGGATGAAAAGCTTTTATCAGTTGTCCCGCCACGGCGGGATTTCTATCCGTTGGACATCTGCAAATTCCGCTGAAATTCATCAAAGCCTCCGAGTGGCGTGACCGATCACTGATTACTCACCACTTGCATACTTGCCACTTGCATACTTGCTACCTGCAAACTTGCGACTTTGCTTTCTTCTCCCCGTCACCGAATAACTCCCCCAGATCCCTCCGAGTAATACAAATGCGGCGTCAGATAAATAATCAGCTCCGCCTTGCTGCGATTATGGCTGCGGTTTTGAAAGAGTCTTCCCAACAACGGCAAGCTTCCCAACAGCGGAAACTTGTCGATATTCTCGCTATCGATCGACTGGATCAATCCGCCAAGAATGATAGTTTCACCGTCGCGCAGGCGCACCGTTGAATCCAGCACGCGATGGTTGATCGTCGGCGGCACGTTGGGGTTGAGTATGCCCTCCGGCGTGCTGAACTCGGGATGAATTTCGGTGGTGATCTCGCCCGAAGCGCTCACCCACGGCGTGATGGTGAGACTGATCTCCGCGGTGATTTTCTCAAAACGTTCGGTGACCTGATTGATCACTTGATTGCCGCCCACCACCGGATTTTGGCTCTTTAAAACGAAATACTGTGTCGTACCGATCTTGATGCTCGCCGGATGGCCGTTCAGCGTGGCGATTTGCGGCTGCGAGCGAATGTTGGCCTTGCCGTTTCGCTCCAGCGCGCGCAGGTGCAGCAGAAATTCATCCGGCAACTTGCCGATCTTTTTCAAGCCCAATTGTGAGCCGTAGTATTGCAGGCTCTTGTTCAGGACATTGCCCGAGGCCGTGATGTCCACCGTCGGAAAAAAGAGATTGACGTGGCCGGTGGTATCGTTTTTATTTTTCATGCCCGCCGTAATGCCCAGCTCACCGATGTCAGAAGTATTATAATCCACCACAATGGCTTCGATCAGAATTTGCGCAATGGGATGATCGATCTGCGCAACGAAATCTTCCACCTCGCGAATGACGTCCTGCGCCCCGACCACCATCAGGCCGTTTTGCTCTTTGATCACTTTCAACGTGGCCTTGGAAGTCATCGCCGGCGGCAGCAGATCGAGAATGCCTTCCGCTTTGATATGTTTGAGCCGCACCAACTGCGTTGAGGCGATGCCGGAAAGATTTTTGTCGCCGATGAAATAAATTTTGCCCTCGCGGCGGTAGGTATAATTCGTTCCCTTGAACACGTAATCCAAAACTTGATCAAACGTTAAAGACGAGCATTGCGCGTTGACTTGGCCGGTTAAAGCGCCGTAAATAAAAACTTCTTTAGCCATTTGCGTCGATAGCTCACGCACGACCCAGCTTAAATCCGCCTCCATCACGTCGAGTGTGATCAAGCTGTCGCTCACCGTAACCCAAGCTTGCGATGCTGAAAGCATCGCTGAGTTGTTCGAGCTGGAATTAGCGCCATTATGCGCCACTTGTGCGCGATCGATGAAGTAAATCTCATCTTTTTTGCGAACGGCAAACCCATTGCTCGTCAGCAACGCCTGCAGTCCCTGCTCGAAAGGCACGCTCTGCAAATAGCCGGTGATTTTGCCGCCGCGGCTTTGTTTCAAAACCAGACTTTTCCGGCTCTTTTCTGCAATGGCGCGAATGACCTTTTCCGCTTCTTCATCTTTGACATCCACAGTGAGCCTGCCCTCCTCATAAGCCACCGCCAACGGCTTGGGTTGTGGCTTGGGAATTTCCGGCAGGGTGATTTTGTAAATATTCCCCTCCAGCGTCATGTTAAGCCCGTGCTCTTTGGCGATAAAGCGCAGAGCCTCATGCACCGAAAGATTGGCCAAGCGCAAGGTGATCCGCTGCGAGATCGCGTCGTCGACGAAGACGTTCAAATTGTATTTAGTCGCCAACCCACGCACAATGTCTTTGATCTCGGTGTTTTTGAAATCGAGCACTTGGATGGCTTGCAAAGCTTCGGGGGGGAGGAGGTTGGTATGGGAAGAATCAGATGATGAGATGCTATCGATGCCGGAGCTATCGCCAGCATTGACTTGGGCGATACTATTGCTAGCGCTGAGAAGAATAAGCAGCGCCAGTGCGATAAGCTCGGCTTTGCCTGAGAGGGGATTCATGGTTTTTACTATCGCAGATCATTCTTTATGCCAGGCTTTCTCTAGGTATAGTTACTTTACAACCAAGTTTACTTGATGGTTATTTTAAAAAATAGCATAACGCTAAACTCCCATAAAACTTTGAATAGTTATATTTCAGCGGCGCACCGCTTTTCACTAAAATTGAATCGTCATATTTCCATTGATTGTATCCAAAGTATAAATGGCCGCCTATTCTAGGAAACCGTTTAGATAACAACATTTGCATACCGAGATAGTAATATAAACCTTTTATTTGACCACTTCCAGAATACCCTTCCACTTCATTTTTCTCTATTGCATAAATATAACCTACGCCGATCACCAATGGAAAATAGAATTCTTTGCCCGCCATTGCCCTTTTGTTTTTAAGATGCCCCCAGCGAATCGAGAGGTTGGCGCTAAAACTTCTTTTCAATTCAATTCTTGCGCTACCTGAATTGGGCAGACCATAGGTTGCTTCTACACTCAATCCATCATGATACAGGAAGATCTGAGGACCCAAAACAGGGCTACTAATCTTCACGCCAACACCAAGCCGGTTCTTGGGGTATTCTAACCTTAGTGTATCCTGGCAAAATGTTGAACACGGAAACAAAAGACAGACAACCACCAGTACCAGTGTTATGCTTTGAGATGATCTCATTCTGGTTTCGACTCCTCGCCAAATATAATGATCCGGTTTTATCTATCCGACCATCACTAGCGCCAATCTTGACCTCCAACTATCCCAAAATACGTTTTCCCCTTGCCCCATGCCCATTTAGTTGGATCAAGCTGCCAATTGGCAGTAGCACCTCCGAGATAGGCGCCCAAAATAATACCCGCTATGATAGGCAAACCTATCTCCCCATTTGGATCCACAAACTGAAGAGGGCGGTTATAAGCATAACTATACGGACTGAAATCACTCACAATCGGATCCGGCACCAACCAGCGTCCAATACTGATTATCGCTTAGCCTTATTGTAAACAAAATTTATGGGCTCAAATTCATACTCTTTTCCATCGACAATAAAAGTAGGAAACCTAACCTGGAATATTTCTTTTTTAACAGTATTAAAAATATCTTCATTTTCTTTTGCATTTTGATGTTCCAAATAACATCTTATCTGAATTCTGCTATTCATCGGTTTTATATCAAAAATACCTTCGCGTATTAGTTGCGAAGATTGCTTTTCTTTATCTTTACTAATCACAGCAACACTCGAGATTTTATCTGAATAGAAATACTTACCTTGTACATTCATATTGTTCTCGATTACAAATGAAATATCTGCCTTCTTGTGCAAATGGAAAGTGAAACTCATTAATGTTGAGCTATTAACAAAGCAGCTTTCGAATGAAAATTGCACATTTTCAAATTTTTGAAATATATTTTCAAGTTCCTTTGAATTTTCTGGCTCAAATTTCCAGCTAATTTGACAACTCGTCAAAATAAATACACAAAAAAACACATATTTTCTAACGATCTTTGCCTTCTCAAAAAATTCAAAGTTAGTAACCGGAAACATGTCTTGCCCACCTTTCGAATAATATTGCCCGATAAGCATCGTTAGTTAGCCCTAATCCTTGGCCGATCAAATTGATTCCCCAGTTTGTCAAGTAAAGCGGCAAAAATGTTGACCCGAAATCATTTATTTACATAGCTTGCAACTACCCGAGGGTTATAAGGATCACTAATATCCATTTTTTCGATTGTCGTTCCCTTGCTTATATACACGTAAACATCATTTATAGAAATTGATAAAGCACCAAAATAAGGATGTAATCTTTTACTATAAAATGACTTAACTAATATGGGATCTTCAAAAGATTGAAGATTAATAATATCTTCATCCGAATATTTATTTATGCTGATAAGACCTCTCAATTCGTCAAAGGAAAACATTTCTATACTAGAGTCAACATGAAGGTACAGAGTATTATTACAAATATCTAACCTTCTAATGACATCAGAATACTCAAAGGTTTGAAGATAGCGAGGGCTAGCCATATTGGATATATCCAAAATTTCAAGTTTATCTCTTCCAGATAAATATAAATGATTTTGTTCGTCAGTCCCTAAATCCCATATGCTGTCTAATGTTTTTGTTTGATATTCAGTTAAAATGTTTTGCATATTGTGGGAGTCAACAATAATCAATCGGTTTTTAATGGTTAAGTATACATAATTATTTATTATTTTAAATCGGTCAATATTCTTATAGTATTTAACTTGCTCAATTAAGCGAGGAATTTGTGAATTGCTAATGTCAAGAATTGACAATTGTCTTTTCCCGCCAGTCAAATAGTAAACTTTTTTATCAGTAACAAATACTGGAAGCGTTGTTAACTTATCCTTAAAGAAAGAAATTAATTTGAGATCATTTGCATCCCAAATGAGAATTTTCCCCATAGTTGTACCAATAATAGTATCTTTATTGCCCGTAACTTGATAAATCGCATTGGGAGGTGGGCATTTAATTTGAAGGAAAGATACTGTCAATATAAAAATGATTAGCACTGATTTTTGCACTTTGCGCTGCATCGCAAGCCTCCTAAATTTACTATTCAAAATGTTGTATGTTTAATATCCAGAAACCCAAGTTGCCCATAATTCTAATAGGTTAGTACCATGAACTGTCCACCACGGCGCTAAAGCTGGTACAGAAAAAGCAAGATATGACGGTAAAAATGCCGGACCCAGTAAATCGTATTGAAAAACATGCACCAACTCATGGTGGTACCAGGAATCTGTTAAATAATTCACAGGAAAGGAGCCTGAACTGAACACAGTATGCCCAAAGGTAATTCCACTCATACCAAACCATTCAAGCCAATTAGCATTTTGATATTGGAAAACCCAATTCTTAGAATCAAAGCCGACATATTCAGGAACCGGAACATCAATTCCACGCGCGCGTAATTCCAGAGCTAATTTTTGATTACCCTTGGCAAGCTCTAATCCGAGCACGGTATTTGGTACAGTCCAAATAAACCCCGCAGTTTTCAAGGTATATTTACCCGCTTTCCCAGCGGCTCTAGCAAAACTTTTCGCAGAATTCGTCAGTACATGACGATTATATCGCCCGACATCATCCGGAGTAACAAGAACAGGAATACCAGACCCTGTAAGGCCATATTGTCTGTAATTGGCAAAAGCTCGCGCTGTTTGTGCAAGCCCATTGCGACCTGAGAAATCATCAATAAATCCGGATCGACCAAACGACGGTCTGATACCCGGATTTATGTAACTGTTCCCTCCTATGGAACCGTTCCGGACTCGTGGGCCTCTCGCCTCATTAAAGAACAGATTGACGAGATTAAGTCCAAGCCATATTGGAAACCAAGATTGGCCGTCCGGATCAATGTATTGAAGAGGACTGTTGTGAGCGTAACTATACGGACTAAAATCACTCACGATGGGATCCGGCACTAACCACCGCCCAATGTCACGATCATAGTACCGCGCACCAAAGTAATAAAGTCCAATGACACTTGTCAAACTCCTCGAAGTGAATTGATATGCAGTCTGGTCAGTCCCTACAGCAAATGTAGGTCTGTTCGTACTGATTACCGTTTAGCTTTTTTGTAAACAAAGTTTATGGGCTCAAATTCATACTCTTTCCCATCAACGATAAAAGTAGGAAATTTAACGAGAAATTTTTCTTCTCTTATAATATCATAGAAATCCTTACTTGTTCTTTTCTCAAGGAGGCAAGTTAAAGAAATTTCAATATCCTGTCCAATAATCTTAAATGGAGCCTCTTTTAAAGCCGGAGCGTCCACCTCCTTCGTTGACAAATCATCCCATGTTAAATGATATAATCTGTGAGATGCAAAATATTGCCCAGCAATGTTTATATTATTTTTTATAATGATCTCATAGTTAGTCGGATTTGTAATCATCAACCTGATTCTAAGGCCTTCTGGGCTACCATATGCATAAAAAGCATCAAATTTTATTTCGATTCCAGCAATTTTTAGTTTATCGAAATCATATGGATTTTCTGGTTGAAATTCAAATGATGGTTGGCAGCTAGCTAAAATGGTAAAAATGAATAAGCTGATCAAATAAATTTTCAATGTTCTGAACTTAGCGGCCAGATACATGTCTTGCCCAGATTTCAAAAAGAATATTTTCATATGCCCTCCTTCCATAAATTGGAAGATTTATCAAGTAATTTGACAAGTAAAGAGGCAAAAATGTTGGTCCGAATAGATCGTATTGAAAAACATGAACGAGTTCATGTTGATACCAAGGATCGCCAAACCCATCTTTCCAAGGGTGGTTTGCCAATACAACATGACCAAACGTAATCCAACCTTCGCCAAACCCTAATGGAAACAAGGTATTTCTATAACCCAATACCCAATTCTCAGAATCAAAGCCAATAAATTCAGGATCTGCTACATCAATTCCACGCGCGCGTAGTTCTGGAGCTAATTTTTTATTGGCCTCGACAAGCCCAAAACCAATTGCCGTATTGGGCAAAGTCCAAATAAACCCCGTTGTTTTCAAGGTATATTTGCCCGCTTTCCCAGCGGCTCTAGCAAAGCTCTTGGCGGAATTGGTTAATACTTGACGATTATATCGCCCGACATCCTCCGGAGTAACAAGAACAGGAATACCAGACCCTGTAAGGCCGTAACGCCTGTAATCGGCAAAAGCTCGCGCTGTTTGTGCAAGCCCATTTCGCCCTGAGAAATCATCAACAAATCCGGATCTACCAAACGTCGGTCTGATACCCGGATTTAGGTAACTATTCCCTCCTATGGAACCGTTCCGGACTCGTGG
>JAKEEU010000125.1 GCA_022616415.1 Candidatus Zhuqueibacterota bacterium | reverse complement strand
TTTCTGGCCTAAATTTATCCAACCGGGCAAGACGAAAACTGAAGCCCTGGTGGATTCAGCGACATACGGTGGAAAATCATCTCCGCGTTTGTTTGCCTAAGTAACCTGCTGGAAGGCAGGCACCGATGCCATCCTACGCTTCAAGATAATACAAAAAAAGAAGATTTCCAATTGCCATTAAATTTTGATAGTGAAAGCCGAGGAGGTTGTCGCGGCTTTTTATGGTTTGCTTTCAGCGTTGGTCTTGGCTCCCGCCTCCTTTAAAAGCACATCGATCGGCAAATTCCGCTGAATTTGCAGCTCCCACACATCGTGAAACTTGCTGCTAAGCCGGGCATCACCTCCGTAGATGATCAACCGCTGACTTTGGGGGTCGTAAACTGCTTGCTGGTCGATCCGCGGCTGTGGGCCGGGCGTGATGTTGATCCATACATCATTGTCAAGATCGAACGCCCACACGTCATTCAAATATCCCTCCTCGCCGAACCCGCCGAAAATGATAAACCAATTTTGGGCAGCGTCATAAGCCCCAACAGCATGCCGTCTTTTGGGCGGATATGATTTCTTGGTTTTGATTTGCCTCCAAACTCCCATCGTATCCGGCGGCGTGGCAAAATAAAACGCCCACGTATCGTCGAAATATTCTTTTTCCCATTTGTCCCATCCCCCATAAATGATCATGCGCTTTTTTTTGCCATCAAAGACTGCCACATGATCTGATCGCCCCGGGGGATGTTTATCCTCGACGGTTAAATTGCGCCATTTCTCAAAGGTGGGAGAAGCGGGGTCGAGATCGAGCGCCCAGATTTCGTAAATATTGATGTCATCATTATCCTGGCTTTTATTGCGGCCGCCGAAAATAACCATACGCTTGCCACGGCTCTCCCAAACGGCGGTGTGATCCTCTCGTGCCGGCGCCCCGCTTTGCGGGGTCATGTTCCGCCAGCGCTGCATTTTTAAATCGAACGACCAGGTATTGTTTGTCGTCAGACCATCTTCCCCGCCATGCAAAATCATGCGGTAACTGATCGGATCGTAGATGACCACATGATCCTCGCTGGTTGGGGGAACTTCGCCCTCGGTTTCGATTTTTTGCCATAGGTTTTTAGCCAGGTCGAGCGACCAAACATCACTGATGACCTTGTTATCGTCAGTCTTTCCACCGAAAAGGACGAGACGATGTTGCACGGGATCATAGATCAACGCGCAATCTTCACCGGCGGCGGGAAAAGCCGAGGCGATACTGATGCTCGACGTGCGGTCAACCCATTGACTCAGCATGTTGCCGGTGACGCCATTGTTCGCTTCCACTGCCGGCTTTGATTTTGTTTCGCTCGGTGGCGCTTGTCTTTTGGCGCTTCCGGCACAGCCGGCGCCGAGGCTAAGGAGCAACATCAAGCCCAGGTGCATTTTGATTATTTTCAAAATTGCTTCTGCCGGGCTGATCGCCGTATTGCTTGTGGCAGGAAGCTGTTCGAACAAAATGATAGTTTTCATTTTAGCCAGCCTATGGAATTGGAAGAGGGTGTTTGAAAAGTGCAAAAATGAGCTTCTAAGAAACTGTCATAAGGACCGTTTCTTGGGAGCGCTTCTCAGCGAAGCAATCTCTTTGAAACTAACAGATCGCTTCGGCAAAAAGCGCCTCGCGATGACGAGAGGTTTCTTCCAGAAAAAATGGCTGGAAGCCATATAGTGCTGACCGGTCAGTGACTTTCCAAACGTTCTCTAAACAGCGCGTGACCTACTCAAACCGCAACGCAGCAATCGGATTCATTTTGGCGGCCTGGCGCGCCGGATAAATTCCGAAGACGACGCCCACCAGCGCGGAGATGCCGAAGGAAATCACCACGCTGTAAAGCGAAATGACGGTATCCCACCCGGCAAAAAGGTTGATGCCCTTGGCCATGATGGCGCCCAAAATCACGCCGATCATGCCGCCGGCGGCGCTGACCAAAACCGTCTCATTGAGAAATTGGATGAGAATGTCCCGCTCGGTGGCGCCGAGCGCGCGCCGGACGCCGATTTCTCTGGTGCGCTCAGTGACGCTGGCCAACATGATATTCATGATGCCGATGCCGCCGACCAGCAACGAAATTGCGGCAATCGAGCCCATGACGACGTTGAAGACCTGCTGCGTTTTCTGGCTCTGGGCCAAAAGCTCGGCGGGAATGATGATTTCGTAGTCGTTCACCCCATTATGGGTTCGATTGAGGATTCGCTTCACAATTTCGGAAGTCGTCACCACCTGATTTTCACCCTTGACCTGAATAGCAATTTCCTCGACCAAATTGGGGCGATCGTCATCCGTGAAGCGTTTCAGCGCCGTGGTAATGGGGATGTAAATATCTTTGTTGATATTGCGCAATTTGATGACCGACGTTTTACCTTCTTTTAGCGTTTTCGCTTCCATCACGCCCACGACATTAAACCAGCTATCGCCGATTATAATCCGCCGCCCGATCGGATTGTGGTAACCAAAAAGCTCGCTGCGAATCTCAGCCCCGATGACACACACGCGCTTGGCCTCTTGCACATCCAGCGGCGTGATGAAGCGGCCTTCCCGGGGATGAAAATTGGTCACCCACTCGTAGGTCTCGTCCGTCCCCACCACGCGGCCGCTCGATTCTTTATTGCCCCGCATGACTTCAATTTCGACGAATTTCAAAGGCGTCACCCCGGTAATGTTGGGCAAATTAGCGCGGATCAATTGACCGTCGAAATAACTCAATCCGTTGGAAGCTTTTTTATCCGCCTCCTCCGCCTGTTCTCCGGTCAGTTTCAAATGATTGACCCGGATGTTGTTGGTTCCCAAAAGTTTTATCTGCTCGATGGCCGCGCGCTTGGCGCCCTCGCCGATGGAAAGCATCGAGACGACGGCGGCCACGCCGAAAATAACGCCCAGCGTCGTCAACAGGGAACGCAGCTTGTGGACTGCAATGCTCTTGACCCCGATGCGCAAGCTTTCAGAATATTCCATAAAAATCCTAAAAGTCAAATGGGGATTCACCTCTGTGGATTGCTGGATCGTTGGATTATTGTTCTTCCAACACTCCATCACTCCAACCATCCATTACTCCATTTTCCTACGCTTCTGGCAATTCCTGAAACAACTCCACCAATTGGTGCGTCTGATCGCCGACCAGCTCGCGCCGAATCTCGCCGTCCTGCATATAAATCACGCGCCGGGCCCATTTGACTTTGGAAAGCTCATGCGTGACGAGAACGATGGTCGTGCCTTTCTTGTTCAAATCATCCAGAATTTCCATGATCTCGGTGCCGGTTTTGGTATCGAGATTGCCGGTCGGTTCGTCGGCTAAAATTATGTCGGGATTGGTGACCAGGGCGCGCGCAATGGCGGCGCGCTGATTTTCACCGCCGGAAAGCTCGTTGGGACGGTGGGCGCTGCGATGACCCAATCGCACCGCCTGCAGCATATTCATGCAAAGCTCGTGGCGTTGCGAGCGCTCCACGCCCATATAGAGCAGCGGCACTTCGACGTTCTCCAAAATATTGAGCTGGGAAATGAGATTGAAGGTTTGGAAAACGAATCCAACCTTGCGGTTGCGCAGCCGCGAAAGCTCCTGATCTTGCAGGCCTTCGACCGCGGTTCCATCCAGCCAATACCGGCCGGAGGTCGGACGATCCAGGCAGCCGAGCAGATGCATCAGTGTCGATTTTCCGGAGCCGGAAGGTCCGATGATCGCCACGAATTCTCCTCGTTCTACGTTGAGCGAAACGCCCCGCAGCGCCTGCACCTCGGTCTCGCCCATCATGTAAGTTCTGGCCAAATCTTTTATTTCAACGAGCATCTTGAATCTCCAATTACAATTCAAATGGAGGGCGGGCGGTCAAGCAAAAGTTCTTCGCCTTCCTGCAAGCCATCTTTGACCACCGCCACGCGGTCGTTACTCTCCTCAAGCACAATAGGACGAGCTTCAATGCTGCCGCTTTTCTTCACATAAGCAATCGTGCGATCTTGTTCATCCACAAAAACAGCTTCAAGCGGAATGAAAAGCGCGTTCTCATGCTCATTCACGATAATTTCTGCGGTGGCGCTCAACCCCGGTTTGAGGCGAACGTCTTGATCGACCACCTTGACCGTCACCGAAAACACCTTGGCGCCGGTCAGCTTGCCGGTGATCCGGCTGATTTTGCGTCGCGCCAAATCGGCGATGGTCTTGATTTCTCCTTTGAAGACGGCATCCGGATACGCGTCCAATCGAATTTCCACCGGCAGGCCGATTTTAATCCTGGACAAATCGACTTCGCTGATCTCAGTATCAACCAGCATGGAAGAGATATCCGGCAAATACATCAAATCCATGCCCTCGAACGGCGTCATGCCGATATCGACTTTTCTCTGGCTCTCCACACTGCCGTAGGTGGCGTAGACGACCAGACCGGCGCTCGGCGCCAGCGTCACGCCTTCGCGCAATTTTCTTTGCTCTTGCGCCAGCGCTCTTTCGGCGCGTTCAACATTAGCGCGCGCCGCATCGACCGCCGCCTGATAAGCCACGGTCCGGGATTTCAGCTCCATATGGGCCAACCGGGCCTGTTCGACCTCGCTCTCCATCACGAAGCCTTTTTTCGCCAATTCCGGCAGCGACTCGTAACTCTTGCGCGCCGCCTCTTCTTTCGTCCGCTGCGCTTCCAGGTCGCTCAACGCTTTGACTAAATCGGCCTTCGTCACCAAAAGCCCGGAATGCGCTTCGTCGCTGGAAATCACGTATTTTTCCGAGGCATATTTGATCAACGTGTCTCCTTGCTGAACCCACTGGCCTTCCGGCGCCATCCAGATAAGTTGTTTGTCATTGATGGCGCTGATGGTGACTTGATCCTGCGCGCGGAGCTCGCCGGTTTCCGTGATTTTGATGACAACCTGGCCACGCTTGACTTTGGCGGTCGGAATATTGCCGGTATCCGTATCGGAGACCAGCAGCGTGTTGCCAAGCCAAAGAATCAAGATGAAAGCGGACACCACAATCATCATCGTTTTCCGGCGGTTTTTGCCCGCCAGAAATTTCGTGATCCAATTAGGCTGTGGGGAAGACATTTTCATGGGATTCACCTATTTTAAAAGCTTACTTGTACAACCTTAATTTTGCACCATAAAAGCCAAACCCCGATTTTCCTTTAGTTGTTAAAACCCATTTGGTGGTGATTTTGAGCATATAATGCAAAATCGGGGTACAAACGCTTATTGCGTCACCTTACAGGCGTCACCGGCTGGCCGGTCAAGCTTTCCAGCAAGGCCAGTTGAATGTGGTAATCAACCAATTCACGCACGTATTGGGTCTGCGCTTTTAACAAGGCTTCCTGCGCATCGGTAATGTCCAAATTCGAGGCCCGGCCGAGATTGAACATGGTCGTGGCAAAGTCAACCTTCTGTTCCGCCGCCTCGATGGTGCGTCTCAGAGTATTGATCGCTTCGATACTGCTGTAGGTATTCCGGACGATACTGCGCACGCTCAGCGCGAGCTGGCGCTTCAAATTGAGCACGTTGTCTTGCTGCTGCGACAACGCGATCTGCGCATTTTCGGCGCTGGCGGCAGCCGCACGATCCAGAAAGGAATAACTGAGGCTTACCGTCGTTATAAAGCCGGTCGTGCGGAGATCGATGCCTTGTTCCGTGTCCTCCTTTTCAAAACTTCCGCTGTAGCCGGCGATCAAATCAAATTGGGGTAACAACTGATTCCTTGCCACTTTAAGCTGCAACCGGCTGCGGTCGATTCCGGCCTCTGCGCCGTGCAAGGATGGATTATTTTCCAATGCCTGCCGAAGCAAGCGTTCTTGCTGAAGTGACACCGGCTCATCGCTTAGTTTCACGCCAACAACCTCGATGGGCATTTCGATCGGCAAGCCCATCACCTCCTTGAGCGCATCGAGGGCGAACTCGTAGTCGCTCTGGCTCTTGATGAGCGAGGCTTTGTCGCTGGCAAGCTGAATCTCGGCGCTCAAAACGTCACGGCGCGTCGCCAGCTTCGCGGCCACCTTCGATTCCGAGGCGGCAAACAAAGTCGAATCGCGCTGGATGGCGGCCTGATTCACCCGGATCAATTCACGTTGATACAAAACCTCATAAAAAGCGTTCTTGATGGCGAATATCGTTTGAAATTTCGCGTTGAGGAATTGCTTTTCCTGTATTTCGCGGTCGTAGCGCGCCGCCGTGATCGCGCTGCGGGCCGCATTCGGCCAAGCGTTGCGCAAAAGCGGCTGCCGCAGTTGCACCGAATAAATCCGATTTCTGGTTCTGGTTGGCGGTGCCTCGAATTTATCCGGGGAATTGAGATCGCGCCTGATATCACCGGAAAAATCAAGAACGGCGCCGGTCGGCAGCGTTTGCTGAACCGTCGCGACGAGCGCCCGAGTGTCAAAATTTTGCTCTGCTAGACTAGCCACGCTGATAGAATCGACCGGCCGCTTTTCTAGAGTATTTTCTTTGGTGCCTAGCAGAGTAAACACCGGGAAATACGCGCTGTAACTGCCGGCATGTGTCGCTTCCGCGCGCGCGAGCTCTCCCTGCGCGATCCGCAGGGAAATATTTTTGCTGAGCGCGATGCGGATACAATCATCCAGCGTCAGCGGATTCTGAACGGCGGTGTTGATCTCCGCTTCGCTGAACGGCTTGTAGAGAGAAGCAGAGCCAATAGCCGCCGTGCTATCGCCGTTTCCGGCAAGAGTCTGGCCGGCAACGAACAACGTCAGCACCAAAAAAACAGCCGCGGCGTTGACCTGATGGCGCTTTGTTCTTTCCATGTTATTTTATAACCGATCGGCTTTTGGTTGTGTCAGTGATTCGAACCGTAATTCCCATGATGGTAAGCGTGTTATTGGCAGGATCAACCTTCTCAACCTTTCCCTTGATGTCAGCCTCGTTGGCGGTTTCGGGTTTTTCAACCAGCTTGATCGATTCATCTTCCACTTGTTTGGCCAAAAAAGTTCCATCCTTCAGATAGGTGCCATCCACGTCCAAGTACATGCCGGCTTTCACGTCGGAAAAACCTTTGAGTCCCGCTTGATACTCAGCGTCCTGCTTGAATTTGACCAGCAATTGCATGATTTGCACTTGTTGTTTCTCCGGATCAACTTTTTTGACGATCATGCTGATGCTCCACTCGTCATCGAGAAAATCACCGGTTAGAATTTTCAGCTCTTTACACCAAACCGAAAAATCTTTCTGAACGCCGCCTTCCAGTTTCACCCACTGGCCGGGCTTGAGAGCCGTCATAATCTCACCCGGCGTCATCCAGGCTTTGCTTTGCGCCGAACCGTGTGTGGCCGCGGCCAAAAACAGGCTGATGGTGATCAACATAATCGGATAAAAACGCGCTCGTACTTTCATTTTGGGCCTCCTGAGAAATAGAGTTTTGGGTTGTTGATAATATTCAATGGCGTCGCGGCTTCTCTTCAATTCGAGCAGCCATCCCGACGATTACAATGGCTCCAATTTACGAAGTTTTTCATTTGGCGTTGTCACGCCAATGTCCTGCGTTTGTAACATTTGTGTCATGAAAGAGCAGGAATAGGAGAAACTTATGTACACCATAACTAAGAATGTGACCCACTCCTGGATTTTCACATGAATCATCCTTTCAACACCGCAACCGGACGGACCCGCACCACTGGCCGCGCCAGCGCCAACGCGGTCATCGCTCGAATGACTTGGGAAATATCCTTGAACGAGCTCGGCGCCTGTTCGGCAATGTTGTCCGAGCCGTAACGATACAGCCGGATGTTTTTAGCCTCCATCTCGCTATGGACTTGCTGCTCGGTGAACCGCGCCAACGCGTCGGGTTTGTCCATCACCCGGCCGGCGCCGTGATTCACCGAACAGAACGTTGCAACCGCGTTCTCATCGGCAACGCCGATAAAAGAATGGTGTCCCATCGAGCCCGGAATCGGCACGGGCTGACCGGTTTTGCAAAATACCGGATGGCTCGCGCAGCGCGAAGGCGGCAACGCACTGCTGGCGCCGTGGCGATGCACCCACAGCTTTTCGCCGCCATTCCATTCTTCCAATTTGATGCTGACGTGGGCGCAATCATAAAGCAGCGGCATCTGCAAAGATCCGTCGCGCAGCGCTTTGCGCATCGCGGCGCGCAGCTTCTCGGTGAGCGCGATGCGATTGGCAAAACCGAAGTTCGACGCCGCCGAAACTGCGCGCGCATATTTTATGCCTTCTTCCGAATCCGCCGGCATCGACCAGATCGGCGCGCCATTTTGCGCAGGCCGGAATTTTTCTTCCAACTCCGCCAAATAGAGTTTCATCATCCGGCTGCCGAGCGTGCGCGAGCCGGTGTGCAGCATGAAAACCGCCTTGCCTGCGGCAAGCCCCAAGAGCTTGGCGATGTCGCGATCCAGCACCTCGATAATTTCCTGCAATTCGAGAAAATGATTGCCGTCGCCGATGGTACAAAAGCTGCGCAAGCCCTTTTTGATCGCCTTCTCCGGCATGCTCGCCATAATCGCCGCAGCATCCGCCGTGTCCGTCGGCATCGTGGCGCGGTTCTCAATGCAATTCAATTCCTCATCGCTGAGGCCGAAGCGTTTCTGGCTCCATTGGCCGCCTTGCACGAGAATATCGGCGACCTCTTCTTCGCTAAGAGCATCCCGTTCGTGTTCCAAAACCGGAATCGTGCGCCGCAGCTCGTCAAAGATTGCGTCGAGCACCGGCGCCGTTAAAGCGCGCACGTCGATATCGCTGCGCACCATGCGTATGCCGCAATTGATGCCGGTATCGACCGCGCGCGGCACGATGCGGTTCTTCGCCGCGACCACCGTGCCGGTCGGGCTGAGGTTGCGGCTTTTGCGATGAACGTCCGGCAGCACGGCAACGTGATGCGCCAGCCCGGCCGCCTTGGCCAAATCTTCCAATTGCGCCACTGTCGCCGCGTCGGGCATCAGCTCCGGCGTCAAAAAGAATTTGATCGGCAAGCCGCCATTCTTGGATGTCTGTTCGAGAGGAAAGTGCATAGGCGAACCTGTTCGTTATTGAAATTTTAAATTTTAATTTGCACTTAGCGTTGCAAGTTTATTGCAGGCCTCCCAAAATATCTTCGACCACTGCATTCACGCCGGCGGAACGGTCGATGCCCAGCTCGTAGCAACGCACGTTCTCGGCGAAGCGGCGTAAAACCTCGAGACGATTTTTGGCTTGGCCGATATTGGGCCAATGCATCTCCAGCGCCGCGGCATACCAACTGTAATCATCCAGCTCGCGCGTCAGGCGATTGATCGCTACCATTTTTTCTGCGGCCAGCTCGGAGGTGAGCGGCGTCACAAACCGCCGCGCCGTAAACTGCGGCAAAAAGAGCGCGGCGGGTTTGACTTTTTGCGATTGCCCGTTCGTCCGCAGATGAAAGAACCATTTTTTCTTCAGCCCTTCCGGAAACGCCATCGGCATCAGTCCCGCAGGATTTTCACCGAGCATGGCCAGACTGCCGGCGTCGAGCCGGATCGGCTCGTTGCACGGATAAATGAAATCGCCGTCGGTAAAAATCAAATTTTCGGAAACCAGCGAAATGCCCGGGCGCTGCAACAACGCGACACAGGTGGTGGTTTTGCCGACGCCGCCGAGGCCGCCGATGATGATGCCGCCGTTCGCGCTCGCCAGCGCCGAAGCGTGCAAAATCGTCCAGCCGCGAAAATTTTCCAAATACCACATCAGCGGATAATAGACCAAATAACTCATCAAGCTGAAATATTTGGTATATTCGTAATCCGGCGTCGTCTCGATTTTTTGCGAATGATACCGGTATGCCACGTCGAAGAGCAGCGAGTCGCCCTCACGGCTGAAACGAAGCTGCAAGCCCGGCAGGCGCAGCGTGTTCAGCCAGATCAGCTCATGGTCGTTGCCCAGCATGCGCTTGCCGATCACGTTCAACGCGCCGTCGGCCGGAAACGGATTGGCTTGCGCGTCCCACTCACCCTGCGACCACGCGCACCTCACCATTAAATTCGGCGTTTTCACCGGCGCGCCGGCCAGCCCGTTGAGATGCTCGGCAGCATACGCGATCAACGGCGCGTGATTCGATTCCAGCGTCAACGTGACGCCGTGCATGCGAACGCCGAGCCGTGCTGCACTTTGGTTGGCGGCTCGTTGTTTTTCACTCGTTGTCAGTTGATTATCCATTTTGACTTCAGTCATTTTTTCGCAAGAAACCGCTCGTCATCGCGAGTGCTATAGTACCGCAGTGGCTTTTTCAGAAAGAAACGTTGTCATCGCGAGGAGCGCTTTTTGCGACGAAGCGATCTGTGAATTTTGAAAGATTGCTTCGCTGGAAAGCGCTCGCAATGACCGTTTCTTAGCAGGCGCTTTTTGCCGAAGCGATCTTCTCGCAGCCAAGAGACTGCTTCGCTGAAAAACGCTCACAGTGACGGTTTTTTAGAAATTTATTTTCAGAATAGTTTTTGACTTACTGCACCTTTTCAAACAAATACCCGGCGCCGCGAATCGTCTTGATGTAGCGCGGGTTTTCGGGATCGGGCTCGATATACTTGCGCAGCCGCAAAATGTGATTGTCCACCGTGCGGGTGGTGGGATAAACATCGTACCCCCAAATTTCATTCAACAGGCGGTCACGCGTGAGGAGCTCGCCGGGATGCCGAATGCAAAATTCCAGCAACCGGAATTCGCGGTTGGTCAGCCCCTGCAGTTTGCCGGCGTTATAAACCTCGTGCCGCTTGAAATCCACCACCACCTCGCCGAAACAAAATTTTTCCGGAACCGCCTCCGCTGCTGCTGTGGTGGTGTCTTCGCGGCGCAAATGCGCTCTCACCCGCGCCAAAAGCTCCCGCACGCTAAAAGGCTTGGTCACGTAATCATCCGCGCCCAATTCCAGTCCCAGCACTTTGTCATTTTCTTCGGCTTTGGAGGTCAGCATGATCACGGGCGTCTTGATGCCCTCGTCACGGAGACGCTTGCAGATTTCCAGCCCGCTCATTCCGGGCAACATCAAATCGAGAATGAGCAAATCCGGCTGGTACTCCTTGGCTTGGCGAAAGCCTTCCATGCCGGTGCGCGCCGTGTAAGTTTCGTAGCCGTCATCTTGAAGCGCGCTTTCCAATCCCAGAATGAGAGAGGCGTCATCTTCAACAATCAGGATTTTTTTCATTTGCTTTAGTCTTTAAAGTTAAATCTATGGAAAAAAGCAAAAATTTTATAGTGGTATCAGGATTTGCCGAATCGACCGGATAAAGCTTTTGGTTTTAATCCTGGAAATTCGGGAAATCCGGATACCAATAATGTTTTACGATGCGATCTCGACTCGAGGGCTGGTACGGAGCGTATTTTGTGCTTCTCCATCTAAAGCGGTCTCCGTCACCACAGATTCGGGAAGCGGCAGCGTAAAAGTGAACGTCGAGCCTTTGCCCACTTCGCTGCGGACGCTGATGTCGCCGCCGTGTGCCCGGACGATTTGCCGCGCCAGGGTTAGCCCCAATCCCATTCCGCCCGGCTTTGGTGAATTCAACCTTTGATTGACGCGGTAGAAATCATCGAATATTTTCGGAATCTCACTCGCAGCGATGCCGATACCGCGATCGGCAACCTCGATCGTGACGTGCGATTCATGGCGATAGGCGCGAACGCGAATTTCTTTCACTTCGTCGCTGTATTGGACCGCGTTGCTCAACAAATTCAGAATCACCTGTGAAATGGCGTCCGCATCCGCAAGCACTTCGGCCAACGGCTCGACGATTTCCAGCTCCACCACGAAGCCCTGCTCTTCGGCGTGCGGGCGGAAAGATTCGACCGCCATACGCAACATCATGGCCGGATCTTCATATTCAAAATTGTACTGTTTGATGCCGCGCTCGATTTTCGAGAAATCCAACACGTTCTCAATCAGGCGGCTCAGCCGGCTGCATTCGCGGCGGATGATGCTCAAATAATTTTCCGTCCGGGTTTTGAAACGTTCCGCAGGCGCAGCGCTTTGTCCTGTCAGTTGCATTTCCAGGAGCTCGGCCATCATCTTGATCGAGGCCAACGGCGTCCGCAATTCATGTGAAACATTCGAGACAAAAGTTGATTTCATTTGCGAGAGATGGGCCTCGCGGCGCGCGCGCCGGATGAAAATGTAGGCGCCCAGCAAAATGCTGAGCAGCAGCAGCGAAATCAGCCATAACGAAAGCGTGGAGAGAAAATCCCAATGCCGAGACACGGGCTGGGCCTCGTTGACATACACCGCAACTTGCCAGAATTGAAAAGGCTCATTCAAGGCGCGCGTGGCAATGGGCTTGTCGGCGGGCCTTGCCGTGCCAATGATATAGTCACCGGCTTCATTGAGAATCGCCAGCGTCACCCGCTCGCTGAACTTCAAATTGCGCAGAATCGCCGGAAACAATTTACGGCTGAGCTGCCCCAGATCAATCTGCAACCCAATGAGACCGGTGGTGTAAATGCCGGCCGGATCGGGCAGCGATCGAAACCCGAGCAAAAAAGGTTCGCCGTCCGCTTCGTCCGAAACGTAGAGGAATTTCGCCTTGTACTTCTGGCGCGCAATCACCATTTCGTACAGCTTGCGGTCCAAAAGCTGCACGAAATACTTTTCGCGGATGTGCTTTTTGCTTTGTTCGGCGAGGGCGTCGAATTGCGCCTGATAACGATCCCGGTCGGGCAACTGCCGGGAAACGAGAAGCCGCGGCGCTAAGTTCCGAATTTGATCCAAAAAAAACGAGTACTGCAAAGGACTGATCACGTCGCTGCGCTCCAACAAATCCTGATTGAACCGGAAAAGCACCTCGACGGCTTCCTGATCGCGTTCCAGATTATCCAGAGCCACAGCGATTTGATATTGCGCCAGGAAGCGCAGATACATTTTATTCAGATCGCGCACCTCGGGGTAGTTCGCCAACAGGTTTTGAAAAGTCGACAGGGCCGTGGTCCAATCGCCCTGTTTCATCTGCGCCCGCCCGATGTAACTTTCGGCCATGCCGCGCAGTTGCGGGCTGGAGACGCTCGATAAAATCTCGCGATAGGCAGCAATGGCGCCAATTAAATCATACGTGAGATACTCGAGCTCCTCGCCGCGCGTCACCAATGTATTGAAAATTTCGTGTTCGCGAAGATAAGATTCGTTTTCCAATTCCACCGCCTCCGGTGACGCCCCTTCCTCCCGCAAACTGAGACCGGGGGGGAAAGCAACCCTTCCCGGAGCCCTGAGCAAAAAGCAGGCGGCAATGAGTGGCTCTGTCCGTGCCAGCTTCTCCAAATCTCCCAGGGCCGGATTTTGTTCATCGTCGTCGAGAATTTTTTTGACCGCGGAGTCCCAACGTTTCTCCACGTTTTCAAGCTCTTCGTCAATCTCGCGGGCAGCTAACCGGGCAAAGTGGCTATAGCTTTCCTCCAATCTTTCATGCGAAAGCAATTTCTCATTCTCAATCGCGCGCCAACTGAAATAACCCAACAACCCGCTGGGAATAATGATCAGGCCCAGAAAGACCAACCCCATGCGAATCTCATTCCACCGCCTTTTGAAAGTTTTGAAAAAGGTGTTCAGCATTACCAATAACGCTTTTTCAAATAAGTCAAAAACGATTTTGTATCACCGCAATCTTTAAGCGGTAATATCAATCTTTTGGGATCCATCGAAATATATCTATTCGGTTCAACCAAAACATTTTTCCAAGCTTCTTCAATATTATTGCCCTTCAAATAGGGCGAGGTGATAGTATTTTTCAGTTCTTTATTATCATCTGGAATCACATGCAAATGTATCCAATCTTCGCAATCGTATTCTTTGCGAGTCACCATTTGCCAGCCCAAAAGTGTTTGTCTCATAAGTTGATAAAAAGGTTCATAATATAATGCCTCGATATGTGAAACGCGAATTGGGCAGTCTTTTGAATTTAGTAATTCCTTGTATGATTCCAATCTTTGTTTTCCCGAGTCACCTTTTAGCTTTGATTCACTTCCATACGATTCTGTGTATTTCCATTCGATTAAAAATAGTGTTCTTTTATTATGAATATTTTCGCCTACCATTAACGCATCTATCGAGGTGCAATTTGCGCCTCTTGTGAGTTGCTTTTCTTTGCCTAATTTGCTTGACCCGACCTTTTCAAATTCTATAAATCCCGTATCGACTTTTATCGCCTTCTGAAATGTATAATCAATATTGCGCAAGACTAAGGTAGACGCATCTTGTCTTTGTCTTAAATAGTATAGGTGATTTATGCAAGCTATTTGTGATGAAAGCAAATGCCCGGTCGGCTCATCGCTTGAATCCCACCAAGTTATTCTATTTTGTTTATAATACTCAAGGGCGTCTTCCCGTATGCCAGTCCATAAATTCAAATCGGGTTTAGACAACACAAATTCTCTTTTTGCACTTTTATATACTCCATCACCCGGATCTCGAAACAATTCATCTCTTAGGTTTACAGCGCGCTCACGTTGTTCTTCACGGTAGTTCATTGATTCGCCTTGTTAGCAGCTAACGGAATATGAGCGGTCGCGCTCACGAAGTTAAGCTAAAGCTGTCACTTACTGTAATATGTCCCGAAAGGACAAACGACGATAGCCCAACAATTTATTGTTGGGATGAAACAATTTTATCATATCCAGTCCCGAAAGGGACGATTGAAAAACAATGTTTGTGCAATATCATAGATTTCATTTTCATCCGTCCCTCACGGGACTTGGGAGATATTTGTAAATTCCATTTTCCCCGCAATGAATCGCGGGGCTATTTTCAGGCTGTCCCTTTCGGGACAAAATATTCAACGACATTCATTTTAAACTCGATGACATGCACTCACTCTTTCACGGCAACAATTTCCACATAGTCGCAAGACTCGGCTCAGCCGGCGCGTTCCGGCATCCGGCCAGTGTAATCTCGGCCAGCGCCAGCATGCGCTCGACTTTTTGCGCGCGGTCCTTGTGAAAATGCTTGACATATTTGTGTGTTTGTTTTTTGATCAGCAAATCCGCCAAGAACCACAGCAACATCTCCGGCGGCACAGGCAACGGCGCTTTCGCGGCGTACCCGGCGAGAAAATGGCGGGCGATGTTCTCCCGCCGCGATGGCTCGAGGCGTTCCTGCGCTTCAAGATAATACAAAGAAGAAAGGAAATTTGCAAGATCATAAGCCGGATGGCCCATGCGCAGGCTGTCGAAATCGATCAGCGCCAGCGCGTCGCCGTCGATGAAAATATGGTTCAAGCGAAACGTGCCGTGCAACAACACCGCGGGCGAATCACCCCATTGCGCCGATTCAAGCCGATCGAACAGCCGCTGCAATCTTGGCTGCAGAACCGGAAACGCCGCGGCGACCGTTTGCACGACGTCGTGAATCTCGGCCAGCTCGCCGGCACGCGAAACACTTTTTTTAACCCGCTGGTGCGCGCGGTGAAAATGGGCCAACATCCCGCCGACCGCCGGCATCACCCGCGCCAAATCGATCCCGGCAAGCGCGTGTTGCAAATTTTTGCCGGAAATTTCTTCGATAAAAACCGTTGCATTATTTTCATCCCAAGCCAAAGCCTGCGGCAAGCGCACCGGCAGCTTGCTCTCGGCATTCACCGCCGGCGCCGCCACGCCATTTCCGGACCACGCTTGGCGCATCGCCACAAGATCGTCGTACTGCCTTTTGGCTTTTTCAGTATCCGCCAATTGTTTGGCAACGAACGAAATTTCTTTTGCCAAACCCGTTGCCGCTTTTATTTTGATCCGGCAGCGCGTCGTGCAACGCTTATCCGGAACGTAACGCAGGATTTCCGTTTTCGCTTCCTGAACCTGCCACGCCATGCCATCGAGGCTGCCGTTGGCAACTTCGTGCAGATGCGTTGCCAGCCACGGCTGCAGCTTCGCCTCCGTGAGCAGGTGCAATTTCTGATCGTTGGGAAACGCCACCAAAATCATCGCGGCTTCCGGAACGAGCACAACTGCCCGGCCACAAGGCGGTTGAATTTGGGCTTTTGCCGCCATCTTCTCGTGTTCAGCCGCGAGCTGATCCGCCGGCACGATGTATCCGACATACATCTGCCGCCGTGTTGCATGCGCCAAATCTTGCACTTCAATTTGATACAACACCACCACTCGCTTCGATGATTCGCCGATATAAAGAATCTCCAATTGCACGACGGCGCCAGCAATTTCGTTCTCACGCCACAAATAGCGCGGCAGATTTTCTTTGAGCCAGTGAGTGTCGAAGGCCAGAGGCTGGGATGAATTTAAATTTACGATTTTATCCATGTTTGGTTATCTAGTCCACCTGCTTTTCAAGCAAAGCATCGCCTCAAACCGTCAAACGAATAAAGTAAAATTAATCCCCAACGGATAGAAACAACGCAACTGATAAAAGCTTTTCATCCGTTGCGTTGTTTCTATCCGTTGGGAAAACTTGTTCTGCTTGCAAAGAATTTTGAGTCTCAAAACCCTGTCTCATTTTTCTTTTCCTTTTGACACTTTGCCCAAGATCGTTTCATACACTTCCATCCACTCGCGAAATTCCCGCTCGGGCGTCATCGCGCCGGCGGTTGCGGCGGCGTTTTCTGCGAGGCGTTCTCGCAGCGCCGGATTTTGCACGACTTCGGTGATCTCGCGCGCGATTTCTTCCGACGAACCCGGATTGACCAGCAACCCGTTCTCTCGATCACGAATGATTTCCGGAATCGCGCCGGCGCGGCTGCCAATGATCACTTTTTTCATCGCCATCGCTTCCAACATGGAAAGCGGGCACCCTTCGGAAAACAACGATGGAAAAACCAAAATATCGAAAAGCTGTAAATAATCGGCCATGCGGTCCGGAGGTATTTTTCCGGTGACGACGGTGCGCTGGCGCAAGCCGTAATCGTGCAGCATTTGCAGGTGCGGCTGCCGGTCCTCCTCGCTAAAAAAATTCCCGGCCAGCAAAAGGCTGTAATCAAAACGGCTGCCGATTTCGGCCAACGCTTTGAAAAGATAAACCAAGCCTTTTTTATAACGAAACAAACCGGCGGTGCCGATCACTGTGCCTTTGAGATTCAATTCGGGACGGGCTTGCGGCCGCAGCCGCGTGAGATCGACCGAATTGAGAATCGTTTTGGCCTTGCCGGCAATCGGCGTGATCGCACGGTCAGCCAGCTCCGTCAAGCTCGTGGCCACTGAAGTGACAAAGGCGGCATTCTCCAGCGCCGAGCGAATGAACGGCAGACGCAGCGGATCGAACGCATACTTGCCGATGTCATTGCCGCGAATCGAGGCGATCATTTTCACGCCGTGCAGCCGTCCGACCAATCCGGCGATAAAGCCGGCGGGATAAAGAAAAAACGCGTGCAAGACGTCATAATGATGGCGCTGCTGGAAATACTCCAGCGCGTGAAACATCTCGCGATTGTAGCGCGTCAAAACGTCGCCCTCGGCAAAGGCAACGCCTTCCTCGCGTTTCGGATGAAAAACTTTGACGCGATGCACGAGCACTTCGCCCTCCTGCGTGCTCGAAAAGCTTTCGTCAAACGGCAACGGCGTTGGATGCTTTTGCAGCGCGACGACGTGAACCTGCAAGCCCCGGCTCGCCAAAATATTGGCCACGCGATGCGCCGAATGTCCCACCCCGCCGACTTGCGGCGGATACTGTCCGGTAACGATGCAGGTTCTCACGTTCATATTTCACCAAGTTATTTCCGTTGGAGTTTTGGATCAATGGATTGGTGGATCGGTGGAGTATTGGATTGCTGGATTTTTGGAATACTGGATCGTTGGGCTGCATCACTCCAATACTCCAATACTCCAACAATCCAACAATCCATCACTCCAACAATCCGTTACTCCATCACTCCATTAATCCAACACTCCACTACTCCTTTTTTCTAAAAAGCGCACGTGCCATTTCGATGACCTGCCGCGCGTTGTTGTCCCACGTTCTTTCAGTTTCCACCCAAGCGCGGGCGTTTTCACCGAGGCGGCGGCAAAGCGGCGAATCATTTGCGAGCTGCGCGAGAGCGGCTTGAAGTGCAGCGATATTTCCCGGCTCGAACAACACGCCGGTTTCGCCGTCGTTGATCACTTCTTCCACTTGGCCGATTTTTCCGCCGACCACCGGCTTGCCCATTGCCATGTACTCAAAAATTTTGATGGGCGAATAATAAAAATTTTCACTGGGAATATACGGCGCTACGGCAATGTCCATCGCCGCGATGTAGCGCGGGATGTCGTCGTAAGGCACGTTGCCGGTGAACGTCACCGCGCCGTTCAAGCCGTGCGTTTGCGCAAAATTTTCCAAATGCGCGCGCTCCGGCCCGTCGCCGACGATCAGCAAATGCGCATTGGCCGCCGTGGCGTGCAGCGCGCGGAAAGCTTCGAGCAACGTTTCGGTTCCATGCCACGGCTTGAGGCTGCCAACGAAGCCGATGACCCGCTTGCCATCGAGTTGATGCCGCGTTCGCACGCTGCGATCGCCGCGCGCTTTGGCAAAGCGTTGCGGATCGACCGAATTGGGCAAAATTTGAATGCGCGAGGACGGTACGCCGCATGAGATCACAAATTCCTGTAACTGCCGCGAGACCACGATCACCCGGCCGGCTTCACGAAAAATGCGGCGCTCGGTTTCAGCCGCCAGCGCTTTCATTTCCATGCCGCGCGTTTTTTCCTGCTCGTAAGCCAGCGGCGCATTCACTTCCAAAATGTGCGGCACGCCAAACTCGCGCGCCAGACGGATGCCGGCGGCAGCGAACAACGTGTAACGCTCGTAAATAAAATCGACGGAATTGGCGCGCAAATAATCACGGGCTTTTTCATACAGCGTCAGGTTGTAGAGCAAATTGCGCAGCTCCTGCCGGACGCGCGTTTTCATATCCAAAAACTCGTCGAGCGCTTCGAGTTCTTGGGAAAGCAGGAGATGCCGCTCCGCCGCCGGAACGGGCAGCAAGGCGACGCTTTCATCGAGTCTCTCGCCTGCCGTCTTTTCAATCGCCGGCGAGATAATGCAAACCGTATGACCGGCTTTCCGCAGTGCGGCCACCATCTCACGCACGTGAATGGAAGCGCCTTTGTAACCAAAAATCGGAACGCCGAAATCGGCGCTGATATAGGCAATGTTCACATTGCACCCATAAACTCAATTCTCATTCCAACGCTTGCTCGCATTGCTCCAGCAACGCATCAATTTTTGGTTCCCATTTTTCTTCCGCCCGTTGGAGCAGCCCGTCGAGGCGCAGGAGCAGAGCGCCGGCGGTAAAAAAAGGCAAATCATCATGCCACGCCGGCGGGTTGCCGCCGAAATAATTCTCCAGAAAAATTTCGCGGCTGGCATGATGGAAATTTTGATCCGCTTTGCGGCGGAGCATATAGAAGCGCCGCAACTCGGCCAAAAAACTGCCGGCATCAAAACCCGGATGGGAACGCCGGCATTGTTCAAACCGAAAAAAATAAAATTTGCCGTCGCCGTACAAAATATTTTCCCATCCCAAGCTGCTATGAATCGGAACCGGCTCGAAATTTTTCAGCATGGCGGCACGCGCGCTGAGACGATTGAAAATTCCATGAACGCGTTCCGCGCGCGACGGGCTGGTTTGCGCCAAGATGGCAACGGCCTTGTTCTTGACGGCGCGATAACACTCGAGCGCATCATCCCAAGTCTCTACGGCTGGCAAATCAATCGCGCTGTGGTGCAAAGCGCGCAGGCCGGCGGCGATTATTTTGATAATCTCCGCCACTTCTCGAAAGCCGGCGATCTTTTTCAAATAATCGCGCAGATCTTTCGCCGGATTGAATTCGAAGAGCACCAACGAAGGCTCTTTAAAAACGGCCACAGGTTGAGGAATATGAACGCCGTTTTGCGTTTTGTAAAGTTGCGCGGCCACCGAAAAATCTTTTTGCGCCGCTGCTTCCGGCAGCAAGCGGCCGGTCAACGTCACCGTTTTTGTTTCTGCGGATTGATCTTGGCGGCATTCTAAAACGTATTTGATTTCCAGCTCTTCCGGATCATCCGGCAGATAGATACGGCAGGATCCAAGCGTTGTTTTATTATCCTGAAAATGAGGCAGCTCCGCGGCGAGCAAGGATTTCATAAACGCTTCATCGCCGGCCGCGCCGCAGGTGGAATTTTTCGCAGCGCCGTTTTCTGCCGGTTCCGGCGCGCACAGGAAACGAATGAGCAGCGTGCGGCCACCGTCGGCGTAGCTGATCAGCGATTGCGCGCGGTTGAAATGCTCGAAGCCCGAGCCGCCGTGCGAAAAATATTGCCCGTCGCCTTGAAACCGGCGCAGAATGCCGTCGACGTCGAAGCCCTCGCCTTCATCGGCAACGGCGACGAGCGCGCCTGTTTTCGTGGCCACAACTTCCACGGTAATTTGCTTATCCGGATCCTTGCGATTCCCCCATTTGTACGCGTTGCCAAGACCTTTCTTTAAAGGATAATAAAGATCGCGGATCAATCTTTCCGGCGGCACGCTTGCAAACCGTGCCGCTAAAGCGGCATCGAGGCCGGACAAAAAATCGTCCGGCGAGCTCCCACTAACCACGAGAAATGCCTCGTCGAGCGTGACGAAACCCGGCGCCACGAGGTCACTCAGACGATTCGCCCAAGCTTTCTCCGAGACGTTGATCTCCGCCAGCATTTGCGCTTTGGTGCGATCCAGATCGATCATGCGTTAAGTCATTGATTCACGAAAGTTAGAAAAAAATTCTAACTTTTTTGTGCCCAACGGATAGATGAACCCAACTGTAAAAGCCTTATCCGTTGGGTTCATCT
>JAKEEU010000124.1 GCA_022616415.1 Candidatus Zhuqueibacterota bacterium | reverse complement strand
AACGAAACAAACTGATGTCGGGACACTTTTACAAAATCAGACTCTTTTACGAGAATGAAATTTGAATACAAAAAAGGCAAAAAAGGCAAAAAGGGCAAAAAAGGCAAAAGAGCTAAGAATTTTTGCCCTTTTTGCCCTTATTGCCTTTTTTGTATTCCACCTTGCCTTACGATCTGAAACCTAACTTTGAAAATGTGTCCCGACATCAGCCATTACACACCAGTATCAGGAGGCTTTATGCGATCGAAAAATTTATGTGCGTTATTGATTGTGATTGCGCTGTGCGCGTCAGTCTTTGCGCAAACAAAACCGCGCCCGCTCGACAAAGAGACTTTTATGGAGATGGAATCGGTCGGCAATCCGGCGATTTCACCCGATGGCAAATCGATCATTTTCACCCGCGGCTGGGTAGATAAGGTGAAAGACCAGTATCGCAGCAATTTGTGGATTGTGGATGTTGACGGCGCGCGCGTGCGCGAGTTGACCAGCGGTGCGCGTAATGACAGCTCTCCCGTGTGGTCTCCTGACGGCAAGCGTATTGCCTTTCTCTCAGATCGCGATGGCACTAATCAACTTCACGTGATGTGGCTTGACACGCGCGAGATGGCGCAACTCACTCGCCTCGAACAAGCGCCGAATAACATCAAATGGTCTCCCGATGGCAAATACATCGCATTTACCTCTTCGGTGCCGGACAATGATCCGATTCTGCCAGTGAAATTGCCCGAGCGACCGAGAGGCGCAGAGTGGGCGAGGCCTGCGGTAATTGTTGATCGTCTGCAATGGGCGCTCGATGGCCGCGGACCCTTGCCAAGAGGTAACACACACCTGTTTGTGATTGATGCGACGCTGGGTGGAACCCCGCGCCAGATCACAAGCGGCAAATACAATCACACCGGCTTCGATTGGTCATCCGATGGCAAGACGATCTATGTTTCAGGCATTCGCAAACCGGAAGCAGAATACTTGCGCAATGACAGCGAGATTTATTCGGTTGATCTGACCACGCTCGAAGTCAAACAATTGACGGACCGCAAAGGGCCCGACGGCGCTCCGGAAGCTTCACCGAGCGGAAATTGGGTCGCATATGTTGGTT
>JAKEEU010000123.1 GCA_022616415.1 Candidatus Zhuqueibacterota bacterium | reverse complement strand
TTTTGAAAACGAACCCCGGCAAGACGGGTCGCAATTTGCATCACTGTCTGATCGGCCATATTCAGCCTAACTCATTACCTGTTGTTGATAAATAATACGGAACAAAGAACTTGATGATCATATTCCGACTCGTAGCAGGCGGCAAGTCTTGGTGGCGCTAAAATCGTGCTTCCCAAAGTGACTTCCCAAATCTTGATTTCAAAGGATTGTGATTCAGGGGTAAAGAGGCGACTCGCGAACCGTGAGCCGCCGATGAGTCACTTTTGCCGTAAAGTTGGGCCCGTCGCAACATCGCAAAATTCCTCATCGGATTTGCAAAGGCAAGTTATACTTGTCTCAGTGTGCTGCGCAATTAATGCGAATGATCCTATTTCCGAACCGGGCCTACGGTCAAATCAGTGCGGGAGTCGAGTAGTCCCATGAATAAGCCAACAGCTTTACCGGGACAGCAAGGGATTTATCCTGACGTGTTGGGCGCACTTACGAACGGGGCGCGTGTGAATTTTGATGTGATTCAAGTTGCCGTAGCCGCACAACCTGATAAAATCAATGCAGGTAAATCTTTCGATGTGATTGTCCTGTTACAAAGCACCGTTAAATCGGAAGTCGATGTGGCGGTGCGCCTGATCGTCCCCGAAAAGGACATTTCGGGCAAGTCAGGGCGCTTTGCGACAAAACTCGTCAAACCGATTTTGATTGGCCTGCGCGCCGGTGAAGTCGGATATGTACATCTGCCGATCCAAGTGGGGCCGCAAGCGACACCGGGCGAAAAGTATATGCTGGAACTTGAAATCCAGATTCAAAAAAAGAGCAAGGAATTGATCCGTATCCGCGACGCAAACGGCGGGACACATTTCAGCCTGGCGAAAGACCTGGAGCACAAACAGCAACAAGCCTTTGAAGGCATCCGCCATCTCAAATTTTGGGCACAAACCAATGGGCAGCCTTCCAATAAAGTGACACTTCAACTGCCTTTCAGCGTGCTGCCATCGGCGCCCATTGGGCTGCAACCGGAGCTAAAACCCGGCTATAAGACACTGTGGACTGAAGCCGAATACTACGAACAACAAGCAGCGCCCAATCGCGATGAAGTACAAATGGCAGTGCTGCTCCCAAAATTGAACCGCCAATCGGTTTTTTTTCCGCTGCTCAAATTCACCCAGGCTCGATTTGAAGCGGCAGGTTACCGGCTTTGGGC
>JAKEEU010000122.1 GCA_022616415.1 Candidatus Zhuqueibacterota bacterium | reverse complement strand
GAAACTGCTGTAGGATTTGTACTGCCTCCTTAGGCGCTCTTGGCTGGTGGTGGTATCTTTTGATCCGGCCAGTGGTATCGTTTTTGTCCGGCACCGAAACGTACTTCCGTTTTTCCTTCGTATCTGCGCGATCCCATGTTCGAAAAGCCCGTCTGACGAGAGCAAGGTAGTCATTGTTTTGGATACGCTCATCAATTAAGGGGCCAAGATTTTCGAACCGTCGTGTCACATCCTCCAATGTTTTCATCAGATCGTCAATCTTTCGCGCATGCTCCTCTAACCATCGTGTTTGAAGACTATCAGTGCGCAGACTTCCTTCCTCAGCTTTGAAACTGACGGCGGCGCTCAAGAATCCTCCAACCCAAGGAATACTTCCCAAAGCAGCTAAGACAAACTTCTCTATGAGTCGACGTCGATTAGTCGGTTCGGTCTTCGTCAGTTCAGCTCGGATAAATTCGACTGCCTTTTGTTCGTAGGAATTTTCAAGTTCATCCTGTGTCATAATTTCCTTACTCCTGTGTGATAGCCTAGCGAGTTTCAGCGGCGGTTGGGCGAGACGAAAGTTGATTGAAAGACGGACGTTTAAATTACCAAATTATGAAAATAGTGCATCTGCCCGGCGGTCCGCTCGATACGCAATGTTAGATAATTTTCTTATCTTGGATTCTTAGTAAACTCATCAAGTAACCATTGCAATTGAGTTCTTGCATTACTAATAAGCGCTCGATAAGAGATCAGTTTGATGTCTGCTTTATCGTAATAGTCTGAAATCTTGGGATCTTTTTTATCTCCTAAGACAATAATCATCATTTTTCCGAAAAATGAGGTAAGATCGTCGCGATATTCTTCTGCTTGGTTTTCATCACCACGGATTATTATATGCGAAGGTCGTTTGAATTCGACCAAGAGATGTCGATCGAGCACATCGTGGGCCAAAAAAAGATCAGGGCGTTTCTTGGCACGCTCACCCGTGAATTTCTTTTTGGTATATTCTTCTATTGTTCGAGCAAGCGTTTCGTTAGAAGACATCATCGAGTACTCTGATCCAAAAATCCAAAGATTCTTCTCAAGCGCTACATGCATTGTTCTTTCAAGTGTATTGGGATTTGCTATTAATTCGTCAAATTCGTCCAGCAATCGGTTTCTTCGAATTGTCTGCTGAGCTATCAATGCCATATCAAGCAAGCCGAAAGAACCTAATGCTTCTGCAAAAGTTTCAACATCTCGGTGCTTTGCTTCGTCTATCTTCTGGAGTACAACCCAATATTCATCACGTTCAAAAGCTTCCAAGACAATTGAAACAATAACTCTGATTTTCTCTTCGCTTTCACCATAAAAGCGGCGCATCACCCTTTCTAAAGCGGTCTTCGCAAACTCTCTTCTATATTCTGGGAGTTGTTCTAAGCGCTTATTGATTTCTTTTTGGAGTCGAGCTTTTGCGAGATTGACCTCTTGTGCAAAAACATTTTCAACCTTACTCTTAAGTTTTGAATTTGCCCATTCCCTCAGTTCTTGATATTTCTTACTGTTCTCAATTATCGCCCCCCAATCAGCTGTGACATCGTCTGCGAGCCCATCAGCTTCGATTTCCCCATACATCTTGTTTAAAAGCTTGTTAGGAATTTCTTCATCGTCTTCTAAGCCAAAATAATTGGGCTTACCAACTATCTTGCCGCCGACGCGGACAACGACACCAGATTGTTTCAACTTTTTTGTACCTTCAGCGATGGTAAACCGAAGTTTGATTTTTCCAATATCAGCAAGATCAATCTCTTCCGTGAAACTCTGTCCAGGAATATCCTCGATATCTAGCAAATCGCCATTTACACGAATTTTAAAATCAGCTGTCCTGCCGTACTCTAAGATTAGCAGTTGTTTTAATTTTTCAGGGTTAGGAAATGCCAAATTTTGGTTGAGATTCGAGAGTGTAATGGTGGTACCCCGCTCCTTTGGATCGCAATTTTCTGTTTCATAGGGTAAGTCTATCCGCTCAAGATCTTTCTTTGCCTCGAGAAGATCTGTTCTGCGAATTCGCAATCGCGTAATGTTTTCCCTTGCTTTCGTCTCAATAATCATAACATCAGCAGCCATTAATCCGGCAAATTTTCCGATTCCTTTGCGTCCTTTAACAAGCCTATTTTTAAAAGGAGTTCGCTCACCCTTCCGTGATCGTCTATCATTAGCAACGACCAAATATTCGTTTAATACCTCTCGTTCTGTCATTCCATGACCATCATCACGAATAATAATCGGATCGGCTGTCAACGGATCAGGAAGATTTACCCATACATTCTCAGCATCGGCATCCCAACAGTTGTCAACTAATTCCTTAATGGCATACTCAGAAGAACGATAGCTCTCCCCCAGCAGAGTGGCAAGACGTGAATCGACTTGAAAATGTGCAGCAGGTCTCATATATCATCCTAAAAATAATCCTGAATTACTGGCTATTTACTCAATTGTCAAATTGCATAACTTTTTTCTGGTCGCGCCTAACTTTCATAAATGGGATGAAAGTTCCGACTTGCTCTGATAATTGGAAGGATTTGCAGCGCGTTCGGAGCGAGCACACAGTTTCGCGAAGCCAGTACTATGCGCGCTCCAATGTGTGCAAACGCAGCTTTAGAGAATATTTTTCTGGCGCCGGATTGGCCCTACTTCAATTTTCTTCCGGCGTTCATAATACCCTTCAAACAAAAAAGCCCACACCCCATGGGCATAGCCTCACTTATCGACCTACACGTTGCAAGCCGATGAGACCTCGTCCATTGGATTTGGGCTCGTCACCACATCCGTGTGGCATTGTGACGGCATTGTTTTCCCCTTGGGTTTAGTTTTAGTTGCCTTGGGCAACCGCCCAGAAATTGATTGCTTTAATGTAAGCAAAAAGTAGGATTTTTGTCAAGCAAAATTTTTGCGCACTATTGCAAGCAGGGGACTAAATGAGGCTGGATTTGACTCTTGGTGCCCTCGCCAACGACGCTCATCACTGCCAGTTGACATTTCAATAATTTTGTTCTTCCAAAATAATCTTCGCGAAATCATAAATGAACCGCGTCAGCGGCTTGCCGGTGGCGCGCGGGATGCTGGTGTTCACTTGCACGGCAATGGCCATTTTCGCGTCGGGAAAATACATCATCTCGGTGAGATAGCCAGGAAAGAAACCGCTGTGGTCGTAGCTCGCGCCGAATGGTGTTTGTCGGATGATGACGCCGAGTCCATACTTCGTATTCGGGCCGAGCTTGGCGGGAACGCCGTCGAGCATTTTCGGCAGCAGCGAGGAATCGAACGCTTTACCTTCGTACAGCGCTTTCGCCCATTTAGCCAAATCTGCGGTCGTCGAAGCGAGACGCCGCCGCCGGTCCATTCAAACTGCGGGTTGATGGCGAATGTGCCGTTGCTGATCATTTCATCAACATGCGCAAGGTGATGTCGCGGGCATTGGGCAACCGCGGGAACCATTTTTCATTGCCCAAATACTTTTCAATCTTTTCATCGAGATTGATTTTGCCTTCATGAACAAGTTGCAGCGCCGTCGCCGCCACGTAGGTTTTGCCGACGCTGCCTTGCAGCATGAGATCAGCCGGCGCTATGCGAATCTTTTTGGTTTTGTCGGAAAAGCCCGTTGCCAATCCGAACGAGGAGCCATCCGCCAAAACAAACCCCGCGGTCGCGCCAGGAAATTGTCCGGCGGCGTGAAGCGAGTCGAGCTTTGCTTGCAGGCGATGGCGGAGTTGCGCCATATCCGCAGCCGCGTTTCGCGCCGATGCCAAATCAAGTTCGACTAACAAAAAGCACGCAAGAACGAATAGAAATAGTAGTCGTAGACGCATAGCTTTCAAATTTAAAATTGCCGTTCGTCATGTCAAAAAATTCTCGGCGGTGTATTCAATCAAAACAAAAAGGCATAGTCGTCTTCGCGAGCCATGCCTTTGACAAAAGTTGGAAAAGCTCTCTTTTCCCGGGGCGCAAGCCGAAAAAAAATTTGACAATCGCCCCAATTTTTCCCATATCATACTACCGCTGCTCTGCCACCGGCTCCAATTTCATGAGCAGTTGCAGCATGGTCTGGCCGCGCAGGTCTTTGGCGTCGATGAGCTTCACCACATCCTCATAACCGGTGCGGGAGATTTGCACCACGTGATTCTGGTCGGCTGTGACCGTCACTTTAAGCGGCGATTGCCCTAAGTAGCGATCATCCACTGTCACATCAGCGCCGGAGGGGGTAGTGTTGATTTGCAGCGTCAACGTTTCTCCAGGTTGGGGACGCGGCTCCTGAGTCTCGGGAGCAGGTTGACGCCACCGCAACGCGCGCCGCAGCCGTTCACGATCAATCCGTATTATGGCTTCCCGTCTCGCTTCCTCGCGATCACCCTCATCGACTTCTTCGATCAAGGGCTTGGCTTCGAGGCGCGGGACCGGCTTTACCACTCGTGATTCGACCGGCGCGGAAATCTTTGCCGGCACGGTGGAAGCTTGGGGCTCGGCAACGTCTTCGTACTGCATCCGGAAACGCACCTGCTTGTTGGCGGGGCGGCCTTTATAATCTTTGTCCAACCGGCAGATCAGCACCGTGCGCTTTCCCGGCAAAACTTTAACCTGCTCATCCGGCACAATATCGAAGGTTTGTTCACGCCAATAGCCGACCACGTGGTATTCGGCGCGAACTTCGTAGACGCCGTGTTGCAAATGCATCGGATAAGTGTATTTCGACAGAAAATTGGACATTTGTTCAACCGGCGCCACCTCGCGGCCGTTGACGTAGAGCACGACGTAGTTGCGGTAACTTTTTCCGGCGTCGGCCACATTCTCGATTTTGATCAGAAGGTTCTCGGGCAGTTCTCGCAGCTCTCGCTCCGGCAGTTGCTCTTTTGGCTTCAGCTCGCTATAAGCGCGATCGGTGGTCAGCTTCCCTCCTGCTCCGCACGCCATAAGACCGATGACGAGGAGCAGGGCGCCGGCCCTGGCAATTTGCCGACAAAATGCAAGTCGGTACGGCTGGTAACTATTGAGCGCTGGCATGGCATCCTCCGATAATCTTGGGGGTTTTGAGATTCGCGTGTAAGCGGCAGTACATCAACGTATGTTAAACGTTGGGCGGCGGCAAAAAGTTCAAAACACGGGTGGCCGCGGACAAAAGACAGCCATGGACAAATAGAAAGTGAACCTCTTCAAATTTATAAAATGAATTTGAAAAAGCAAGAAAATAATTCTGATGACCCTACTGTAAAAGCTTTTGCCGTTGGGTTCATCCATCAGTTGGGAACCCGCAGAAAAGTGGAAATCTTTTGCTTTTCCAGCGAAGATTCAACCCAAAGAAATCCTTCTTCAGCGCACTTTACACCAAGTTTATGCAACGAGGAGACGGCGGCGAGCGTCTATTAATTTAATTTGTGTTGAGTGAAACTGAAGTTTTATCGAAACGGTCACGTGAGGAGGAAACAATGCCAAGAAAAAACCATCACCCCCACCTTTTTGTCATCGCACTTTTAGGGTGCCTGTCGTTGGCGCAAGACCGCCCACCGGCCAAGCCGACGCTGACGGTGGACTGGATCATGCGCGACCCGAAATGGATGGGAAATTTTCCCGGCACACCTTATTGGTCGGAGGATAGCCGGACGGTTTATTTTATGTGGAATCCGGCCAACACCGACGCGGATTCGCTGTATCAAGTTTCACGGCGCGGCGGGGAGCCCCAAAAAGTGCCGCCGGCCGAGCGGCGACAGCTTCCCAGCCGGTTGGGCCAATATTCGCGCGATTATTCCAAAAAGGTTTTTGAGCGGGACGGTGATATTTTCTGGCTCGATATCAAATCCGGCCGGATCACGCAGATTACCAACACGGTTGAGACTGAGAGCCAGCCCCGCTTCACCTTTTCAGAAAAACAGGTGTCATTCATTCGCGACAACAATCTTTTTTCCTGGGATATTTTGACGGGCCTCATCACGCAACGAACGGATTTTCGCAAGGGGCAAGCGCCCAAAGAGAACAAGCCAAGCACGGATCAACAGAAATATCTCGCGCAGGAAGAGCTGCGTCTGATTGCAGTGTTGAAGGAACGCAAAGACAAAGCCGACAAAGCCAGGAAACAGCGGGAAAAATTGGAGCCGGCCCGGCCCAAGGAAATTTATCTCGGCGAGAAAGAGGCGCAGCAGATTCAACTCTCGCCGGATGAGAAATTCGTCACGTTCGTCTTGTCGCAGCGGCCGAAAGAGTTGCGCAACGCGATCGTGCCAAACTATATCGCTGAGTCTGCTTTCACCGAAGATATCAATGCACGACAAAAAGTCGGCGAGCCGCAGACTGCTTACGAGTTCGGTTACTGGAATATTGCCGGCGATACCGTGCTTTACGTCAAACCCGATAGTTTGCCCGGAATAATGGAGAGCGCAGCTTTTACCACCATTCCGGCGAAAAAGGATTCTGCAAAAAATGTCGGCGTGAAATCCGATTCTTCAGCAACGGCAAAAATGCAAAAGAAGTTGCGTGCTCGCGAGGTCATTTGGAACGGACCATTCTGGAGCGATGACGGCAAAAGCGCTTTCGTCGTGGTGGGCGCACAGGACAATAAGGATCGCTGGATTGCCGGCTTGGAGCTGCCTGCCGGAAAATTGATCTGCCTGGATCGCCAGCACGACGAGGCCTGGATCGGCGGCCCGAACATTTTTAGCGCGCGAAGCGCGGGGCAGGTCGGTTGGATGCCGGACAATCGGCGCGTGTGGTTTTGCTCGGAAGCGAGCGGCTATTCCCACCTTTACACCATCGATATGGCCACGCGCCAAAAGCAAGCGCTGACCAGCGGCAAGTTCGAGATTAATTCGCCTTTCATCTCACGCGACAAGAAGAAATGGTATTTCACCAGCAACGAAGTGCATCCCGGCGAGCGGCATTTTTATTCCATGCCGATTGAAGGCGGCGCGCGCACGCAGATTACCGCGATGACCGGCAATAACGATGCGGCGCTTTCTCCGGACGAGGCCATGCTCGCGATACGCTCTTCGAGCTTCAACGCGCCGTGGGAAATTTATTTGCAAGACAATAGGCCCGGGGCCAAGCCGCAGCGCGTGACTTTTTCGACAAGCGAGGAGTTCAAAAGCCATCCGTGGCGTGAGCCGGAGCTGATCACCTACACGGCGCGCGACGGCGCGCAAGTTTATGCGCGGCTCTATCGTCCGGAAAAACCCAACGGCGCGGGCGTGGTTTTCGTGCATGGCGCCGGTTATTTGCAAAACGCTCACAAATGGTGGTCGAGCTATTTTCGCGAGTACATGTTTCACAATCTACTCGCGGATCGCGGCTACACCGTGCTCGATCCGGACTATCGCGCCAGCGCCGGCTATGGCCGCGATTGGCGCACGGCGATCTATCGCCACATGGGCGGCAAGGATTTGGAAGACGTCGTCGATGGCGCCAAGTTTCTCGTCGAACGTCACGGCATCGACGCCAAACGTCTCGGCGTATATGGCGGCAGTTACGGCGGTTTCATCACGCTCATGGCGATGTTCACTACGCCCGAAGTTTTTGCCGCCGGTGCAGCGCTGCGGCCGGTGACGGATTGGGCGCATTACAATCATGGTTATACTTCCAACATTCTCAACGTCCCTCCTGCCGACACGTTAGCGTACCGCCGCAGCTCGCCGATTTATTTTGCCGAAGGCTTGCAAGGTGCGCTGCTCATCTGCCACGGCATGGTCGATGTCAACGTGCATTTTCAAGACACCGTGCGGTTAACGCAGCGGTTGATCGAGCTTGGCAAAGACAATTGGGAAGTGGCGATGTATCCGATGGAAGACCACGGCTTCCGCGAGCCCAGCTCGTGGACGGATGAGTACAAGAGGATTTTGAAGTTGTTTGAGGAGAATCTGCAAATAATTGACGCAGGAACACGGTGAATTCATTCAAACCCCAAAAATCCGAAGAGTTCACGCGTGGTCAACGGATTAAAAAACGCCCAACGAATTTCATTTTTGTTCCGTTGGCCGCCTTTATCCGTTGGGAAAAATTTTTACTATGTTAAAATAAGTCCGGAATGCTGGTGAACGCAATCCTTGTCGGCGCGGCGTGCTTCACCTCGTGAATGCCGCCGAAATAAACTTTGTCCGTGCCAAATTTAGCGTTGATGGCATCCATCGCTTGCATGAGCTTCGTGCGCTTGGGATCTTCAAAAAGCGAGAGATTGTGCAGGTGCGACGGCACCAGATCGAACAACGTGGTGCTAACCGCAAGCGGTTTTCCGGCCGGATGTTGTTGCCATAACATCTGCAGCGCTTCGAGCATCGTCAAGGTGTCCTGGCATTCGACCATGCTGGTTTGGGCTGACCAACCTCGATCGCGAACGAACCGCAGCGAGAGCTGCAAGCCGCCGGCATAGTAGCTCATTTTCCGCAAGCGCATCGCGGCTTTTTGCACCAGCTTTTGCGCGACCGCATACGCGCCTTCCTCGGTGCGGAGATCGGGCGGCAACACGTGCGAATGGCCGACCGTCCCTCTTTGTGTTGCCGGCTCTACAATATCATCCCCTCGCAGCCAATGCCAAAATCTTTCGCCGACAATGCCGCTCCAAATTTTTTTGAGATGCGGCTTGGGCAAAGCGCAGAGCTGCTCCATGGTGCGAATGCCATACAATTGCAAGCGTTGGTGCATGCGCCCGCCGATCCCCGGCAGATCATTTAATTTGAGCGAATAAAGAATCTGCGGCAAGTCCGCGGGCCGAATCACCACCAAGCCATCGGGTTTTTGCATATCGCTCGCCACCTTTGCCAAAAAACGATTGGGCGCGAGGCCGATGGAGCAGCACAGCGTCCGCCCGGCTTTTTCCCGGATCGCGCGCTTGATATTTTTCGCGATGGCCGTGGCTTTCTCAACTGCCTGCTCGCCGCCCATGAAGCGGCAGGCCATCTCGTCAATCGACATGACCACTGCCACCGGCAAGCAGGATTCCACCGCTTGCACTATGGCGTGATGGTATTCGACATAGAGCTTGTGCCGCGCTTCAATCAAGCGGATTTCCGGACAAAGCTTGCGCGCCTCGGAAACCATCGTGCCGGTTTTCACGCCGAAGGCTTTGGCCTCGTAGCTGGCGGCAATGCAGCAGGTGGCATCGGTCATCACCGGCACCACTGCCACCGGCTTGCCGCGCAACTCCGGACGCAACTCCTGCTCGATCGAGGCGAAATAGGAATTCAGATCGAGAAAGAGCCAGCGAAGAGGTTTGTCTTTATCTTCGAGTTGCTGGTTCATCTTGTGGAAATCGAGCACAATTTTTTCTCAAATTCTTTTCTTGAATTTATAGACGCTTCGTCATATATTATCGTACGTGAGTTATTCAATTATCTATACTTTTTCACCCGTGGGAACACCATAATTTTGCCCCATGGTTTTGTCAAGAAGACGACAAAAGTTCCGGAGAATGAAATCGAACGCGCCATTCGCTATCGGCGTGATTATGTTGTTAGACATGGAGAAAAGCCATGAGAACGTTTCGTGACGACCTAACCGAAATGCTGCGAAACCCTGCTTTCAAGAAACACTATAAAGAAGAAAAGGAACGGCTTTTTCTTGGCTATCAAATTCGCCAAGCGAGGCGGCGGCGTAAGCTCAGCCAAAAAGATTTGGCAAAAATGACAGGCCTTACAGCGCGGCAAATTTCACAATTAGAAACCGCAGAAGAAGCATTCGGCCTGGCAACACTATTGCAAGTTGCTTCCGCGTTGGAATTAGCTCTTATGCTGGTTCCACAAAACCGCGTGGCCTATTTGAATCGCTCCCTAAAAGCCGGAGCTGTGGCAATTGCATAAGAATGGCATACAAGATCGCTTTTCTCTTTCATCACGGCAGCACGATCATCTTTTTCGTCAACACTTTTTCCGCAGCTTGAAGTTGATAAAAGTAAATCCCCGGCGGCAGTGTCGTGCGCAATGGCACCGCATGTTTACCCGCATTTAAATTGGGCCAGTTTTGCTGCCAGATCGTCTGGCCAAGTACGTTGACGACTTTCACATAAAGCGGCATCGCCAGCTCGGAATTGGGGCCAAAACCGCCGAGCACGGTTTTGTTGTGATGAGGATCGAGAATCCACGTGCTGCCGTTCAATACGAATTTGTAGTCCAGCCGCGCCTCCGGCTCGAAATTTTTGCCGAGATACCAAAAATTGGTGGCCGGCAATTGTTGCAGACGGTCAGCGGCCATGTTCCAAAAATTGAAATCGCCGGGAGCGGTCACACTGGTCGCGCTGCCGCGGTACACGAAATACGCCGCGTAGCCCGTCGGGCTTGCCGGGTCGATCTCGCTGTATGGAAAACGTGCAGCGCCCATGAAACGGAATATTTTCCAGCACGGAAATATCTTTGAGCGGGTCGGCCTTAACCGCAACAAGATCAGCGTATCTTCCTGATTGGATGCTGCCGAGCAAATCCGACTTGCCGAGCAGCTCTGCCGCAACCGTTGTGGCGGATTGAATCGCCTGCATAGGCGTCATCCCCAGTTCGACGAGCAACCGGAAATCCGCCGCGTTCATGCCGTGCGGAAAAACCCCGGCATCCGTGCCATAAGCGATTTTCACGCCGGCTTGAATGGCTTTGCGATAGCCCTCGCGCTTTCTGGCATTGATCATTCGAGCTTTCTCGAGAAGTTTTTCCGGCAGGTTCCACTGCTTGCCGAATTTCTCGACGGAGTCGCCGACGTAAACCGTTGGCACGAGATACGTGTTGTGCTTTTTCATCAATGTGATGCCCTCGTCGTCGAGCAAGCTGCCGTGCTCGATGGAAGCGACGCCGGCCTGGATCGCCATCTTAATGCCCTCGACACCGTGCGCGTGCGCCGCGACTTTCTTTCCCCAACGCGTGGCTTCTTCCACAATCGCCTTCATCTCTTCAAAAGAAAATTGCGGCGCACCGACCGACTCTTCCTCGCTCAATACACCGGCAGTGGCGGTAAATTTGATTACGTCGGCGCCGTATTTAATGTTCCATCGAATCTTCTTGCGAATTTCATCCACGCCGTCAACCACGCCGTCGAAACCCTCGAAGTGTAGATACGGCGAGAATCCCGAAAGATCGCCGTGTCCGCCGGTGACGGAGAGCCCGTGTCCGGCGACAAACAAGCGCGGGCCAACAATCTTTCCGGTATTGATGGCCTTCTTCAGCGCGACATCGATAAACTCGCCGGAGCCAACGTCACGGCACGCAGTAAAGCCGGCCTCCAAAGTTCGCTTGGCGAAAATGTGCGCCGCCACTGCGACGTCAATCGGCGACTTGCGAAAAGTGTCGTCGAGATAATTTTCAATCTGCGCCGTGATGTGCGTATGGCAATCGATGAATCCGGGCAGCACAGTGGCGCCGGCCAAATCGATAATCGTGGCATTGGCCGGAATCGTTACACTTCCTTCCGCGCCAACGGATTTGATCTTCTCCCTTTCGACGAGAATGACCTGCCGCTCGAGAATTTTGCCGTTTAGATTTTTCACACTTTAATCTGCCATTCCGAGGGAATCCGTTTTCTCTTGCAATATAAATCTTCAATATGATGCTTGGACACAAAAAGTGCAAGAGAAATTTGTTGAGATTTTGCCAACTCTCAAATTTAAGCGCCCGGTCAGTCCACCTATCGCTGAGACATTACCGGCATCCTCAAATTGCACTTGCATTTCAACCCCGTCACTGCTATATTTTCTATCAAATATTGGAAAGAATTATTAATCCGCATGACGATTGGCTGGTTTCCAACTCTCCGGCGGCAAGATTTTTTTATGCAAAAAGCAGCGCTCGGCCCGATCCTCATTATTCTCTTCTCGGGAATCCTGTCGTCGCTCCCACTGCCTTTGAATGAGACGCTCGAAGATTCGTTCATCGATCTGCAATTCAAGCTGCGTGGCGAGCGGCGATTATCGGATGAGATCGTTCTCGTTTTCATCGGCGCGGAAGACGTGCAAGCGCTCGGCGGCTGGCCGGTCACACGCGATTACTATGGATACATGACGCACGTGCTGAGCCGTCTCGGCGCCAGGGTCATCGGCTTTGATATTTTGTGTGACACGCCCAATCGCAACTATCCGGAATTCGACAATATTCTCGCCGACTTCATGCAATCCGCCGGCAATGTTTGTTTGCCGATGACGTTTGCGGAATTGGCTCACGAACAAATAAAAACGTTGCAAGCAAATCTTCCTTATAGAATAATGATCGGGCGTGCTCCGTCCTTTCCATTTACAAGGCTTAAAGAACACGCCGCCGGCCTCGGATTTGGCAATTTCGGCACCGAGCCGATAGTTCGCCAAGCGCCGCTGGTTGTGGCTTATGGCGACAGTTTCATACTCTCTTTTGGCGTTGAGTTGGCGCGGCTCTATTTGAATGGCGCTCGCGCTGTCAAGACCACACCCGATGCCATTATTATAAAGGATGCTAGCGGCAAATCTTATTCTTTTCCTGTTGATCGGCAGGGAAGGATGCGCCTCAATCATTTTGGCAATATTGACCATCTCGCGACGATAGGTTTTGTCGATTTGCTGCAAGCTTTCGAGAGCGCGCCGGATTCATCAAGCTTTAGCGGAAAGATCGTTGTTGTTGCCGGCACCGCACCAAGCATGCCGATTCTCAAAGCCACGCCGTTGGCTGACGCGCTTCCCGCCGCGCTGATTCATGCCACGGTTGCCGAAAATCTTATCCAACGCAATTATCTGCGCGAATTGCCGGCGCTTATTCAATTAATGCTGGTCGTTCTACTCGCTGTTTCCGCATGGCTCGTTTGGCAAAGCAATCGCGGCAAATTCATTTTTGCGGCCGGCGCTGGTATTCTGTTGCTGTATTGGATTGTGGCTATGCTACTCTTCAGCAAAGCCAATCTCGTCTTTCCTTTATTCTATCCAACGCTCGCTTACGTCGCCTCCTTCAGTTACGCCGGCTTGATGCAGCGCCGCGCGGTCGATGAATCCATGACCAGGCTTTTTCAGGAACAAATCGTCGTTAAGGAGGCACAACTTGAAGAAACAAAATTCCGATTGGTTGAATTGCAACGTGCGCTCGCACAACGAACGGCGGATTCCGAGCAAACGCGGCAAATGGCCGAAGAAAGGCAAAATGCCATTCTCGCGCTTGAAAAAGAATTGCGCGATCTCCGGGCGCACGTCGTTTCCGAAGAACAATTTGCTCCCAAGCAGTTTCCTGAAATTGTCCACGCGGCCACCGGCAAAATGGCGGCGATATTGGCAACGGTTGATAAAATTGGCTCCGAAGACATTCCGGTGTTGCTGCTTGGCGAAACCGGCACCGGCAAGGAGATGATCGCGCGCGCCATCCATCAATCCGGCGGGAGAAGAAATGCGCCGTTTGTGGCGATAAATTGCGGCGCGCTGCCGGAAACTTTGCTCGAGAGCGAATTATTCGGCCACGAGAAAGGCAGCTTCACCGGCGCGACTTCGCGACGCCGCGGCCGTTTTGAGCTGGCGGACAAGGGCACGGTTTTTCTCGATGAAATCACCGAGACCACGCCGGCGTTTCAAGCGCGACTCCTGCGGGCGCTGCAGGAAGGAACCTTCGAGCGGCTCGGCGGCGAGCAAACGATTAAAGTTGACGTGCGCGTGATTGCGGCCTGCAATAAATACTTGTCAGCCGAAGTCGAGGCCGGACGTTTTCGCGCCGATCTTTTTTACCGCCTCAATGGTTTTCCGATTACACTACCGCCTTTGCGCGAGCGCCAAGATGACATTCAACTTCTTGCCGCGCATTTTTTGAAAAAACATGGTTACCAACAAACTCTAACTTTTTCTGAACAGGCCATGGAAATTTTGCGAACCTTTACTTGGCCTGGAAACGTGCGGGAGTTGGAGAATATCGTGCGCCGTGCGGCAATTCTGGCTCAAAGCGAAGGACGAAATATCGTTCAGGCCGGTGATCTGCCGAAAGAAATCGCCGCGAGAGAATCACCCCGGCAAGTGACGGTCGTTTATCAACCTCTCGAAGAGCAAGTTTTGGATATGCTGCGCGCGCTGAAATTCTCGCGCTCGGCGATCACCCAAACGGCGAAGGCGCTTGGCAATCGCGACCGCGGCACGATTACGGAATATTTTCGCGGTTTGTGTTTTGAGCATCTGGTGAAGGCCGATTACGATGTAGAAGCGGCAGCGCAGACGATTGCGGCAACAAGCGAGGGGGAGACGATTGGCAGAGTTCAGGAGAAGATTGATGAATATCTCAAAAACCTGCGGGCATCCAATGCGAGCGAGGCTTTGTTCAAGGGCTTGCCGAAAAAGTATCATCCCTACCTGCAACAAATCATTCAACGGTTCGACAAGAACACATGGCGAATTTTTTATTGACATTGACAGGCCGTTTTATTATATTAACTTTACCTTAAAATGCAACTGCTAGGAAAACGAGAAAATATGGCAAATCATCAATCTGCAATCAAACGTATTCGTCAAACCAAACGGCGGACGCTGCGCAATCGGCAATATCGCTCCGAAATGCGGACGATGCTCAAAAAAGTCGTGACCGCCACAGACCGGCAAGCCGTTGAGAAGGACTTGCACGTGGCAGTATCTTTGCTCGACAAATTGGTCAACCGCGGCATCATTCATCGTAACAAGGCGGCCAACCAAAAATCGCGGCTGACGCGTTTTTTTAACAAGCTGCCGGCTGCGCCCGCTTCGCATTAGCAAGGCACAAAAGCAAATCGGGACCAGTTAGGTCGATTTTCGATTGTACAATTTTTGAAACCGGGTACGCTTATCATATCCGGTAACCCCCCTAAATCCGGAGTGATGACTTCCCGGTTTCTTATTTCGAAGCCGTTCGTAAAGTTTGACCACGGCGCGATTCTTTCCCGCTTCTTCTCAAAGAAAAACGGGAAGGAATTGCGCCTTTTTGTTTTTTGGTGCCCCCCTCTTGACATTTGGCGAAATCGTTTTATATTGTAGGCGTCTCTGAGAAGCAAACCGTCGTGCAAGATCGACGCAGGTTTATCGGCATGTAAGCCAGGATGAGCTACTTGATGAAACGAGATTTGTTGTTGCCCTGCTTGATGGCGCCGTTGTTGTTGATGGCTATTTTCGGCGACGGCCGGCGCGAGGATAATTGGCCTTCGTTTCGAGGACAGTACGCCTCCGGTATTTCAGAAGGGCAAAATCTCCCCGACAATTGGGACGGCGAGAAGGGCGTCAATATCAAGTGGAAAACTGGGATTCCGGGACTGGCGCATTCGAGTCCCATAGTTTGGGCGGATCGCGTCTTCGTTGCCACGGCCATCAGCAGCCGTGGTAACGCCACTTTTCGCCACGGCCTCTATGGCGACGGCGACGCTTCCGACGACCGCTCAGTGCATCAATGGAAGGTGTACGCCCTCGAAAAAAAGAGCGGCAAAATTCTTTGGGAGAAAACGGCCTACAAAGGTATGCCGCGCGAGAAGCGACATATCAAGGCAAGCTATGCCAATTCCACGCCGGCGACCGACGGCCGCTATGTGATCGCCTTCTTCGGCTCACAAGGCTTGTATGCTTTTGATATGAAAGGCCGTCTAATTTGGAAGAAAGACCTCGGTGTGCTCAATGCGGGCGCCTACGATGCGCCGGATTACGAATGGGGCACGGCAAGCTCGCCTATTATTTATAACGATCTGGTGATCGTTCAATGCGACACGCAAAACGAATCGTTTCTGCTTGCTGCCGACGTCAAGACCGGCAAGACGGTTTGGAAAACCACGCGCGAAGAGTTGCCCTCGTGGGGAACACCGACGATTTATCCCGGCAAGAATAGAGTGGAGCTTATCACCAACGCCTCCAATTTTATTCGGGGCTACGATCCGGCGACGGGCCACGAATTGTGGCGGCTGGGCGGAAGCTCAAAAATTACCGCTCCGACGCCGGTCTTTGCCGATGGTTTAATTGTTGTCGCCAGCGGCCGGCGCCCGGAGTCTCCAATTTTCGTCATTCGGGCCGGTGCTTCGGGAGACATTACTCTCGCCAACGAGCAAACTTCGAGCAAGCATATTGCTTGGAGTAAACAGAAACGCGGCTCCTACATGCCCACGCCGCTCATCTACGGCGATTATCTCTACGTGCTGGCGAATCAGGGCATTTTCGATTGTTATCAGTTGAAAACTGGCGAAGAAATTTTTCGCGAACGCATTCCGCATCAAGGCGGCGGATTCAGCGCTTCGCCGGTGGCTGCCGACGGCAAGATCTATCTTCCGAGTGAAGATGGCGGCATTTTTGTCGTGAAAGCTGGACCTAAATTTGAGTTGCTCGCGACGAACCACATGGGTGAGCTGCTAATGGCGACACCGGCCATTTCTTCGGGAATGATGTACATTAGAACGCAACACCACCTTTTCGCCATCGGGCAATAGCAGAAGATTTTTTAACGAACCGCTAATTCACGCAAAATTACGCTAATTGTTATTCGCGTTAATTAGCGTTCATTGGCGGTTGGCGATTTAAGGCTTTCTTCATTTTCATCAATCCCACGGAAGCGATTATGGCCGATCACATTCGTAAACCCGGCATTTTGATCACCGGCGCCAACGGCGAGATGGGCCACGGGCTTATCACGCGCCTGACCGCAGAAGGCAAGCATCATATCATCGCGCTCGATATCCGTCCCGTCGATGCGAGCTTGCAGCCGCATTGCGACGCCACGATCGTGGGCGATATTCTCGACCAGCGGCTGCTCGAACGTTTGCAAAGCGAATACGAGATTCACTGCGTCTATCATCTGGCGGCGTTGCTCTCCACGCGCGCAGAGTTTACGCCGGAAGCCGCGCATCGCGTCAACGTCGAAGGCACGCTCAACTTGCTGAAACTGGCCATCGAGCAATCGCGTTGGCACGGCCAAGTGGTGCAATTCATGTTTCCCAGCTCGATTGCGGTCTACGGCCTCCCCAATCGCGAGGCCAAGCAAATCGCCGGCAAAGTCAAAGAAACCGAGTGGAATTTTCCAGCGACGATGTACGGATGCAACAAACTGTATTGTGAGCATCTCGGCCGTTATTACGCGTCGCACTATCGCCAACTCGCTGCGGACAACACACTGCAAGGCGGCATCGATTTTCGTTCCATTCGGTTTCCCGGCTTGATCAGCGCGACGACAGTGCCGAGCGGCGGCACAAGCGATTATGCGCCGGAGATGCTGCACGCCGCCGCGCAAAACAAGAGCTACGCCTGTTTCGTGCGCGAAGACGTGCGCATTCCATTTATGGCCATGCCAGATGCGATCAACGCCCTGTTGAAATTGCAAGCTGTTTCGCGCGAGAAACTAACCCAATCCGTTTACAACATCGGAAGTTTCAATCCCAGCGCCGGCGAGATTCGCGACATCGTGCGGCGCGCGTTTCCCAAAGCCGAGATTACCTTTCGGCCCGACGACAAGCGGCAAGCCATCGTCGATTCCTGGCCGGCGGACGTTGACGACTCCGCTGCCCGCCGTGATTGGGGCTGGGCGCCGGAGTACGACCAAGGCCGCGCGTTTGGAGAGTATTTGATTCCGGGGATCAAGGAGCGATATCGCGCGTAGATAACCTGGCGTATTAAAAACGGAGTGTTTGACAATCTGGAAAATTGTTCTAAGTTTTAGGAATGTCTAAAGACGATTTTACAAATGAAGAAAAAAGACTCAATCACGCAAAGCGCATTTATCATGCAAGAAGGTATTCAACTTGACTTCGCAGTAGAATACTTTCCTTCTGTCTCTAAGAAGATCGTTACATCACGGTCAGCAGCCGACCTGGAATCAAACGTAGAGAGAAACGTACTCGAAGGCCGCTATGTGGATTTTTTGAGTGAACATCCCGACTATAGGCAACTGGTGACTTATGTTCCCAACAAAACAATTCCAATATACAACTGGTTTAAATTTAAGGAAGGTTTTTCAAGACAGTTGGTGATCAACCTGGCAGCCAAGTTTGGTTTGCAAAACGGTGCGATTGTCTACGATCCTTTTGTCGGAAGTGGCACCACGTTGCTGGCTTGCAAAGAATTGGGGCTGGCTGCAATCGGCATCGACATGCTTCCAGCGGCTGTTTTTGTTTCTCAGGCTAAAATTGCAGATTGGCCGAATCGCGACATCCTTTTAGAGGCTGTTCAAAAATTGTTTGCTATTCCGTTTAAAACACCCAATTCGACATTGCCACAAATTCGGATTATCAGCCTGGCTTTCCCGGCCGAAGTTCAAGAGGAAATCATGTTTTTTAAAGAGCAGATTGATTCTTTTGAACGGCCGATTCGGGATTTTCTGTTGCTCGGTTTACTTTCCATTCTTGAAAGCGTGAGTCTCACTTCAAAAGATGGACAGTTTTTGCGGCTTGTCGATAAACCGATTCCAAGCGTACGTGATGCTCTGCAGGCTATGCTCTTGTCGATGATCAGCGATTTATCCGCAATGCGCGCCCTCACCGCCAAAGCCAAAGGCAAAGCGAGTGTGCTGCTGGGTGACGCGCGTGATTTATGCCTGCCGGCAAATTTGCATGGGAATGTGGATGCCGTTATCACCTCGCCGCCATACTTAAACCGCTAAGACTATTCGCGTTCCTATGTTCTCGAGCTCTGTTTGTTGAACGTTCAATCCCATCAAGATTTGGTGGCAGTTCGCCATAGCCTTCTGCGCTCCCACATTGAAAGCCGCGACCATGAGAACAAAAGAATCAATTTGCCTGCTCTTGACGAGATTTTGGCAGAATTGCATCAGAAAGAGCTCAATAACGAGCGCGTGCCGATCATGGTAAAGGCATATTTTGAAGACATGAATTTGGTCATCAAAAATTTGGCAACCTATCTTAGACCAGGCGGAAAAGTCGCATTGGTTGTGGCAAACGCGCAATTTGCCGGTGAAAGTATTCCCACCGATCTGCTTCTGTCAGAATTGGCAGCAAAGCACGGCTTGGATACGGAGGAAATTTGGATCACACGTTATAAGGGAAATAGCTCGCAGCAAATGGCCATATACGGTCGACGGCCCGTGCGGGAATCAATCGTCTTCTGGAAAAAGCATGTCAGAAAACCCTCGTTGTGTTACGATTTTCCTTCCCAGTATTCTGACACCCGCGGTCCGAAAACAGCTACAGACAGAACGCGACATTGACAAGGTATTTAACTTGATCGACATTTTTAAAGATTCAGCAAAACGAGAGGAGTTTATGGAGGAGCTTTTCAAATATATTCTTCGTGAAAAAATTTGAATTGATTGGCTCCGCCAAGCAGCGCGAAATAGACTTGGCATGGTTTTCATTTAACCAAACTTCTCCAAATTCAACGGAGTTCTAAAATGTCCAAACTCGACTTTCTCAATAACGAAATCCAAGCGCTTAAAGAGCAGGGATTGTTCATCAACATCCGCACCATCGAGAGCGCGGTGGGCGCATGGATTCAGGTGGATGGCAAGCGTGTGCTCAATCTGTGCACCAACAATTACCTCGGCTTTGCCAATCATCCGAAACTTAAAGAGGCGGCAAAGAAGGCGATTGATGAATATGGCGTCGGCCCGGCGGCGGTGCGCTCGATTGCCGGCACGCAAACTTTGCATCGGCAGCTCGAACGGAAATTGGCGGCATTCAAAGGTGTGGAAGACACGATCTCCGTGCAATCGGGATTGTTGGCGAACCAGGCCGTCATCCCGACCATCACCACAGCAGATGATGTGATTTTCTCCGACGAGCTGAACCACGCCAGCATTATCGACGGCACCCGCCTTTCGAAGGCCAAAGTCGTGCGCTACAAGCACAACGATGTGGCCGATCTCGAAGCCAAGATCAAAAGCGAGCCGGCGGCGCGCAATCGCTTGATCATCACCGACGGCGTGTTCAGCATGGACGGCGACGTCGCGCCGATGAAAGAAATTGTGGAAGTCGCCGAGAAATATAATGCGCTCACAATGGCGGATGATGCGCACGGCGAAGGCGTGCTCGGCCGCGCCGGTCGCGGCATTGCAGATCACTTCGGCTTGCACGGTCGAGTCGATATTGAAATCGGCACGCTCTCCAAAGCCTTCGGCGTCGTCGGCGGTTACATTGCCGGAAAAAAAGCCATCGTCGATTTTCTGCGCCAGCGCGCGCGGCCTTTTCTCTTTTCCAGCGCCGTCACCCCGGCCGATATTGCCGCGTGTATTGCCGCCGTTGATATTCTCGCGGAATCTGGCGAGCTGGTCGAGAAACTCTGGGCGAATACCAAATACTTTAAAGATAAAATGAAGGCGCTCGGCTTCGATCTTGGCCAAAGCGTCACCCCGATCACGCCGGTCATGATCGGCGACACCGAAAAAGCGCGCGCGCTGAGCCAGAAGCTTTTTGAGAACAACGTGTTCGCCATGGCTATCGGCTTTCCAACCGTACCAAAAGGTAAAGAGCGTTTGCGCATCATGATCTCAGCCACGCACTCGACCGAAGATTTGGATTTTGCGGTGAAGGCATTTGAGAAGGTGGGGAAAGAGGTGGAGGTGATATAACCATTGTTGCGCCGATTCAAAATTGCCAGACGCACTTTTTTTAATCCAATGTGAGAAAGTGCGTGTGCTCATCAGTTAAACCAAATCGGTCCAAAGGAGGTAGTTATGAAACATTTTATGCGGTTTGTTTGGCCCATTGCATGCTTGATGATGGGCTTGATGTTGGGGGGCTGCAAAAACGACTCACCACAGGAGCCATTCTCGATCGAAATGGGACCGCTGAAAGACATCACCTTCGGCACACAGGACGACGGCGGGCATCCGAACGTCGGTGGGATGGTCGCCGAGTGGCGGACTCCTGGCCAAAAGGATTTGTTATGTTCCGGGACTCTAATTGCCCCCACGGTTTTCCTAACCGCTTCTCACTGCACCGCTTTTCTCGAGTCAATCGGTATCACTGACGTTTGGGTGACGTTCGACCCTTCCTTTACCTCAAACTCGAAGCTTTACCACGGGACCATGCATACCAATCCGAATTTCAATCAAGTTCAGTCGGATCCGGGTGATATCGCCGTGATCATTCTTGACAAGCCAATCATGAATATTGATCCCGCGTCGCTTCCGACCGCCAATTTGTTCGATCGAATGAAGGCGGCTGGAACGCTGAACGGTCAAAAATTCACTGCGGTGGGCTACGGTGTGCTCCAACCCACGATTGGCGGCGGTCCGCCTAGCTTCCCGTTCACAAGCCTGCGCTGGGTCGCGGTCTCTGAATTCAACGCTCTTAACAACGCCTGGCTGCGACTTTCTCAAAACGACGCCACCGGTGATGGCGGCACCTGCTTTGGCGACTCGGGCGGGCCCAACTTCCTCGGCGCCGGCGCCAACGAGACGAACATAATCGCCTCGTTGACGGTGACAGGGGACGCCATGTGTCTGGCGACAAACGTCACCTACCGTCTCGACACTGCATCGGCTCGCGATTTTCTCGAAGACTTCGTCACTCTGCCATAGTCATGCGCTACGGCAGGTCTTTATGATCGACGACGCGCAAAGTGAGGGCGTGCTTGGTCGCGTTATCTTGAGATCGGCACGCTCTCCAAAGCCTTTTGAGAACAGCGTTTTCACGATGGCCATCGGCTTCCCGACCATGCCCAAAGGCAAAGAGCGCCTGCGCGTGATGATCTCCGCCACGCATACGACTGAAGATTTGGATTTCGCGGTGAAGGCGTTCGAGAAGGTGGGGAAAGAGGTGGGGGTGATTTGACTTTGACTCAAAAAACATTAAAAAGACATTGACAATCATCAATGGCTTTATTATATTTGTCTTGGAACTTTCCCTGGCGTTCTATAAGGCGTGGAGATGCCACGCTGGGTACGTCAGGTGGTTTATGGTAGTTGTATGCAAGGTCACCCGTTGCGGGTGACCTTTGCCTTTTGTATCATAGCCAGTAGGGAGGGACTTATGAGCCGAGTCGCCGTTTACATTGATGGCGGTTATCTGGATAGCGTGTTACGGGATGAATTTGGCAGCACGCGAATCGACTATGCCGCATTTTCTCGTGAGATTGCGGCTCATATCCATCCTGATGCACATCTACTCCGCACTTACTATTATCATTGCCCACCTTCATCACAAACAGGTGGGCGCTGCATTTCAAAGATGACACCAAAAAGAAGCTCAATTTGCTTATTACGCAGCTTAATACACTAAACGCACAACTACGAAAATTTATGAGCCGCCCGCCTCAAATTCGCGAATTGGAAAGTTTGGCAGCGGCAATTCTTCGAATAAACACCATTCTTGCTGCGGAAGTTGGAAAATACGAATCACGGGTAAGCGATTAAAATATGGAGAGTTATCATGGCAGATATCCCTTTGACACCAGAACTAACCAAGTTCTTGATCAACGTCTTTCGTGCTACGAAACGCGGCCTGATTCCGTGGGAACCTACAGCAGATCCTGGAACACTGATAGCACCTCTAGAAGGTGAGTACTCTCTTCGGCTGGAGGAGGTTTATGAGGTTGGCGATCAAGCGTCGGAACCATATCATGTGTTGTCGTTATATAAGGAAAGACAACCCCTGCTTCGGGTCGATAGAAGGGACGTCACTCACGATGAAATTGCTGAAGCCTTTGGTCCGGAATTTAAAAAGCCGCATCAATTGTTCCGAGAGTTATGGAAGCATGCTTATCATATGGCACATCATATTGGGGAAGAACTTAATACGATAAACCGACTCCTGGATAGAAAGCTGATGGAGAAAAGTAAGTCCTTCAGTAAAGCAGAATGAACAGACAGGCGTATGGCTGAGCCAAAATGAGCCGAAAAATTTTTCTAAGCTTTCCGGTAATGACTGTGTCCGTTGATGGCTTTGGGGGTAAAGACTATGCATGAGCCACCTGACCTATCCTTCCACAGTAAACCTGGCACGATCGCTCTGGCTCCCCCAGCCATCCCAGTTCATCCGGCACTCAAACGCTCGCTCGGCTGGAAAAGCTTGCTCTGCGTCGTGTACGTCACCGTCTGCTCGGGGCCGTTTGGGTTGGAAGAATTCGTCACCGCGGTCGGGCCGGGGATGACGTTCATTCTGCTCTTGGTCACGCCGATTTTGTGGGGGCTGCCGCTACTCTTCATGTCCGCTGAGCTTTCGAGCGCGCTGCCGGTGGAAGGCGGGCTCTATCGCTGGGTTAAAATCGCGTTCGGCGATTTTTGGGGATTTCAAGCCGGCTGGTGGTGGTGGATCAGCTCGTTTTTGGATTGCGCCATTTACGCCGTGCTCGTCGCCGACTATTTCAAATTTTTCGATCCACAGATGAACGAGCTTGCTCACTGGGGCATCGCGCTGGCGGTCATCTGGTTTTTTACGCTGCTGAACATTCGTGGCGTGGAGATTGTCGGCACCAGCTCGATTCTCTTTGTGTTGTTCATGACCTTGCCGTTTATCGTGATGATTCTCCTCGGCCTGCCACAGATCTCCCACAATCCATTTTTGCCGCTGATTCCCGAAGGCAAAAGCCTCACGAGTGTTTTAAGCTCGGGCTTGTTGATGGCGATTTGGTTCATTAGCGGCTTCGACGGCATCGGCACCGCGGCGGAGGAAATCAAAAATTCGGAGCGAGCGATTGCACGCGCACTCGTGTTGATCTTTCCGCTCGTGCTCGCGAGCTACGGCTTGCCGATTATTGTGAGTCTCGCGATCGACCCGAATTGGCAAAATTGGGAATCCGGGCATTTCGCCAAAATCGCGGAAATGATCGGCGGTCCGTTTCTCGGCGGCTGGGTTTCGATGGCCGGCGTGATTGCCAACATGGCCCTGTTTGGCACGTGGCTGCTTTCCTATTCGCGTATTCCATTTGCGATGGCGCACGACGGCTATTTGCCGAAAGCGATCACGCGCGTCTCGCCGAAATACGGCACGCCGGTGATCGCGATCGTGCTCAGCGGCGTCATCTACAGCATTTTCGCGTGGGGTGATTTTCAAAGCCTGGTCGTGATCAACATTTGGGTCATTCTCTGCGGGATGTTTTTGGAGTTTTTTGCGCTGGCGAAATTGCGGCGCAGCCGGCCGGATTTGCCGCGCTACTTTCGCGTGCCCGGCGGCAAAATCGGCTTGTGGCTCACCGTCATCTGCCCGGTCGCGGTCGGCCTGTTTGCCATGCTGGCAAGCGGGTCGGATGAAATCATCGCCGGCTCCATCGCTGTGGCAACCGGGCCGGTGGCGTTTTGGCTGTGCAAACGATTTGTCAAATTACGGAATGGGTGAATGTAAACACAACAACGCGGAAGAAATCGCAACCCAACGGATGCCATGTGAATCAAAAACGCACGCGGAAAAAGGTTCTGGAAAATTCCGTGTGAGTTTTGGTCCACGTGGAATTAAAGAGAGGTCACAATGAAACCTCGAGTTATTTTCTTCTGGCTCGTCCTGAGCCTTGCCGCTGCTTCGCAATCTGCTTTTCCACAAACCAATTTTTGGCAGCAATTCAACGGGCCGTACGGCGGTGTGATGTATACGCTGGCCGCCGACTCCGGCGGGTTTCTCTATGCCGCCACCGAGAGCAATGGCATCTTCCGCTCAACCAATAACGGCGCCATGTGGACGCCCATCAATAACGGTTTAGCGAGCATGTTTATCAATACCATCGTTGCTGGCCGCAACGGCTATTTATTTGCCGGCGACGATGATGGCAACGGCGTTTTTCGCACGCTGGACAAGGGCGAGACGTGGACACAGGTCAACAACGGTTTGGATGACCCCAGAGTTCTGGTTCTCACGGTTAACGCTCAAGGCCATCTCTTTGCGGGAACTTCGGCCGGCGTGTTCCGCTCTCTCGATGATGGTGAAAGCTGGGTTGCTCTTTCCAACGGGTTGCCCAGCAACACTTATTTGGCTCTCGTTGTCAATACCAACGGACACGTTTTTGCCGGCGCCTCGGGGCGAGGGGTGTATCGCTCCACTGACAACGGTGACACTTGGACCAATGTCGGTTTGGATGGCGCGACGGTATTCACCATGGCCGTCAATGCCAACGGCCAACTTTTTCTCGGAACGAGCAGGTTTGGCATCTTTCGCTCGCTCGACGATGGCGATACTTGGGCACAAGTCAATACCGGCTTGACCGATCCGACGGTGATTGTTTTGAAAATCAATTCAAAGGGCGTGATCTTTGCGGGAACCAATAGAGGTGGCATGTTTCTTTCCACGGACAACGGCGCGAGTTGGAAAACCGCCCATGTCGGCTTGGGAACCGACACGATTATTTCATTAGCCGTCAACGCCCAAGATCAAATTTTTGCCGGAAGTTTTGGCGCGGGCGTTTATCGCTCGACCGATGACGGCGGCAGTTGGACGCACGCCAGCGTTGGCATTACCGAAACCAAAGTTTATTCTCTTGCAACCAACGCAAGCGGGCAGATTTTTGCCGGCACCCAACAAGCCGGGGTGTTGCGCTCGAACGACCAAAGCGGCCATTGGACGGCGCCCAATGGCGATCTGATCAAGGGTAGAGTTTTTGCGCTGGTCGTCAACAACGCCGGGCAATTATTTGCCGGGTCGGAAAGGAGCGGCGTTTTGCGCTCCAGCGATAATGGTGACAGTTGGACGCCGGTCAACACCGGCTTGACAAATTTGGATGTGCGTTCGTTGGCTATCGATGCCAACGGTCGTTTATTCGCCGGGACGCTCGGGAGTGGTGTTTTTGTTTCAACTAACAACGGCGACGGTTGGACGCCGAGCAACACCGGCCTGACGAGTGGGATCATCGTGACGTTGGTGGCCAATTCGCAAGATCACGTTTTTGTGGGCACTCTCAACGGCGTCTTTCGCTCCACTGATAGCGGCGCGAGCTGGAGGCAAATCATCACCGGCCTGACGAATGTCGATATGCGGGCCTTGGTCATCAATCAGAACGATCACATTTTTGCCGGAACGTGGGGCGGTGATGGCATTTTTCGCTCCACCAATAACGGCGATAGCTGGTTTGCGGTCCCACTCGGTTTAACATTCCGCCGTGTCATCTCGCTCGCTATTGACAAGCAGGGACATATTTTTGCCGGCACCGAAGGCGGCGGCATTTTTCGCTCCATCGATAATGGCGGCAATTGGGCGCCGCTGAACGCCGGTTTATCGAGTTCATTTGTGCGAGCGCTGACGACGAACGCGAGCGGCTATGTTTTTGCGGGCACTCTTAGCGCCGGAGTTTTTCGCAGCGCCCAGCCAACGACTTCCGTGAGTGAAACCGCGACGAATTTGCCCGTTGATTTTTTTCTGGCGCAAAATTACCCCAATCCATTCTGGAGCGGAGCGACATCCCGTTCTGCGGGAAATCCTGCCACGACGATTGCGTTTGCGCTGCCGCGCCTCAGCCAGGTGACGCTGAAAATCTTCAATCAAATCGGCGAAGAGGTCGCGACGTTGGTCAATCAAAAAATGCCGGCCGGCCAACACGAAACTCATTGGGATGCGACCGGTTGGCCGAGCGGCGTTTATTTCTATCGTTTGCAGGCGGAAGGCTTCGCGCAGACGAAGAAGCTCTTGTTGATAAAATAAGTTCGTAGTAGTGCCTTTAGGCACCGAGTTTGGGAAATGGAGAAATGTCTCAATAAAAAAACAAACTTTTTTACTATGTCTGCGGATCTTGCGCCTGAAGGCGTTACTACGAACGTCGCTTTGCTATGAAAAAAATTTCCGCGCTCGTTCTTGCCGCCGGGGAATCGAAACGCATGGCCGGTCAACATAAGCTGTTGCTGCCGTTTGCCGGAAAGACGATTGTGGAAAGCACCGTCGATGCTATTCTGCAAGCGCACGTCGATGGAGTCATCGTCGTGCTGGGCCACGAAACAGAAAAAGTGCGGAAAGCTTTGCAGCGCCGTCCCGTGCAATTCGTCCACAATCCCGCTTACCAAAGCGGCATGGCAAGCTCGATTCACGCCGGGTTGGCGGCGCTCGCTTCGGATGCCGTCGCGGTGATGATTTCGCTGGCTGATCTTCCTCTTGTCCAATCTGCGGAGTTGAATCTTCTCATTTCATCTTTTTTAAACGCAAAGGAGAAAACGATTGCCGTGCCGACTTTTGCCGGACGCCGCGGCAATCCAGTGATTTTCGATCTGCGCTATCGGCCCGAAATACTCACGCTGCGCGGCGATGTCGGTTGCAAGTCAATTCTGTTTCATCACCCCGATGCCGTGTTGGAAGTGGAAATGCCGACGGCGAGCGTTTTGGAAGACGTGGATACGCTGGAGGCGTACAACCGGCTTATCGCTCGGATGACGGCGAATAAATGAAGCCAGCCTCGCGATACATTTACTTGCATTTTGGTTTTTTCCTCCGTAAATTATGCAAAATTTAATGAGTTTCTTGCTCGTTCGACAAAAAACGTCAACCGCTAATGAGCGCGAATAGACGCAAATTTTTATTCGCGTTAATTGGTGTCCATTCGCGGTTTAAAAAATGTTCCGGCCCGTCCGGATTGGGAAAAATCTTTATGAAATCCAAAATCACCAAAACCCGCAAATACCGCCTCGACATGAACGAAAAAATTCTGAACAGCGGCTTCAAAGATTTTCAGAAATTTTTCGCGCTCGACAACAAGGCGTATCTCGACGGCAAAATTCCGGTCAAATACAAAGAGTTGATGGGGCTGGTCGGCAGCATGGTGTTGCGCTGCAACGACTGTATTTTCTATCACCTCGACCGCTGCGTCACCGAGGGCGCGACGCGCGAAGAGCTGCACGAGGCCATGAACATCGCGCTCATTATCGGCGGCTCCATCGTCATTCCGCATTTGCGCTATGCTTTTGAGATGATGGAAGAGCTGCAGAGGGCCGAGGGCGGAGGGCAAAACGCATGAGAGAAAACGCTGTGGCAGAGAACAACACCGTCGTCGCCGTCAACGGCCTGCACAAGTCGTTTCACGGCAATGCCGTGCTCAAAGGCGTCGATCTGCACATTGCACCGCAAGAGCTGACCGTGCTCATCGGGCCTTCCGGCTGCGGCAAATCGACCTTTTTGCGATGCCTCAACTGTCTTGAAATCTTCGATCAAGGCAAAATTTCCATCGGCGATATCAATTTGGAACGGACTTCTGCGCAAGCTCCGCTTGATAATCAATTCCATGCCAAAGTCCGGCAGTTGCGCATCAACGTCGGCATGGTGTTTCAAAGCTTCAATCTTTTCCCCCACCTGACCGTCTTGCAAAATATCATGAAAGCGCCGATGGTTGTAAGGGGGGTTGCGGCGGCGCAAGCCGAGGCCGCGGCGCGCGAATTGTTGAACAAAGTCGGCCTCTCAACGCACGTTAATCATTATCCTTCACAGCTTTCCGGCGGCCAGCAACAACGCGCCGCGATTGCACGGGCTTTGGCTATGCAACCGAAAGTGATGCTTTACGACGAGCCGACTTCGGCGCTCGATCCCGGGCTGGTGGATGAAGTCTTGCAAGTCATGCAAAAACTGGATGAGGAAGGCATGACCCAAATTGTCGTCACCCACGAGATGCGCTTCGCGCGCGACGTGGCGGATAAAATCGTCTACTTCGAGGGCGGCGAAATCGTGGAAACCGCTCCGCCGGAGCAAATGTTCTCCGCACCGAAAGACGAGCGGACGCGCAAATTTCTCAAACGGTTTCTTTAAAATTTATCGCGCTTTGATTTTGCAACGCAACGGGAACCGCAACGAAAAAGATATTTTTGCAAAAAATGCACCAACGGATAAAGGCGGCCAACGGATGATTCAAAAATAAAATCCGTTGGCCGCTTTCATCCGTTGGAAAAAGCGTTGCTGACTTTTATGCACGGACTTGCCATGATCAAACATCTCTTGCCCATCATCTACATATTCTGGCTCACGGCATCTGTGGTAGCACAGACATCATCGCAAAAAATCTTGCGCTGGGGCGCCGATTCCGAAGGCGGCGCGCCTTTTATTTTTCCCGATCCTCAAGACCCGACCCGCATGCTCGGCTTCGAGGTGGATCTGGTGGCCGCACTCGCGGCGGAGCTTGGGCGCGAGCCGGCGTTCGTGCAAAATCAATGGGACGGTTTGGTGCCGGGCCTGCGCATCGACAACTACGACATCATCGTCAACGGCCTCGAGATCACGCCGGACCGCGAGCAGGAAATCAACTTTTCCATTCCGTATTACGTGACGTTTGAGCAGTTGACGGTGCGCAAAGACACTTATGATATCAACAACCTAAAAGACTGCGACGGGAAAGTGGTCGGCACTTTGAAAGCTTCCCTGGCTGAGCGAATTTTACAGACGCATGCCGGCATTGAAATTCGGCCCTACGACGGCCAAATTACGGCTTACGAGGATCTGGCGCTGGGGCGGCTGGATGCGGTGCTGATGGATCATCCCATCGCGCTGTATTACGGCTATACCAACGCGAAGCTGAAATTTTCCGGCGATCCGATTGGTGAGATGAAATACGGCATCGGCCTGCGCAAAAGCGACACCGCTCTTTTGCAAGAGATCAATCAAGCCATGCAAAAACTCATCGACAATGGCACGCTGCGGAAGATTTACGAGCGCTGGAATATGTGGACGCCGCGGCTGGCGGAATTTTTCGGTGACACGCGGCCATCCAACACGCCGCCTGAAGCCTGGCAGGCTTTTTTGCGCGAGCGCAAGCTGGAAAGAACGTGGCAGGATAAAATAAAAAAATATTATAAAGACTATCTTCCTCTGCTAGCGCGCGCGGCGGTTACGACCATTGGCTTGTCGATTTCATCCATGATTTTCGCGATTCTTTTGGGTCTGATTTTGGCGCTCACCCGCCTGTATGCGATAGCGCCGTTTTCCTCATTGGCGGCATTGTTCATCGAAGCGATTCGCGGCACGCCGCTTTTGGTGCAATTGCTATTCATTTACTACGCGTTGCCGCAGTTGGTGGGCATCAAATTGACGCCGGTCGTGGCCGCGGTGTCCGGGCTGGCGCTCAATTACGCGGCGTACGAAGCCGAAAATTATCGCGCCGGCATTCTGTCCATTCCCCGCAGCCAGATGGAGGCGGCGTTGGCGCTGGGCATGACGCGCTGGCAAGCGCTGCGGCACGTCGTCATTCCACAAGCGTTGCGCCTGGTAATCCCGCCGGTGACCAACGATTTCATTTCTCTGATCAAGGACTCTTCCATCGTTTCCGTCATCGCCATGGTGGAATTGACGCGCGAGTATCAGCGGCTCGCCGGCATTGATTTTGATTATATCGGCCTTGGCTTGCTGGTGGCGGTGATGTATTTTCTCATCGGCCTGCCGTTCGTGCGGCTGGCGCGTTTTGCGGAAAATTATTTTTCACTTGACAAGCGCGCCGCTGGTGTACCGCAAAAATCCAAAGGCAAAGAGCAAACGATGATTCCCGCGCATGCTTGAAGCTGGAGTCGTGTATCGCAATAATTTTCTTGTCTGTGTTCGTCCATAACTTCCGCGGTTAATATGACTGCCTTTATTCTCGTTGCACTCTCCGCCGCTTTACTTCTGCTCGTTGTGTGGTTTTGGCTTCGCCTGCGCCGCAAGAATCGGCAACAAGGGGAGTCTTTTGCCGGCAAGTCCACCGTCTCGGAGCTGTTTTCCAAAGAACGGCGAAGCACATGAACCATCGATTTTTAGAATTTTTCTGTGTTTGTGCGCCTGATGGCGTAATTAATGATGAAGGCGCTCTTCGCCAGGAAGAGCGCCTTTCTTTTTTAAAAAGCCGGGAAAACATGGCAGGTTTGCTGTCTATATAAGCAGGAGGCAAAAACCAAAGATGTCTTAATTTCACCATTTCACAAGGAGAAAACCATGTCAAACACTCGCAAATGCAGCGACGATTTTGTTGCCGACAAGGGGCAGGCGTTTCGCGAGCGGGAGGGCTTTCGCGGAGAGATCGTTGGCGATCGCACGATGATCAACCTCGATGCGCTTGGGCGTGAATATAAGCTCGGCCAGGCGTACGCCAATATCCGAAACTTGGAATTTCGTTCCAACCAGGCATTCAAGCTCCAATCCTTCAAGGATTATCTCGATCTTCGCGGCCGGCTCGTCGATCTTGCGCTTGATGCGGAGCAAAAGCCGCGGCCGAGCTATCCGGCGGACGAGGCCTATCGCAACAAGAAAACCAAACGGCACTATCCCAAGGGCGATCTTCTCGTGCTCGTTGATAAACCCGTTTATGATGCTGTAGCGGCAAGCATCGACCAATATGTACTCGACGTTGGACGCGATGGCTATTGGGCGACCATTCATGTGGTTAATGGCGGCACGCCGGCCCAAGTGCGCAACTACATCAAGCGATTCAACCCGGTGGGTGTGCTGATGGTCGGCGCTATCGTCGTCCCGTGGTATGACTTGGACGGCGACCATTTCCCCTGCGATCTTTATTACATGGATACCAACGGCACGTGGAACGACGCGGATGCCGATGGCGTGTTCGACGCGCATGACGGCAATCTCGATCCGGAGATTTGGGTGGGCCGCATCTACTCGCCGACCGCCAACGGCAACGACGCCGATTTGATTAATGACTATTTCGCGCGCAATCACAAATTCCGGCTCGGCAAGCTCGGGCATGCACGTTCAGCGTTGGCTTACGTCGATGACGATTGGACCGGCTTCGATGACTGTGCGTTTGACGAGATGTTTCCGGCCGCGGCTATCACGAAGTACACCAACCCCGCGACCACTGACGCCGATCTCTACAAGGCCGAGGTCAACTCGCTGCGTTCGTGGGTCCAACTGTGCGCCCATTCCTGGACGCATGGTCACGCGCTTCGCGTCGGCGAGAGCAACGAGTATATTCTAACGCCCTACTTCCGGGATACCAACCCGCCGAATGCGCACTTTTACAATCTCTTCTGCTGCGGCCCGGGCCGGTTCACGACCCACGACTATCTCGCCGGCTGGTACATTTTTGATAAAAACGGCGGCGGAACCAATCATGGACTCGCTGCAGTGGCGAGCGCCAAAACCGGCTCGATGCTCTATTTTGAAGATTTCTATCGCCCGCTGGGGCAGGGTAAAGTCATGGGCGATGCGTTCGTGGATTGGTGGAAGGCGCGCGGGCCGGATCACGATCATTCGGAGCGCTATTGGTTTTACGGACTGGTGCTGCTTGGTGATCCGACCTTGACGTGGTGGAAAGGCGCCGTGCCGCGGCTCGAACAGCCACAAAAAGAGGACGTCTTCGATCATTGGCCTCGCGGGATGCAACTCCGCTGGGACCCGGTCAATCTGCCCGGTGTGAGATATACGGTCGAAGTCGATGCGCATGGTGCGGTGAATGCCGGCAAATGGGCCGAGGAGACGAATCAAACGTTCCTCATGTATCACAATATTTTTGGCAATGCTCGCGACCACACGTTCGTCGGCATGCAGCGCGGCCGATGGCGAGCCCGCGCCAATATTGGCACAACCGCGTGTTCGTGGTCACCCTGGTCTTATTTTAGATTTACGATTTAGATCGTTTGGCTTATACACCTATGCTCAGGTTTGCCCACGCTTGTCATGGAAAGCGCTCTTCGTTGCGAGGGGCGCTTTTCGTTTTTACAAGAAAGTGCTTGCCTGTTAAAAAATATTTTTTAAACTGTTGAGAGAAATCCGACAGTTTTCGTGTCTATAATAATGTAAGGGCAAGCGGCCCGCACTTCCACCCTTTCCCGAACGAGGCTCTATGCGAAAAACAGCGCGTGAAAGCGGCGTCCTGGTGAAGGCGTACGCTGGCACCACCGGCGTGATTTTGGCGATGAACGTTGACAATGACCGGCGCCAGGGCTTGCTCGGTTTTGCCATCGAACGCCGTGACAGTCAAGATGGGAGTGAAAAGTGGTTGTCCGGCCGGCTCAATTTTCCTGGCAAATTTTATAAGCCGGGAATGCTCATGCCCACTAAAGCAGCGCCGATCCAAAAATTTCGCTGGTCGGATTATGGCGTTGAGCCGGGCGGTGGATATCTGTACAAGGTTTACCCGGTCTACGGCACACCAGAAGCGCCGAAGCTTGAGCCGGGGCCAACCGTCAACGTGAAGACGGCGAGCGCGAGCGGCAAAGAGCACTGTGTGCTGTTCAATCGCGCTGCTGCTGCCAGCCAGGCCTTTTCCAAAAAGTTTCCGGAAACCGCCCGGGCCATGAGCCGGGCGCGGCGCATGCGATCGGTGTTTCATCCCCCGACCGAAGCATTGAATTGGCTCAGCCGCGGCATGCTCGAGCAGATTTTGAATTTTATCGAGCGGGCTGCCAATGACACCTGGGCGCTCGACATCGCCATTTACGAATACGAGCTGCACGAGATTGTCGAAACCGTCAAAATGATGCGTGACAAAGGCGCGCAAATTCGCGTCGTCTATCACGCCAAGCCGGGAGATGAGCAGACCGAGGAAAACGAGCACAATCTTACGGGATTGCCGGACTCCATTAAGCGGCCGCGTATAACCAGCAAGATTTGCCATCACAAGTTTATGGTGTTGAGCAAGCTGGTACGCGGTGTGCGCCGTCCGCAGGCCGTGCTCACCGGCTCGACCAATTTCACCGAGAACGGCGTTTATCGCCAGGCCAACGTCGTACACATTGTGGAACAAGAAGGCATGGCGCAACAGTACCTCAACTTGTTTGAAGAGCTTTGGCGCCATCACGACAAACCCGCAGCGGCTCGCAAATATATTAATGAAAACAATAAACTGACGGACTCCCAGCTCGTGCTGGCCGGCTTTTCGCCGCGCTCCGGCGGCGACGATCTGAAGTTTTTCGTGCACACGATTCAGGCCGCCAAACGGGACGTTTTGTTTTGCACGGCGTTCGATTTGTACGATGACATCGAGCAGGCATTGGTGGGCAACCCGCACGACGCCATTCTTCGTTACGGCTTGCAAAACACGCGCAGCAAGATCACGGGTTATCACGCCGATCAGACGGCAAAATTCGTGGCCACGGCGATGCTGTCGAGCGGCTTGGAAGGCTGGCTTAAAGAATCAAAGCACGGCCAGCGCGGCAATATTCTTATTCATACCAAGATCATCATCGTCGATTTTACTTCCAAGTCGCCGGTGGTCATCAGCGGCTCGCACAATCTTTCCAAGTCCGCTTCCGCCGGCAACGACGAGAATTTTCTGGTGGTGCGCGGGGACACGGACGTGGCGGACTGTTACGGCTGCGAGCTGATGCGTTTGTACGATCACTACCGTTTCCGTTTTCAAATGGCGGAACGGCGGCGCAAACGAGGGCCCTGGCTCGCGCTCAAACCCGATGATCGCTGGACAAACGCCTATTTCGGCAAAAGCCGGTTGAAGACGGCGGATCGGTTGCTGTTTGCAGGAGAGGCGGTTTAAGTATCCGCAACACGATATGTGTAGCGGCCGTGATGCAGTGAAAAACGGTGAACAAATTTTAAGTAGGAGGAAATTCGCATGCTAAAAAAAGCCCTGCTGGTTGGCATCAACAAATACCGCAAATATCCGTTGCGGGGATGCGTCAATGACGTTGCCGCGATGAGAGATTTGTTGATGGAGCTATACGGTTTTTCAACGGACAACATTCGAGTCATTACGGATCGCGACGCTACCACCAAAGCCGTCGTCGAAAATCTTGAGTGGTTGGCGCAAGGCGGCAGCGAGCCGGCGGTGCGGGTTTTTCATTACGCCGGACACGGCCATTTTGCGCCGGACAAAAACGGCGACGAGCCGGACGGCAGCGACGAGGCGCTGGTGTTGTACGATCACGACAAAGCAGGCTATCTGATCGACGACAAGCTGAAAGAACTCTACAGTCGCTTTCCGGCCAACAGCAACCTGACGCTGGTCATGGATTGCTGCCACTCCGGCAGCAACCAGCGCGGCCCGGATGACATTGGCTATCGCTTTATTCCCAATACGTTCGATGAACGCAAGGCGATTGCCGCGGCGCGCAAGAAGTTTTTGCAGGAGCAAATGCAATTCGTGCGGCAGGAATTGGGGGATCTGCGCAGCAAGACGCGCGGGCCGGACGAGGAGTTTGAGCGGCGGTTCACCGCGGCAGTGCAAAAATTCGAGAAAGTGCGCTTTGGCGATCATCGCGTGCGCGAAGGCAATATTTTGCTGGCGGGATGCAAAAGCGATCAACAAGCCGCAGACGCCAAAATGGGCCGCGGCAAGCACCACGGCGCGTTCACGTATTATTTTATCAAGCTTGTCCGCGAGGCGCAGGGAAAAATCTCACATCAAACGCTCATGAAAAACCTTGGGAAGCAGCTTTACGACCACAAATTCAATCAAGAACCGCAGTTGGAGTGCAGCGAGGGACGGGAACAGGCGCTGCTTTTTTCAACTTTCTCATGACAAGCACAACCGGCGCCGGCACAAATAACCTTAAAAAAATTTACTTTTTTCAAAAAAAATGTGTGAGTAAAATGGGTTTTGCCGTGTCTATAATAATAGAAGACGGAAGGCGCCAGCAAAAGTTGGCTGAAGACTAAGTAACACATCTCGGCGCCAAGTGTCGTCCCGATAACCCCGTTAGCGAGGGTGTACGATAATCCCGGTTGGTGGGGGGACTCTTCCCTTGAGAGAAGCGCTATCCCGCTGCAAGACGAGCGTGGCGGGATGGCTTCTCTCGAACCGTGATGTACAAAGCTTTCTGCAGCATACACTGCGGGGGGAGGTGTCAAATAATTGGGCGTGTTGAGAGAGACTGGTCGATCAGCATCTGAACGCGACGGAATCGTGGTCTTTAAGGTGATGATTTTGGCGAGTTTTTTTCAAGTTCACTGGGGAATTGGGGCTCTTAAGAGAGGCTGGCCATCCCGCCATCATATCAGATTGGCGGGATGGTGTCTCTCGCCTTGGGGCAGCCGGCACATTCTTCCTAACTCTTTCTCTTTGGGGAGTTATAATTTAATGGGGGCTATAGAGAGCAAGGCCATTTTGCCATAGGCAGTGCATGGTGAAAATGACCTTGCTCATTTTTTTTCCTTAATTTTGCACATATAAAAGTCAAACCCCGATTATCCTTCGGTAATTGGGTGGCAGTTTTAGCGCTACGGTGCAAGATCGGGGTTATTTCTTTCTAAAAAGCTCTTCCAGCTTCTTCCTCGCTTCGGCGGCACGAGCGCTTTCACCCGCCCCACCGCGCTGTGCGGCGGCCTCAAAATAATCGCAGAAATTTCCCATCGTTTTGTCTTGCACAAACTCGGCCTGCGGCTCGCGGCATTGATGGTGCGCCTTTACGTCGTAAAACCGGCAGTTCAGACAACAGTGCAAATACGACGCGCACTTAGGGCAAGTGTCGCCCCGGCCAGGCTGTCTCTCCAGCTTGATCTCGGTACCACAAGAATAGCAGAACATGGGGGCCTCGTCAATCTTTGGCATTCGATATATACTTTTAAGAAATATACTAAACCGCGCACTGCCGATCAATCTTTTCTTCAGTGAAATTGAAGCCGCCAGTTTATTCTTATTGGTTGTAGCGCGCGGTTCCGAACACGAGGAAAAATATCATAAATGATTTGTATTTGTTAGACGATTTTTGTAAATAAGGCAGGATGAGTTTGACAAAATTAAGGAAATTAAATCATGTCCATCCCCCAGGTGCTCATTGAGAAAAATCATCCGGCCGAGCCTTTGGCGCATTTGCTGTGGCGCGCCCATCAGCATGCGCGCGCGGCCGTGCGAGTGGCGCTTGCCGAACGCCGCCGCAGTGAAATGTCGAATGTCGCCGCGCAGGCCGCAATGGATACGATTTACGGCATCGACGTCGTCGCTGAAACCGCGCTGCTGCAATTTCTTGGCGAATATCAACGCAAGGCGCCGCCCTTTCTGCTCGTCGGCGAGTTTGAGCAGGGCGAGGCCCTGCCGTTCGGCCACGGCGCGCCGCAATTTCGCGTTCTGCTCGATCCCATCGACGGCACGCGCCTGTTGATGCACCAAAAATCGAGCGGCTGGATTTTGGCCGGCATCGCGCCCGAAAAAGGCGAGGACACGCGACTCAGTGATATTTTTTTCTCTTTGCAAACCGAGCTGCCGCCCATTAAACAAATTTTTGCCGATACATTATGGGCCAGCGCTTTTTCTGCAGTTTCCAGCGTCCGCGCGAATTTGCTCACCGGAGAAGAAACGCCATTGTTCTTGCCGGCTGATCCGGCTACCGACTTGCGGCACGGGTTCGTTTCTTTTGTCAACCTTTTTCCACGCGGCAAGGCCTTGCTGGCCAAGCTCGAAGAGGAATTTTTGTATGCGCAAGCCGGCGCGAATCTTCCGGCGGAAGAGTTGACCGCACATATTGGCGCGATTTTTTCAGACCAGCACCTTTCCACCGGCGGACAGCTTTATGGTTTGATGACCGGCCAACTGCGGCTGGTCGTGGATGTGCGGCCATTGCTGAATTTGCGCTGGCGCCGGCAAAATGAAGCCACCGTGCTTTGCGCGCATCCCTACGATCTTGCCGCGCATTCGATCGCGCAACGTGGCGGAGTGGCGCTATATTCCGCAACCGGCGCGCGCTTGGATGGCCCCACCGATCCTACAGCAGAAATTGGTTGGATTGGATTTGCCAATCAGGCTTTGTCAAAACGTTACCTTCAGATTATTTTGCAGTTATTGCAGCGATTTGATTTGATCGAGTGAGCGCAATGCCTGCGAAATTGATCTGACGTGGTCGATTTTAAACCAGTAGAAAAGTGAAAGGGAAAAACACTCAAAAAAAAGCGGTGAGCATAATGTGGATAACTTTTTATAAAGCTTCTTTGCGGCGGAGTTTTAAAAGTCTAATAATTGCGTGAAGATTGTTTTTAAGCGTATGCTGCATTTCTGTGGCAGTTTATAGATTTATGCCGAGGAATTTGTTAAAGATTTTAAAGCATTAAAATCAATAAATTACAGCTACTTCTATACTCTCGTCTACATGTTGTGGCTGATTGTCCCCAAACCACTATCTACAGATATTTTTATGGCAAAAACGCAATAAGGCGCTTAAACCAAAGCTGACCATGAGTAAAAGAAGGCGGTAGTCGGTTTATAAGATGTGGATAACTTTTAGTTGCTGCCAATTAACAGGTGTGACGACGGCTAGCGCGTGTTTCAAAACAAAACGGTATGTAATTTTGCATGCTTTCATAGCGTCGAGCATATTATTCAAATTTTATTCACAAAAGACTTGCAAAAAAGCGAAAGAATCGTTAAATTTTTTTGTTTGTAAACCAAGCCGGGGCGTAGCGCAGTCCGGTTAGCGCACTTGACTGGGGGTCAAGGGGTCGCTGGTTCAAATCCAGTCGCCCCGACTCCTAAAATCTTTCTTACCCAAGAAAGGACAGGGACACAATGCGCTTGTGTCCCTGTTTTATTTTTTGCCTGTCCTTTTCTTGTTTGATCTCGCTTTCCCCTTTTGTATGGAATTCCAACCGCAAGATGATAAAGTCACCTCTTTCGTAGCCAGCCTCAAAAATCAACCGAAAAATTTCTCTTGACAAAGTTTTTTGTTTTTGCTATTATTTGACGCACATCAAAAATTTCCTTGTCACAAAAATTCGGCTGGGCCATCAGCACCTTTGTGGCCGGGCAATTGCTGTCGGCTTTCGGATTTCAAGCCAACGTCGCGCAGAACCCCGAGGTTCTGTATGGCCTGAAATCTTTGGTGAGCATTATCCCCGCGGCCGCCGGCGTTTTGGCAATCGTTTTAATTCTATTCTACAAATTGGATGAAAAACTGATGCGCCAAATCGAGGCTGAATTGAGCGCGCGGCGGATGAAGAGCACGGAAAAATAATTGAGATTTATTCTCGCAAGCGATCTTAAACGGCACGAGTGTGCCCACCCCGCTCGCAGACGGCGTCGCCAACATGAGAGCCATCGATGGCATTATTCGAAGCCACAAAAGCGGCGCTTGGGTTGAAGTGTAAACTATTTCTTTTGCGTGAAAGTTTTTTTCGCAGCAATAATGGATTAAACTGCGAGATAACCATGAAACACAAGGCGAAATACAGACTTCTTGGATTCATTATTGTCGTCATTTCGATTTCAGCACGTGGAGAAAGACCAGGCAAAATGATCGTCAAATTACATGCCAACTGGAAGTTCAAAGAAAGCGGCCAAGATTCACTCCATTGGCGCGCTGATTGTAAGAGCCTGCTGAAGAATGGAGAAAACACGCTGCGCGTGCATTTCCGCTCGCCGATCAATGAAATCCTGCCAAGAATGCAAACGCTCGATCATGAGCTTCCCGCGGTGAATGATCATGGCGAGAAAACCAGCCCGTATACCCGCAAAGCGCCGTATCATTTTGGCTGGGACTGGGGACCACGATTTGTGACTTGCGGCATCTGGCAGCCCGTTTATTTGGAAGCCTGGGATGGCGCGAAGATCACGGACTTGCACGTGGTTCAAAATCAGCTTGATGAAAAGGCGGCGAAAATCACGGCGACCGTGGAAGTCGAGTCAACGCGTGAAATGGAAGCGACGATCGAGGTCGCGTCGCAAGACAGGTCATGCAAAACGGTGCGGCAAACGGTCAAATTGATTTCGGGCGTTCACACATATGCCGTGGAAGCGACAATTGAAAATCCGAAACTTTGGTGGCCGAATGGCTTGGGCGAGCAGCATCTCTATACCATCGAGGCGAAACTTTCTGCCGACAATCGTTCGCCCGATCGCGCTGAAAAGAGAATCGGTCTGCGCACCATCGAGTTGTGGCAACATCCGGATGAGTTCGGCAAGAGCTTTGAGTTTGTCGTGAACGGCCTGCCGGTTTTTGCCAAAGGCGGGAACTGGATTCCGGCGGATAATTTCACCACCCGCATCGACAGAAAAAAATATGAACATCTCATCGGGTCGGCCAAAGACGCGAACATGAATATGCTGCGCGTTTGGGGCGGCGGCATTTACGAAAATGACGATTTCTACGAGTTGTGCGATGAGCTGGGCATCATGGTCTGGCAGGATTTTATGTTTGCTTGCAGCATGTATCCGGCGACGCCGGCGGATTCGCTGCGTGTCGAAAGAGAAGCGGTTTATCAAGTTAAGCGTCTTCGCGATCATCCCAGCATTGTTATGTGGTGCGGCAACAACGAGGTCGAAGCTGCCTGGATGGGCTGGGGCTGGAAAGAGCGTTTGCCCGCCAGCTTGTGGGATGATTATTTGAAAATCTTTCACGATATTCTGCCGAGAGTTTGCGCCGCGTATGATCCGTCTCGCACCTATTGGCCCAGCTCGCCGAGTTCCAATTTGGAAGACTCGCCCAATTCGCCAACCTCCGGTGATATGCACTATTGGGGCGTCTGGCACGCTGCCGCGCCGTTTGAAGAGTACCTGAAACAAACACCGCGTTTTATGAGTGAATATGGCTTTCAATCGTTTCCCCAGCTCAGCTCGGTGAACAAATTTGCGTTGCCCGAAGACCACGCGTTGGAGTCCGCGGTGATGTTGACGCATCAAAAGCATGGCCGCGGCAATCAGCTCATTCACACCTATGCGCTACGCGAGTGTGATGAGCCAAAAGATTTTGCTTCTTTCCTTATATGTTAGCCAAATCGTGCAAGCCGAAGGCATCAAGATGGGAACGGAGCATTACCGGCGCATCATGCCGCGTTGCATGGGCGTGCTGTACTGGCAGATCAACAATTGCTGGCCGGTCGCTTCCTGGTCTTCCATCGACTATTACGGCAATTGGAAAGCATTGCACTATTACGCCAATATGATTCCTGGCCGCAAAACCGAAATCGAATTCAAGGCCGAGCAAGCCATTGACAGCCAGGCCTTCAAAGACGCTTTAAGGATCATGACGCTCGTTGATGCTTTTGAAGCGAAAAAACTGGTTTGGCGAAGGTTGAATAGCAGATAAATAGCAAAATGATTATGGCAAAATAATTTGTAACTATCCAGCGAAGCTTCGCCTCAAACCGACAAGAAAGAATTTTCCCAACTGATAGAAACAACGCAACGGATAAAAAATTATATCCGTTGTCCCG
>JAKEEU010000121.1 GCA_022616415.1 Candidatus Zhuqueibacterota bacterium | reverse complement strand
GAGAATTTTCTCCGTTGTGTTCGTCGTTAGATGACTGTAATATAATAAATTGCAGAGAAAATTCCTCCGACTTTTTTCACTTTCTTGAATAATTCAGGATAAAGATTTTGAATAGATTAGGGATAAATAGTTTGGCCCTCTGATATGGACAATTTATGGATAATTTTTGTCCATTACTTGCCATAATTTTGCCATATTTTAAAAACTGTTTTTTTGTTCAGCCATTTTAAATCATCAAACCGCGAGGAGAAACCCATGTCCACCAACTTATCCCGTCGTCGCTTTTTGCAATTCACTGCCGCGTTGCCGGCGCTGAATTTGCCAAACATCATTACCAGTAAAACTCAACAGAAAGCCGCCGCCGGCAAACTGCCCGTCATCGTTTGCAGCCGCGGCGAAGATTGGGGCCGCAAAGTCAATACGCCCGGCTGGGAAATTCTTGCAAATGGTGGGAATTTGATGGATGCTGTCGAAAAAGCCGCCAATGTTGTCGAGCTCGATCCGGAAGATAACAGCGTCGGGTACGGCGGCTTGCCGAATGAAGAAGGCGTGGTGCAGCTTGACGCCTCTTGCATGTACGGCCCGACACACAAACCCGGCTCGGTAGCGTGTCTCGAGGGCATCAAGGCGCCTTGCAGTGTCGCGCGTTTGGTGATGGAGCGCACCGATCACATGATGCTCGTTGGGGCCGGCGCGCAAAAGTTCGCCATCGCGCACGGCTTTCAAATTGAAAATTTGCTGACGGAAAAATCACGGCTCCGTTGGCTCAAATGGAAGGAGAATTTGAGCGGAGACGACGACTGGTTTCCGCCAGCAGACGGCATTTATAGAGAAAAGAATGGCCGCCCCAGCGGCACGATCAACGTTTTCGGCATCGACGCGAAAGGCGACGTGGCGGGCATCACGACGACCAGCGGCTTGTTCGGAAAAATTAACGGCCGCATCGGCGACTCGCCGATCATCGGCGCCGGCTTGTATGTCGATAACGAAGCCGGTGCTGCTGGCGCCACTGGCCGCGGCGAGGAAGTGATTCGCACCTGCGGCAGTTTTTATGTCGTTTCATTGATGCGCCAAGGCATGCACCCGACCAAAGCTTGCCTCGAGGCCTGCAAACGCATCGTCGAGATCAACGAGCGCCAAGGCGTCAAAATCGATTTTAACGACAAGTTTGTGGCGGTGAACAAAAAAGGCGAGGTGGGTTGCGCCGCGATCAAAGGCTCGAAGAAACGCCCGCCGATGGTCGCCTTCACGAATCCCGACGGCTTTACGGCGATGGCGGGAGAGTTTCTGATCGAAGAGAAGGAATCATGAGCTGGAGCTTGTTTTACAGCCTGCGTGAAGGCCTCGATGGGTTTCGCCGCGCCAAGCTGGCCTCGTTTATCGCCATCATGAGCATGGCGTTTGCGCTCGTGGTGGCCGGCGTTTTGGCCATCATCACCGTGAATCTGGTGGCGCTGGTCGATGCCGTGCGCGGCCGCATTGAATTCGAGGTTTTTGTGGATAACGCGCTCGATAAAGCCGGCACCAATGAGCTGCGCCGGGAAATTCTGGCGGTGCGCGGCGTGGCCGAAGCGCAATTCATTTCGAAGGAGGAGGCGACGGAAATCTTCAAGCGCGAGTTTACCCCCGCCTTGCGGGGCAGCCGGGATGGACAAAGCCTGCTCGAGATTCTCGACAGCAATCCGTTGCCGGCCTCGTTTCGCATTTCCCTGCAAAAAAGCTATCAGAATAACGCTGCGGCCCAACGCGTGGCGGACGCGATTGAAAAGCTGCGCGGCGTGGACGAGGTGGTGTATCGCCGCGATTTGGCGCTGGCTTTGGATCGTTACGTGCAGATCGCGCTGATCACCGGCGTGCTGGTGGGGCTGGTGTTTTGTCTCGGTGCGCTCGTGCTGGTGGTCAATGACGTGCGCTTGGTCATTCACGCCAAGCGCCGCCTCATTGAAATCATGCAACTCGTCGGCGCCACCCGCGCCTTCGTGTACCGGCCGTTGCTGGTGCAAGGCTTTTTGCAAGGCGTCATTGGCGGGCTTTTGGCCTCCGGATTTCTTTATCTTCTGTATAGCCTGTTGCTTTTGCAGCTTGGCACGGCGCTGCAGTGGCCGAATTTTTTGTTCGTGGGATTGATTGGCGCGGGAATTTTGTTGGGGCTTACCGCCAGCTATCTCGGCGCGAGGAAGTATATTCAGTGACGCTGCGAAGTCGGACTTGGACAGTAGGAGTTTACAAAATTTAAACCTTAGCGCGCCCAAATCCGACTTCACTTTTTATTGCTGCTGATTATTTTCCGGCTTTTTCTCTTCATCCTTTTCCACTTTTTTAATAACTGCTCCATCCTCTTGCTTTTCCGTCGATACTGGCTCGACAGTGCCATTGGGAGTTTTGCCGTAATTCAGCATGGTGCGCAAGCGCGCCAGTATCGTTTCCATCCGTTTGCGCTCGTCACGAATCTTCGCCAGCTCCTCCTGGGCGGTTTCAGTCTTGCGCCGTTCTTCGGTGAGCTGTTTCTCGAGCGTTTTGTGCGCGGGCGCCAGGCGGCCGTTGTCGCTAACGAAAAGCGGCTTTTGTCCTGGCGGCGGTGGCGGCTGGTTCAACGCGAAGCGCGCGCCGAAGCGCACGCGCCAACTCGGATAACTCGGCAGCGCGGGATTGACCTGCCTCAAGCCCGCGAGATATTGCGTCGCGTCCTGATTCGATGAAAGCCGGACGTCGAACGCGACGTTGAGCGCGGCCCAATGCGCCGGATGATAGACGACGCCGGGAGTGCAATAGGCGAAGTCTTCGCGGCTATAAGCCGTCACCGGCGGGCGCACGAGAAAATTGCGGCCAAACACTTCGAACGTGAAATCGAACTGGTGCGAAGGAATGGCGAACCCGGCGCCCCAAAGCAGCGCGCGGCTCGGATCCAGCACCGCGAACGAGTCGCTGCGCGTGCCAACGAGAGATTTGCCGGTGTCGTTGTGATGCCAAAATCCGAAATTGAGATGAAAGTTGAAGGCATTTTCAGGAATCAAAACGTCTTTGCTGAACGACATCAGTCCGAGCAGGCCGAACTCCACGCTGCCGGCGCTGTAGTTTTCGAGAATGACATTGTGCTGCTTGGCGAGCGGAATGCGGGCGCCGGTCATGAAGCCCCAACGCAGCTTGCTGCGCAGGCCGCCATAGGAGCCAAACTTCGCGGCAAAATAAAGATCGTCAGGAAGATTGGCGGATTTGGCGTCATGATGGGTGTCCTGATAGAGCGTTTGCGAAAGCGTCAGCTCCAGACGACGGCTGAAAGAGTAGTGCGCTGCCAGGCCGCTTTGAATGTCCCAAAATGTCGCAAACTCGGGACCGGGGCCGGTTTGTTTCGGCAGCTTCGCGGTTTGGTAATAGCTCGTCGCCAAAGCATGAATGGAAAACTGGCCGCGCTCTTGCACCCAGGCCGTGTTGAGATTGGACAAGCCGCGCCCGCTCATGGGAAACAATCCCTGAGCAAACGGTTGAGTGGCTGTCGTTAAAAGACCTCCCGCTAAAAGTGGGAAGAGAAATTGTCGAAGCTTCCTGCGCATGATAAAAAATCTCCGTTACAGCAATTAAAATTGCGGATTTGCATCCGTGCCGGGCTTTCCGCCTCTGATACTGTTTAGTCATATACGCGCATATCGCCCCTCTTGCAAACTCGTCTCGAAAAAGTTTTTCAGGAGGTGGGATATTACAACCCGGCCATTTTGATCTTCGTTGATCCTGAGGAACAACGATTTGCCGAGAATGGCAATTTGTTCTATCCCACCTCCTGAATGTTTTCTTTTTGTCACTTTTTTTTGCAGCGATTGCCGCGCCGGCAAACGATTTTTTTGAGACTTGCGCTTTTGAGTAAAATTTTGTATTCTCTATAACAAGCGCAGAGGGCATAGTGCCGGGATTTTCTTCGCAGCACGCGCTATGCCCTCTGCGCTTTGCGCCTAAGGTCATAGGCTATATGTGAAACGTTGGAGACATTTGAGGACATTGGCATGGAAAAATGTTTGGTCATTCACGGCCATTTTTATCAGCCGCCGCGAGAGAATGCGTGGACCGAATCGATTGTGCGGCAGGACAGCGCCCATCCGTATCACGATTGGAACGAGCGCATCAACGCCGAGTGTTACCGCCCGAATGCTTTTGCGCGCATTGTCGACCACACGAATCGCATCGTCAATATCGTCAATAATTATGAGCAAGTCAGCTTCAATTTCGGGCCGACGCTCTTGAGCTGGCTCGAGCGCTACAGCCCGGTGACTTATCATCGCATTTTGGAAGCGGACAAAGCGAGTGTAGAGCGCTTTCAAGGCCATGGCAACGCCATTGCTCAGGCGTACAATCACGCGATTCTGCCGCTCTGCAACGCGCGCGATAAAGTGACGCAAGTGCGCTGGGGCATTGCGGATTTTTGCTATCGCTTCAACCGCGAGCCGGAAGCGATGTGGTTGCCTGAAACCGCGGTGAACGACGCCACCCTGCGCGTGCTCATCGATCACGGCATGAAATTCGTCATTCTTTCGCCGCATCAAGCCAAACGCATCCGCAGTTTTGCCATTACCGAAATAGAACACGGTGCGAGCGAGCACGAAGCAGATACGACCAGCAACGAGCAACGAGCAACGAGCAACGAGCAACCAGCAACTATCAAGGCGTTTCAAGCCGGTGAATGGGTTGGCGTCGAGCATGGCGAGATTGACACGCGCCAAGCTTATCGGTGGTTTGACAAAGATGCAGAGGGGCATCCCCTGCCGGAGCGCTATATCGACATTTTTTTCTACGACGGCGGCCTGTCGCGCGGCGTTGGCTTCGAGCACATGCTGCGCGACGCGGGAAATTTTGCGCAAAACATTGACAATTGTTTCAGCAGCAACGGCGCCGCGAAAGCGCAATTGGTTTCGATTGCGACCGACGGCGAAACCTACGGCCATCACGAGCGCTACGGCGATATGGGATTGGCTTTTTTGTTGAACGTCGAAGCCCCGCGCCGCCACATTCGTGCCACCAATTACGCCGAGTTTCTTGCGGCGAATCCGCCGGCGATGGAGGTCGAAATCAAAGAAGGCCCGAATGGCGAAGGCACGGCGTGGAGTTGCGCACACGGCGTCGGCCGTTGGTATCGCAACTGTGGTTGCCGCGGCGACGGTCCGCGCGAGTGGACGCAGGAATGGCGCGGCCCGTTGCGGCAGGCGCTGGACAATTTACGCGACGAGCTGGCGGCGCTGACTGTGGAGAAAAGCCAGGATTTGCTCCATGACGTGTGGGAAGCGCGAAATGACTATATCGAAATCATTCTCCGGCGCACACCGGAAAGCTATGCGAGTTTTCTCGAAAAAAACCAGAAGCGCCCGCTCTCCGAAGCAGAACGCCTGCTGGTGATCCATCTGTTGGAAATGCAGCGCCAAACGCAATTGATGTACACGAGCTGCGGCTGGTTTTTCACCGAGCTTTCCGGCATTGAGACTGTGCAGGTTATCCAATATGCCGCGTGCGCGGTGCGGCTGGCGGAGCATGTCACCGGCCGCTCGCACGAAGCGCGTTTTTTGAGCGATCTCAAAAAAGCGCGCAGCAATCATCACGATTTCAAAAACGGCGAGGGCGTTTATCGCAAATTGGTGCGGCCGGCGATGGTTTCATTTATGCGCCTGGTGAATACCCACGCTATTCGCACGCTGTTTGCAGGAGCGCCGGCCCAAGAGCGGCTTTATCACTACACCATCAACCGCACCGATCTCGTGGAGAAACGCACCGAAAACACGACGTTTATGATCGGCCGCGCCGAAGTGGAATCCGGCATTACGACCGTGAAGCGTGCCTATGCCTTCGCCCTGCTTAATCGCGGTGCCGGCGAGGGCGTGAAAAGCTTTGTCAAACGCGATGACGGCTCGTGGAATTACGCGGAGTCGCGCGAGGCGTTGATCAACGATTTTCACAAGCTCGAGCATGAGATCGTTGATGAGCTGCCTCGGCGCTGGGGCGGCGAGGCTTACGATCTGCGCGACATGCTGGCGGAAGAGCGCCAGCAGGTGGTCGATATTTTGCTCCAAGACCGGCTTTCGGCAATCAGCGGAATTTATTCTCATATTTATACGCAATATCGCAGCCTGATGCAGGCGCTGCGCGGGCTTGGCGCCGCGCTGCCCGCCGAGCTTTCGGTGCCGGCGCGTTACACGCTCAGCCAGCGCTTGCGCATGGAAGTGGAGAAACTGCGCCCCGGCCTTTCATTGGATGCCACTTCAAGGAAAACCGGGGTTACCGATCCCGAAGCCTACAAACCCTGCCTCGAGGTGGCTCGCGCGGCGCAGCGGCTCGGCCTGCAGCTCGACAACGAAAGCGCCTCGCGGATTTTTCAGGAAATGATCGAGCAGCGGCTGCAACACGTGTTCAACAACTCAGCGGGAGCATCGTGCAAAGAAATTTTGGTGCTCGTCGATATCGCCGACCGCCTGAAGCTGGCGCTGGACGAGCCCTCGATTCAGAATCAGATTTTTTCCATTCTGAATGAACGCGTCGAGGCGATGATCGACCGGATTCTGGCCGCCGCGCAGATCGAGCCGGAATATGACGCCGTTTCGGATTTCCTGCGCCTCGCCTATCGCTTCAACTTCAACATCAAGCGTTACAAAGACCGCTTGAAGCCGCTGGAACAGGCGTGGAGCCAGGACCCGCGCTACTGGCCGTAGCGCCAAGAATGCGTTGCAAATGGCAAGTGTGCAAGTGATATTTGTAACCTGCAAACTTGCGACTTGCTCCTTGCATTTCCGGTATTTTTAATTTATCTTTGGTTGTCATCCTCTTTTAGCAAATTGCTCAAACTTAAAATTAGGAGATCGAAATGGCCGAAGTGATTGATGCCTTGCCGGTTGAAACTCCGCCGCGCGAACCCTATTCGGATGCCGCCCAAAAGGCCATTCCTTCCGAGTGTCTGCCCATCGAACAACGCACGGATGTCACTGTCGATGAATTGGAAAGGGCTTCCCTTCCTTGCACGGCCGAACTTTACGACGGAAAGATCGTTTTCAAAGAGGCAAAACCGGTGCATGGCATGATACAAGGAAAGCTCGCCGCCAAGCTTGATCTTTATTTAGACCAAAATCCCATCGGTTACGCACTGATCTCACCCAACTTTCGGCTTTGGCCAGACCGCGCCAAAGAGTCGCGCGCCCCTGATGTCGCATTTGTAAAGAAAGAACGTTCGCCCAAAGACTGGGTTCGATTTCCCGAAGGAGCCCCTAATCTGGCAGCAGAAATTATTTCTCCTGACGATAAGTTTGAAGAAATGATCGACAAAGTCGATGAGTATCTTCAGCAAGGCGCCCAGATGGTTTGGCTGATTTTCACCCAAAGACGCGAAGTCTTGGTTTTCACTGCCTCGAGCATCTATCGCGTCCGTGAGGTCTTGACCGCCCCCGAGCTTTTGCCTGGGTTCGAGTTGCCATTGAGCACAATATTTAAAAGCATACCCTTGCCGGATTAAGAATGAAGTGTACCTACTAAATTTAAGCGTAGGAGAAAAACATGGCCGAGGTTATTGACACATTATCGGTTGAAGTTCCGCCCAGCGAGGTCTATTCGGTGACCAACCCCAAAACTATTCCCATCGAGCAGCGCACCGATGTGACGGTCGAGGAGTTGGAAAGAATCTCACTTCCTTATCCAGCAGAACTTTATAATGGAAAGGTGGTCTTTAAAATGGCGAACCCGGAACATGGAAAAATTCAGGGAAGAGTTGCGGCAAAGCTTGATTTCTATTTGGAGCAGAATCCTATCGGTGATATGATGACTGAAACCAACTTTAAGCTGTGGCCGGATCGTTCCAAAGAATCGCGTATCCCCGATGTCGCCTTTGTTAAAAAAGGACGTATGCCCGAAGACTGGCGTCATTTTCCGCCGATAGCGCCCGATCTGGCAATAGAGATTGTTTCTCCGGGAGATGATTTTTTCGAGGTGATGAACAAAGTTGATGCTTATCTTGAACAAGGCGCCCAGATCGTTTGGCTGATTATGTCTAAAAAACGAGAAGTGCCGGTCTGTACCTCGGCAGGCATCCGCAAAGTCCGCGACGTCTTGACAGCTCCAGAACTTTTGCCCGGGTTTGAACTGCCAGTGAGCAAAATTTTCGAAGGCATTCCCGTGCCCGATTAACCATCATGACAATCCCGCGCCGCACCAAAATCGTCTGCACCATCGGCCCCGCCACCGATGCGCCGGAAACGCTGGCGGCATTGATGGACGCCGGCATGAACGTTGCGCGCCTCAATTTTTCTCACGGCACGCATGACGAGCATCGGCAACGAATCAAGCTTATCCGTGAGATTGCCGAAACGAAAAAGTTGCCGATCGCGATCCTGCAGGATCTTGGCGGGCCGAAACTGCGCACCGGGCTGATGGCCAAGCCGGTAGTTTTGCGGCCGGGCGAGATTTTCGTCCTCACCAATCGGCCGGTGCCGGGAGACGAGCACGAGGTGTCGGTGACTTTTCCCGATCTGCCGGTGCATGTAAAAGTTGGCGAAAGTATCCTGCTGGCCGATGGCACAATTCAATTGGAAGTGATCGAGAAGAACGCCACCGACCTTCGTTGTCGCGTCATCGATGGCGGCCCGCTCAACTCGCACAAAGGCATTAATTTGCCGCAAACCTCTCTTGGCATTCCCGCGCTGACGGAAAAAGACAGGGCTGATTTGGAATTCGGCCTGGAAAGCGGAGTGGATTGCGTCGCGCTTTCGTTCGTGCAAAAGCCGGAAGATTTGGGTTTGGTCAAAGACCTGATAGCGGCGAAAAAGCGCACCGCGCCGGTTATTGCCAAAATTGAAAAGCACGAAGCGTTGAAAAAAATTGACGCGATCATTGAGGCCGCTGATGGGATTATGATCGCTCGCGGCGACCTCGCCGTCGAAACGCCGCTCGAGAAGGTTCCGCTCGTGCAGAAGGATATCATTAAAAAGTGCAACTGCGCCGGCAAACCGGTGATTACGGCAACGCAAATGCTCAAATCGATGGTCGAAGAAGCACGGCCAACGCGCGCCGAAGCCAACGACGTGGCCAACGCCGTGTTCGACGGCACCGATGCGGTGATGCTCTCCGAAGAAACCACGATCGGAAAATATCCGGTGCAAGCCGTGCAAGTGATGGATAAGATTTTGCTCACGACGGAAGCTGTATTGCCTCCACGCGAGAGTCTTGCCGACGAAGACGTTGAGCATCTAACCATTGCGGAAGCCGTGAGCCACGCGGTCGTGTCAATGGCGCATTATTTGAAAGCGGCCGCGATTCTAACGCCAACGCGATCCGGCAGCACCGCGCGTCTGATTTCGCGCTTCCGCCCCCAGGCGCCGATCATCGCCACGAGTTACCGGTTGGAAACCGTGCGCTGGCTTGCGCTCGTTTGGGGCGTTCATCCACTTTACGACGCGAAGCCGCATGACAACTCCGATGATTTGATCGCCCGTTGCAAACACGAAGCGCTGGCCACCGGGTTGGTCAAAGCCGGCGATACCGTGCTGATCACTGCCGGCGTGCCGCCGAGCGAGCAAAGCACGACGAATTTGATTAAGGTGGAAGTGATGACGTAGCCCAGACTGCCAGTCTGGTTTGATGAATTTCATAAATCCACAGGTTTCACGACTGGCGCGGATTTAATCTGCACCAGTCTTTGTTTATTTTTGCGAATGTTTTTTAATAATGATTCCACAAGGAGAAATTATGTCAACGATTGTTGAAGTTCATGCCCGTGAAATTCTTGATTCCCGTGGCAATCCCACGGTCGAAGTCGATGTAACCCTGGAAAATGGCATCGTCGGCCGCGCCGCGGTGCCGAGCGGCGCCTCGACCGGCGAGCACGAAGCTCTGGAACTGCGTGACAAAGATCCGAAACGCTATCTCGGCAAAGGCGTTTTGCAGGCGATTAAAAATGTGAATGAAATCATCGCGCCGGAAGTTGTCGGCATGGAAGCATGTGAGCAGGCGGCCATTGATGCGGCGATGCTCGAATTGGACGGCACGGAAAATAAAGGCAAACTTGGCGCGAATGCGATACTCGGCGTGTCGCTTGCCGTCTGCAAAGCGGCGGCGCAAGCCAGCAATCTGCCGCTGTTTCAATATCTCGGCGGCGTCAATGCCCGCACGCTGCCGGTGCCGATGATGAATATCATCAACGGCGGCGCGCATGCGGACAACAATGTCGATTTGCAGGAGTTCATGGTCATGCCCGCCGGCGCCGGCTCGTTTGCCGAGGCCTTGCGGATGGGCGCCGAGATTTTTCACAATTTGAAAAGCGTGCTCAAGAAAAAGGGCTACAACACTGCGGTCGGCGACGAGGGCGGCTTTGCGCCGGATTTGAAATCCAACGAAGAAGCGTTGCAAGTCATCATGCAGGCCATCGAAGCCGCGGGCTACAAACCGGGCGAGCAAATTTTCATCGCGCTCGATCCGGCCTCGAGTGAGTTTTATAACAAGCAAACGAAAAAGTATGATTTGAAATCCGAGAGCCGCAGCCTCGGCTCGGAAGAGATGATCGATTATTACGCCAATTTGAAGAGCAAATATCCGATCATCTCCATTGAAGACGGCTTGGCGGAAGACGATTGGGACGGCTGGAAGAAATTTACCGAGCGCATGGGCAGCAGGCTGCAGCTCGTCGGCGACGATTTGTTTGTAACAAATACGAAGCGCCTGAAACAAGGTATTGAAAAAGGCATCGGCAATTCGATTCTTGTAAAAGTCAACCAAATCGGCTCACTCACCGAGACGTTGGCGGCCATCGACATGGCGCACCGCGCCGGCTACACGGCAGTGATCTCGCACCGCTCCGGCGAGACCGAAGACACGACGATTGCGGACATCGCCGTTGCCACCAACGCCGGCCAAATCAAAACCGGCAGCGCCTCGCGCACCGATCGCATTTGCAAGTACAACCAACTGCTGCGCATCGAAGAAATGCTCGGCGAGTCCGCGGTTTATCCGGGCCGTGCGGTGGTGAAGTCGTAGCCCCTACGGACGCAGCCAATCGACGCGACTGGCAAGGAATTTTGACAGAGGTGAAACATGACTCAAACAGTGACCCTCGAATTGCCGGAAACCATTTTTTTGCCGGCGCAACGCATGGCTGAAGCCATCCAAAGGCCGTTGGCAGAGCTGCTCGTTCGCGCCTTAAAAGCGTCGCTTCCCCCATTAGAAGGTTTGTCGCCTTTCTTGGTTGCAGAGTTGGTTGATCTTGAAAAACTCGATGACAAAGCTCTCCGGCATGTTATGCTGAGCCAAGTACCGGCAAGCCGGCAGCGAAAACTTAATCTCCTGCTTGATAAAAATAAAAGCGGAAAATTGTCTGAGTCTGAACGAGCAGAGCTAGCGGCATTACAGAATGATGCTGATCGCTTGATGCTTCGCAAAGCGCGAGCCGCAGTATTGTTGCGATTCCGAGGACAGCGACTTCCGACATTGGCGGAGCTGCGCAAACTTCAACGAGCAAAAGCAAAGTGAGGAAACAGCGTATCCCTGCTGATCTGCGACGTCGGGTTCGAGAGCAAGCTCAGTACCGCTGCGGCTATTGTCTTCGAACAGAAGAACTGGCTGGCGAGCGTATGACTATCGAACACATTCATCCGGAAAGTCTCGGCGGTTTGACGGTTGAACAAAACTTGTGGCTCGCGTGTCGCCGCTGTAATGAATACAAAAGCTCACAGACTCACGCCACAGATCCCATGACTGGAAAACGCGTTCGGCTTTTTAATCCTCGCACGCAGACTTGGTTTGAGCATTTTAGTTGGGATGCAAGTGGAACTAAAATTTTAGGGGTGACAACGACCGGTCGTGCCACGGTCGCGGCGTTACGATTGAATAATCATGAGATTGTCGTTGCACGTCGTCTTTGGATCGTGGCAGGATGGTGGCCGCCGGAAGAGTAACAATTGCCAAAATGATTATAATTTCAGCTCAAAGCTCTTCTATACGTTTAACCGGGTTGGTGGCATTGGCTTGCAAAGATTTTGTCGTCCTTCGGGACAAAAGAAGCGTGTTTCATGAAAAACCCATTGCTTTTTCCGCAACTTTTGAATAAATTTAATTTTTATTAAAGTAAAACAGGCGAAGTCGGACTTGTGCTCTACGAGGCTTCAAGTTTTGTCGAATCCTGCTGCATAAGGCCGGCTTTATTCACGGAATGATGTGGAGGAGACTGGCATGGCGCTGAAAGACCCGAAATACGATAAACCCATTCAACTGCGCAAAACCCGCCGGCCCAAACAACTGGCGGTGATCAATCAATCCGGTTGCACCGGCTGTCAGGTTTGCATTGATTTTTGTCCGGCTGATTGTATTTTAATCGTACCCGGCCCGGACCCGGCGAACCCAACCGTTCATCGCTTGGTGGAAGTGGATTTGCCTCGCTGCATCGGCTGCACGCTGTGCGCGAAATATTGTCCGTGGCTGACCATTGAGATGCTGGATTTTGATGAAGGCTATCGCAAAGCCGAAGAGTGGACCATCCGCTCCGTCCTCGGCGAAATCGTCGAGCCCGTACCGGCTGAAACCGGCGCCCCCAGACGCCGCGCTGCAGCACACGCTGCTGTTGAGTGATGAAGATCACACCGATCTCGCGGAAGGCGTGTCACTGTTCAATGCCGGCAAGTATTGGGACGCACACGAAGCATGGGAAAAAATCTGGCAGCGCCATTCGCAGCCGTGGCGCTTTTTTGTGCAAGGCTTGATTCAGGCCGCAGCCGCGCATCATCAATTGCAGCGCGGCATTCGGCACGGCGTGGTCAAGCATTTGCACAATGCGCTGGCCAAGCTGGATGCAGCGCCGTCGGATTTTGCCGGACTGAACTTGGCGCCGTTCCGCGACTATTTGCGCCAATTGCTCAACGCGATTGAAATCGCGAGCTTGGAAAGAGTGCCTCCGCCTTTGCAGTTGCGTTTAATTCAAAGGGGCGATAGTGGGTAAACGCAAAAATTAGTCGGGATCCTTTTGCGTTTTGTTGCGACAAAAGCCTCTCTTTGTTTAAAAACACCTCTCGGGTTTCTCTTCAACGATTGCATCAGCAAAAAAGCTTGGACGACGCGAGGTCAGGGCATGTCTGTAATGACACAATCGCATACCTCTATTGGGCGCGAACAGTACGGCCTTCTCTGCTTGAGTTTAATCGTACTGGTGATCGGCATTTTCGGCATCACGCGTTCGTGGGTGCGGCCGGGCTTGCCCTTTACCTGGGAAATCCGCGAGCAGGGAATTACTGTCAAAGAGATTCTGGTGCCGGATGGCGATTTGTTGCCAGAAGATGTTCTGCTCGGAAATGATGGCATTCCGCTCCAACATCACGAGGAGCTCGAATTTATTTTTGACGGCAAAACGCGAAGCGACTCCGTCACAATGATTGTATCGCGCCAGGGCCAAACCACGACGGTTTCCATTACGCCCTGGGGAAATTGGTACAGCCGGCATTATCTCGTCATCAATTTCATCATCGGTTTGTGTTTGTGGGGAATTGGTACATGGGTTGTTTTACATCGCCCCAAAGATAAACCGGCGCGCCTTTTCTTTCTCATCACGCTCAGTTTGGCAATCGTCGTCATGGTCGGCACCGCGCGGCTGCCGGCAGGAACCCCGCCCTGGAACTATTTTTTGCCGGCGCTCTATTATCTCGTTTATCCGTTTTTCCCGGCGTTGCTGTTGCATCTTTTGACGAGCTTTCCCCGCGCCAAGAGGCTGCTCCATGCACAGTGGCAACAAGACTTGGCGATCTATATTCCCGCCGTCGTTTTCGTTCTCGCCCTCGAAATCTTTCATGGGCGCGCGCTCTCTTCGGCTGATATGGCGCTGTTTCGCGAATACCATCGGGTCTTCACTTTTCATCGCGGTTATATCGTCATCTATTTTCTTCTGGCCATGGCGGCGTTCGTGCACTCCTATTTCACCGCGAATGACGAAAGCGAGAAGAACAAAACGCGCTGGATGGTTTGGGGAATTGCCGTCGGCGCCTCGCCTTTCATGCTGCTGTGGACGCTTCCCAATCTGCTCGACACCGCGCCGGTCATTCCGGAAGAAATCGCCGATTTGGCGATCATCGTGGCGCCGCTAAGCTTTGCGGTTGCCATCGTTAAATATAAGCTGTTTGACGTCGAGATCGTCATCAACCGCAGCATCGTTTATAGTCTTTTGACCGGCGCGATCATCACGTTTTATTTGTTGCTCGTCGGCTTGACCGGCCAATTTCTTCATGACATGAGCCCGCAGGCCAACAGTTTCCTCGCCATCAGTTTCACCCTGCTTGCCGCTGCGATATTCAATCCGGCGAAGCAGAGAATTCAACGATTTGTCGATCGAACTTTTTATCGGGTCAAGTACAATTATCGGTTGGCGATTAATGCGTTCACGCCGTTAATGGCAACGGTCAAGAGCCAGGGTGAAGCCCTGGAATTGCTAATGGCGCATATCGAGGGCTCCATACCGCTCGAAAAGATGGCGGTACTACTGCCGCGTAACGGCGTTTTCGAGATTGTAGCCAGTCGTGGGGTGAAAGATGAAGAGGAAAACTGGCTCGGCTTTGCCGAACACGATGAAGTAATCCAGTTGGCGAAGATTCAAGCCAGGCCTTTAGCCAAAGCCGGGTGTGCTGATTCCAGTGTAGCGGCCTATCGGCAGCTTTTGGAACATTTTGATCGGACCGGAATGGAAATCCTTTTGCCGGCGGAAAGGAGCGCCGGCCAATGGGGGTTTCTCCTGCTCGGGCAGAAACGCTCCGGCACGAGGTACTCCGTTGAAGATTTGGAATTGTTGTCAATGCTCGCGCTCGAGACTTTCAGCGCGCTCGAGCGGATTCATTTTCAGGAAATGACCATTTACGAGCGGGCCGAAAAGGAAAAGCTTGAAGCCTTGAGCCAGCTCAAATCGGAGTTCATCTCTCTCGTCTCGCATGAATTGCGCACGCCCTTGACTGCCATTCGCTGGGCGGCGCAAAATCTGATCGATGGCATTCCGGCAAAATCTCCGCCCCCAATTGAGCATTATCTCAAAGGCATTCACGAGAGCAGCTTGCATCTGAGCCGGATGATCGAAAACTTGCTCGATGTGAGCAAAATCGAATCGGGCAAGCTCGAGATTCTTCCCGAGTCCGTATGTCTCGCTGAAATGATCGGCACCGTGATTCATTCCGTCACGCCTCTGCTAGCTGGAAAAAGCCTCCGGATTCAAACCGAAGTCTCAAAAGAGCTGCAGGTCGAGGCCGATCGGGATGCCTTGGAGGAGATTTTGTCTAATTTGATTGAGAACGCGATTAAATATTCGCCGGATGGAAAAACGGTGAGCGTCGAGGCGCATAAGGCCGAAGGCCAGGTTGTCATCTCCGTTCGTGACGAAGGCATGGGCATTCCGGCGGAAAAGCAAAAAACCATTTTTGAAAAATTTGTGCGCGTTTCACAGGATAAGAAAATCTGGGAGAAGGGGCTGGGGCTGGGTTTGTATATTGTCAAAAAGCTCGTGGAAGCTCAAAGCGGTACCATTCAAGTGCAAAGCCAGATCGGTGTTGGCAGCACCTTTACCTTTACGTTGCCAAGCGCGTGACTTGCAAGGGAAAAACGAAAATGCCAAGCGAAAAAATTCTTATTGTTGACGACGATCACCAGCTTCGTGAACTGCTGGGAGACCGTTTGGAGGCGAGCGGCTATCGAATTTTTTTCGCGGCCAATGGCCGCGAGGGCGTCGAACAAGCGCAAGAGAAAAATCCCGGCGTCATTCTTTTGGATTTTGAAATGCCGGAGAAAAACGGCTTGGAAGCGTTGGCCGAAATTCGAGAGCGCAACCCGGATATCCCGGTCGTTATGCTGACTGCTCACGGCACGCTTTCGCGCGCGGTCGAGGCGATGAAATGCGGCGCGTATGATTTTCTCCCCAAGCCTTGCGAGCCGGATCATTTGCTGCTCGTGATTCGCAAGGCTTTGGAGCGCAAACATCTGTTCATCGAAAATGTCTATCTCAAGGCAGAATTGGCCGAGCATCACCGCTTGATAATCGGTGAAAGCGCCAGGATGAAACAAATTCTGGAGATGGCACAGCGCGTGGCTGTGACCAACGCCACGGTGCTCATCGAAGGTGAAAGCGGCACCGGCAAGCAAGTGATGGCGCAAACGATTCACGCGATGAGCGAGCGCCGTGACAAACCCTTTGTGCAGGTAAATTGCACCACGCTCTCCGAGCAGCTTTTGGAGTCCGATCTCTTCGGCCACGAAAAAGGCGCGTTTACCGGCGCGCACCTGATGAAAAAAGGCCGCGTCGAATTGGCCGACGGCGGCACGCTTTTTCTGGATGAAATCGGCGACCTTGCCCCTTCTTTGCAAGCCAAGTTTCTCCATTTTCTCGAGCACGGCAAATTTGAGCACGTCGGCGGCATGAAGACTTTATCCGTCGATACGCGCGTCATTGCCGCGACCAACAAAACGCTCACCCAAGAAGTGAAAGCAGGCCGGTTTCGCGGCGATCTTTTTTTCCGTTTGAATGTGGTGAGCTTGACGCTTCCTCCCCTCCGCGAGCGCGTCGCAGACATTCCGCTGTTAGCCAATCATTTTCTGGCGCGTTTCAGCCAGCAAATGCGCAAACCTGCGGCGTCTTTTTCCGGCCGGACGATGGAGATTTTGCAAGCATATTCCTGGCCGGGCAACGTGCGCGAATTGGCAAACGCCGTCGAGCGCGCCGTGGTTCTCGCGCTCGAGAGTGAAATTACCCCCGATCTTCTGCCGCCGCTGCCGGCGGAAAAATCGCCCGAAGCAATCACCGCCGGCATGTCGCTTGATGAAGCTATGCTCCAATTCAAAAAGCAGTTCATTGCCAAAACCTTGGAGCTGACCGGCGGCAATCAATCGCAAGCCGCGCAGATTCTCAACATTCAACGTTCTTACCTCAGCCGGCTCATAAAGGAGTTGGGATTTAAGGAGCTCTGACGGCGCGTCTAAAAATATAAGGCCATTTATTCGCCCCGCATTCTCTGCTGTGCAAGTTATAATTTCTCATACAGCCCTGTCTACTTTCGTATAACCCCGCCCTAAGAAAGCAATAGCCTTCACGACAATGGCCGTATCTATCAGAGTGAGATAACGGTATAGGAATCTGAGAGGTACGTCATCCACAAAAGAAACATTTCTGCCATCAAAATGGGTGGCATCAGGTTTGATTTGCTCATCGGATGAAAAGCCAAATGAGTTGTTGATATGAAAACCCTAATTACTGTTTCATTCGCCAATTTTTATGGAGAATCAAAATGAATACCTTCAGCAAAACTTCTTTTCGGCAGAAGATGTTCAAATGTGCGGTGATGATCATCATTCTGCTGCAGACCGCCTGCGCCGCGAATTTTGCAAAGCTTGGCGGTGGACCGAATGATTGGGTCGCGCCGAACCCATCGAAGCTTGCCGCAAATGGCTCCGGCAACTCTTCGATTTGTCGTAGGGACATGCCAGGAGAGGTTTCGGCTCGGCCCAAGGCGCAACCAACAACCGCCATTCATTTTCCTCAACCTCTTCCTGATGAGCCGGTGCTGGACGAGAAAACAGAGTTGATAGTGGCAACCTGTGTGGCATTGTTACCGATTATCGATTTTCTCATCGCTCTTTCTAGATGTGATGATTGTTTTAACTTCTGGGGTGAATGAGCTTCAGAAAATTCAGTACATCGATATGATGAAACTGCTCGTGGTTGATCATTTCAAGGTTGGGCCGGCATGTCTATGGCACTGGCAAGTTTCACATTTGCGAAAAGGAGCAAGTGAAAGAGACGAAAAATCTCCTGTCTTGGCGTTTGTTATGTCTTGCCTCGTACCCGGTGCTGGCCAATACTACAATGGAGACATAGCCAAAGGAGTTATTCAGGAAGTATTAGTCGTCGGAGCTAAACTTTCTATGCATTTTTAGTGTAACACTTTTCGCCTTATGCGCTTAGTCAATCAAACTCAGAATAAAATTCTGAAAGTTATGGCAAAACAATTTGGGGCAAAACGATTTATGAGAATGACCAGTTGGAAATACACCAAAGCCCAGAACTAATAGTCAAAATGATTTGAGTCAAAATCATGTAAAAGCTTTCAATCATATTGACTACAATGGTTTTGACTTTATGGCTTCTACTGGTCTTTCACATAATTTAATGGTTTTGCCCATAATAGTTTTGCCTAATTTTTCTGCGCTGCCCGAAAGGGCTTCAGTTTTCGGCTTGACTGAAAATCTGAAGCAGGATGGCTAAAATCCCTAAACACAAAACTCTTTTTTAAGGAAAATTGCCATGAACAGACATGCGCACTTGCCCAATTGGATTGTGATTGTACTTGGTGTCTTTTTTCTGGCGCCAACGACGCGGTCACCGCTATTCGCACAAGAGCACAAGCCCGACCGGCACACTTTGCTGCTTTTGCACTGCAATGGGGACCTCTCCGGAGCACAAAATGAAAAACCGGTGCAGTCGCATGGTGTTGCTTTTGAATCGGGCATTTTTAAGAAAGGCGCCTATTTCGCACCCGGAAATCAGGTTTATTTTTCCAGCGCCGGCAATATCAACTCCACCGAGGGAACTTTGGAGTTTTGGATCAAGCCGCGATGGAATGGCAACGACGGACAGGGTTACGTCGTGCTCAGATTCGGCGTTGGCGGCGGGATGTATTTTGCAAAGGATGGGGCCAATAACTGGCGAAGCATTTTTAATCGATTCGGTGTTGGCAACCCCGAGGTTGGCGTCGCATTCAATATTAGCGCCTGGCAGGCCGATCAATGGCATCACGCCGCCTTCACCTGGAGAAGCGAGGCGTTGAAGCTTTATGTTGATGGCCAGTTGCTGAACGAATTTCAAGTCCCTGTTCCACTCAATGTCGTCAACGAACCCACTTTCCAACTGGGCGCTGATTTCAGCAGCTATTACTTGGATGCCGTCATCGATGAATTGCGGATCAGCGATATTGAGCGCTCGGCGCAAGAGATTCAAGCGAGCTTTCTTGCCGCTCAATCAGATCCCTTCACCGTGACCAACACCAACGACAGCGGCCCGGGTTCGCTGCGGCAAGTCATTTTAAACGCCAACGCCACGCCCGGTCGCGATGTGATTCGTTTTAAGATCCCGAGCTCGGGACCGCACACCATCCAGCCGCTCTCTGCGCTGCCGACGATTACGGATCCGGTCGTGATCGATGGCGCGACGCAACCGGGTTTTGCGGGCAAGCCGATCATCGAGCTGGATGGCAGCAGTGCCGGAGCCGTAACCAATGGGCTGACGATTACCGCCGGAAGCAGTGTGGTGCAGGCCATGGTGATCAATCGCTTCAGTAATAGCGGGATTTGGTTGCAGACGAACGGCGGGAATGCCATCGCGGGTAATTACATCGGCACGAACGTGACCGGCACCGCCGCCTTGGGCAATGGCTTCGATGGCGTGACGATCCTTGATGCCTCCGGCAATACAATCGGCGGGACCATGCCGAAAGCGCGTAACGTCATCTCGGGCAATAAGAAGAGAGGTGTCTTTATCTTTATCAGTGCCGGCGCCGCGACGGAAAATCAAATAAAAGGTAACTTCATCGGCACCGACGTGACGGGTACCGTCGCTCTTGGCAACTCCGGTTATGGTGTGCTTATCCAAGACGCTCCCAATAATAAGATCGGTGGGACGATCCCCGGCGCACGCAACGTTATCTCGGGTAACAACTTCAATGGCGTAGGCATCCTTGGCAGCGGCGGTAGCGGCGCCACTGGGAATTTGGTGCAAGGAAACTTTATCGGCACCGATGTCACGGGTACCGTAGCCTTGGGCAACGGCAACAATGGCATAGACATTGGCTACGCCTCGGGTAACACCATCGGCGGAACAATGCCAGGAGCCAGGAATATCATCTCGGGTAATAAGGCAGTAGGGGTATTTATTCTCGGTTTCGGTACACTCTCGACGAATAACGTGGTGCAAGGCAATTTAATCGGGACTGATAAAAATGGCAGCCGTGCCATTCCGAACGGCAGCTTTGGCGTGGAAATCGACAACGCGATCAACAACATCATCGGGGGAACGACCGTCGGGGCACGCAATGCCATCGCCTATAACGGCAGGGATGGCGTGCGTGTTAATTCCGGTACTGGTAATGCCATTCTCTCCAATTCCATCTTCTCCAACTCAGGCTTGGGGATTGACCTAAACGTCGATGGTGTGACCCTCAACGACGCCGGTGATGGCGATACCGGCGCAAACAACTTGCAAAATTTTCCGGTCTTGACTTCGGCCACCCGTGATGACGACGACACTATAATTAAAGGCACGCTCAACAGCACGCCGAATACCACCTTCAGACTCGAATTTTTCTCGAACCCCGCATGTGATCCGTCCAATCATGGCGAGGGCAAAAAATTTCTCGGCTCGAAGAAGGTGACGACCGACGGCAGTGGGAATGCAAACTTTAAAGCCAGCTTCGACACCAAGGTTGCCCCGGGCCAATTGATTACTGCGACAGCGACCGATCCGAGCAACAACACCTCGGAGTTTTCGCAGTGTATTGCCGTCACGGCCTCCTCGAGCCAGGCAGCCACGGCAAAGGCAGATCAAAATGAGATCGAGACCGCGGAAGAGAATGCCGGTATTCCCGAGAATTTTGCTTTGTTCCAGAATTATCCCAATCCGTTCAACCCCGAAACCGAGATCCGCTTCCAGCTTCCGCAAGCGAGCCACGTCGTGCTGAAAATCTTCAACACCCTCGGCGAGGAGATTCGCACGCTAGCGGATGAACAGCGCGAGGCCGGCTATCATCGCGTTCGTTGGAATGGGAAGGATGAGAATGGCAATGCGGTGGCGAGTGGGGTGTATCTCTACCAACTTCGGACGGGCAGTTATTCCGAGGTGAGAAAGATGAGCCTGATTCGATAAGCCCGTTGTTTGCTAAGAGCACATCCCAGCAATAACGGCGATGCGCTCCTGACCACCACCCGATTATTTTTTGCAAAATGTTTTCCCAAGATTGTCACAATGAAAAGGACGGTGAAAATTCGTACGAAGCAAGGTCATGCTTATAGGCTGATCATTTATAAAATAACCGAGACAAAAATAATCGGCAAAGACAAAGCGGGGCAACAGCACGAGGATTTGCTCGTGAACATAGAAAGTATTACCGTCATTTCCAAGCATAGCGCAGGCGAAACCTTTCTTTTGGTTGCCGTCATCGCCGGGTTGGTTTATCTTGTCTATCTCGGTTCTCAGTTTGCTGGGCCACCCGTTGCCTGGTCCTGGTGACGACCGGCAGCAATGGGAAGGCAAACTTTTCAAATTTGTCAAAAGCCTTTCGGCGCATTGACGCGCCGAAAGGCTTTCTTTTTTTATTGGGAGATAGCGCAAATGACGGGTGAAGAAGGTACAGAAGGAAAAATAAATGGCGAGAGGCCGGCGAATTTCGCCAAAACAGTTGTTTTTTTTGACACATCTTCCCCGACTTTCTTTCAAAACTGTAATTAAGGAAATCGAACCCAGAATTTTTCTTGACAAGCCCAAACAAAAGTAGTATCTTAATTTATCTATGGCTTTCCCGGTTTTCCAAAGGCAAATTTTGGCGGAAAGTGTGAATGACAAACCTTCACAGTGCGATGGGACATTTGGCCGAAAGATTGAATGAGCGCGAGCGACTCGTTTTAAACTCCATCGTGGAAAATTTCGTGCGCAATGCGGCGCCGGTCGGCTCGCGCTACCTCGCCAAAAGAAGCGGTGTGGACATGAGCCCGGCCACCATCCGGAACGTGATGATGGACTTGGAAGAAATGGGCTACGTCACCCAGCCGCACACTTCGGCGGGGCGCGTTCCGACCGACAAAGGCTATCGCCTCTACGTCGATTCGCTCATGATGATCGAAACGCTCAGCGAGCAGGAGAAGCAGCAAATTCTCGAGCACTTGCAGCGTGTTTCGCAGAGCGTTGATACCATTCTGGATGCGGCCTCGCAGGTGCTGGCGCGCGTCTCCAAGCAGCTCGGCGTGGTGCTGTCGCCGCGGTTCTACCAGGGCGTATTTGAAAAGATCGAGCTGGTGCCGATTGCCGAAAAAAAGATTTTGATGGTGCTTTCCATCAAGGCCGGCTTGGTGCGGACGATCGTCATGGAAGTGGCCACGGAGTTCTCGCGCGAGGTGCTGGAAAAAACCGCGCAAGTGATCAACGAGCGCCTGCACGGCCTGAGCCTGAAAGAGATCAAGCAATCGTTGGATCGCCGCATGCGCCACGCGGGCGATGCCGACGCCGATTTGATCGCCCGCATCATCGATTTGGTCGGCGTTTTGTTCGATGACGGCGAGCGGCGCAGCCTGCACTTCGGCGGCACCAACAACATCGTCAACCAGCCGGAGTTCACCGACCATCAGCAGTTGTCCAAAGTTTTGAACCTGCTCGAAAATCGCGAGATTCTCATTCATCTCTTCGAGCAGGGTGACGATTCGGAGAAAATTTCGATTGCGATCGGCGACGAAAACCGCGACGAGCTGATCAAGCATTGCAGCTTGATCACCACCTCCTATCACCTCGGCAACGTCAACGGTACGCTCGGCGTGCTCGGCCCGACGCGCATCCGCTATTCCAAGATGGTCGCGCTGGTTGATTTTATGGCCAAAATTTTGACGGACGTTCTTGAGAAAAATCAAGCTTCGACGGTAAGATAAGGAAAGCGCTTATAACGATTGAAAAGGATCATGCAAAACGAAGCCTATCAGACAGACAACAATCATTCCGATAAACCCGATGAGAGGCCGGTGGATTCGACGGCAATGCCGGCCGAGCCAGCGTCTGCGGATTTGAAAACTGATGATACACCGGCGACCGAAGTCGAGGCCGGGATCGCAGCGGAAACGGTGACGGCTGAAGATACCGATTCATTCGAAATTCCCATTGAGCAAGAAAATGGCGACGGCGCCGTGCTTGAGATGCTTGCTGCCGAACCGGCGCCGGCCGATGTCGCGCTCGAGCCGGAAAAGCCCAAAAAAGAAAAATTTGATTTTCGCCGCCGCACGCAGGCGAAAGAGCTGGAGCAAAAAGAGCGCGAGCTGGCGCGTTTGCAGGATGATCATGCCAAGCTCACCTCGATACACGCGGAGCTGAAAGACCGGTATCTGCGTTTGGCCGCCGAAATGGAAAATTTTCGCAAACGGCTCGAAAGAGATTTTGCCAATCGCGTCGAGAGCACGATGTCCGGCTTGCTGTCGGAGCTGCTGCCGGTGGTGGATGACCTGGAGCGTTTTTTGAACGCCCGCAACGATCTCGAAGCCGGCGCCAAGGCGGTTGCGGGCAACGAGACGACGGATTACGACGCGCTGGTCGCAGGAGCGAGCCTGATTTACCAAAATATGCTGAAAATCTTGCAGAACCGTGGCGTCACGGCTATGGAAGCCGTGGGACACGAATTTGATCCCAATCGCCATGAAGCGATGATGCAAATGGCGGTGGAAGGCAAGGCGCCGAACCTCGTGGTGCAGGAAAATAACAAGGGCTATTTGCTGCGCGATAAAATGCTCAGGCCGGCCAAGGTCGTTGTAAGTGCCTGATTGAAAATTTAAAATTGTAAATTGCAAAATTTATTTCATGAGCAAACGAGATTACTACGAGGTTCTTGGTGTGAAGCGGGATGCTTCCGAGGAGGAGATTAAAAAGGCCTATCGCAAGCAGGCGATGCAGTATCATCCCGACCGCAATCCCGGTGATCATACGGCGGAGGAGCGGTTCAAGGAAGTCGCCGAGGCTTACGAAGTTTTGCGCGACAACGGCAAGCGCGAGCGTTACGATCGTTTCGGCCATGCGGGCTTGCGTGGCGCCGGCGGATTCGAAAACATGCGCGACTTCGAGTTCGATCTGGCCGATGCGCTGCGCACGTTCATGTCCGAGGGAATTTTTGGCGAGTTCTTCGGCCAAATGGGCGGCGGCAGACGGACGCGCGAGACGAAGCCGCGGGGCAACGATCTGCAGGTGCCTTTGATGCTGACGCTTGAAGAAATCGCCGCTGGCGTCAACAAGAAGATCAAGCTGCACAAATACGTGCGGTGCGAGGCGTGCGCCGGCTCGGGCAACGCGCGCGGCAGCCAGGAGGTGATTTGTCCGACCTGTCGCGGCACCGGCGAAGTGCGGCAAGTTTCGCGTTCGTTCTTCGGCCAATTCATCAACGTGAGCACGTGCCATCATTGCCGCGGCGAAGGCCGTATCGTCAAGAATCCGTGCCCGGATTGCCGGGGTGATGGCCGCGTCGAGGGTGAGAAGACGATCACGATCGATATTCCTGCCGGCGTGGCCGCGGGCAATTATTTGACGGTGCGAGGCGAGGGCAACACCGGCCCGCGCGGCGGCCCGGCCGGAGATTTGTTGATCGTCGTCGAAGAGAAGGAGCACGAATACTTCGAGCGCCACGGCGACGATATTCTTTATGATTTGCCGTTGAGCATTCCGCAAGCGGTTTTGGGCGACGTGGTGGAAGTGCCGACGCTCAACGGCAAAGCCAAGCTGGATGTTGCGCCGGGAACGCAGTCGGGAAAAATTTTGCGCATGCGCAGCAAGGGCATCCCGCACTTGAACGGCTACGGCAGCGGCGATCAGCTCGTGCGCGTCGTCGTGTGGGTTCCCAACAAGCTCTCGCCAAAAGAGCGCGACTTGTTTCAACAACTGGCCGAGACCGATGGCGTGAAGCCGCCCAGCATTGAAAAAGGATTTTTCAGCAAAATCAAAGAAGCGTTGTTTTAAATAAGTTGGCCGGTTTGCCCGTTAGCCAGTTAACTGGCTAACCGCGAACCGGCTAACTGGCTAACAAATGAGGTAGGTGCGATGCGGGGGTTTACCCGGCAAGAGCAAAGAGCGATCCTGTTGCTGCTCTCCGCTTTTGGCATAGGCTCCCTCATGTGGTTGTATCGTCAGAGCCGGCCATTGCCGCCGGTGAATCCGGCGGAAGTGGCGGCATTCGAGGAATATGCGAGAGCGCTCGAGCGCGATACGAGCGGTGTCGTTGCACCGACAGAAGCGCTTGATTCCAAAGCCAGGCCGGTGGCATCAACTTTGTCGCAGCTTGATTTGAATATGGCTGTCGAAGCGGATCTCGTGCGCCTGCCGGGAATTGGGCCGGTGATGGCGAAACGGATTGTCGAGTATCGCCAGGCGCACGGCCCATTCAAGCGCCTCGACGACCTGCGCCAAGTCAAGGGCATCGGCGCCAAAACTTATGCGAAGCTGGCGCCGCTGTTGGTAGTCAAATAATTGAGATAAAACAAAGCAGGAAACCAAACGCGTGATGGCTCCTCAACATGTCTGCTGATCGCTACGGCAAAGGTTCGCTGCTGTACAAAGTGTTGATCTTTTTGTTGACCGCGGCGCTGGTAGGGTCGATCGTTTATCCCAAAACGGTGTGGGAAGGCGAGACGAAAAACCGGGAGCTTTGCCGCGGCCGGATGGTCAACCTGCTAAACGCCGAGCTGCAATATCGCAGCATTTTGGGCGATTTCACGCCGCGTCTCGCTGATCTGGCCGAATTTGTCAAAACCGATTCGCGCTATGCGCGCCGGGTCGATTCGCTCGTCGTGCTGCCGCTGCGCGAGGCGATAAAAACGCTCGATAGCCTTCGGCAAATTCAGGGGTTTGCCGATACTCTTATAAGAATGGTGATCATGGCCGGTGTTGATTCGGCTATCATAGACTCGGTTAATCGCCTGGAAGACCGGGTGAGCGGGGGCAGCCGCCACGTCAGGCAAGTTTTGGAAGCCGTGCAGGAACGCATGGTGGCCTTGCCTAATATGCCCGTCTCGACTCTCGACAAGGGATTGGAGATCATTCAGCGCAAGGATTATTTTTTAAAAATGGAGGTTGTCAAGCGCATGTTGAAGGCGGTAGGCAACCTGCAGTTGGCGCGTTCCTCCTCGCAAGCCGCTTTGACCAATCTTGACAACATGACGATCGGTTTGGAAGAAACGTTGGCCGCCGTCGCCGCCAGGCCGGCAGGGTTGGACTCATTGTGGTTTTGCCCGACGTTTCATGATTCATTGAAAATCACGCTCGTCGATAGCGGCGCGTCTCTTTTTGCCGATATTCACTGTCCGATAGACTCCCTCGACGTGCAGCGCAGCCGCGCGGATTTTTTCAAGGCGCGCCTCGGCGCTTTGAAAGTTTCCAATCACGGCCGCATTGAAAAAAACGAAAAAAGTTGGGAACTCAAGCAGTGATTCACCGGATATCTTCAGTGTGAGGTGAGGCAACGTTTATGACAATTGCCGGAACACAAGGAATAGTCGGCATCAGCATCCGCGACACGATTCTGCGCATGGCAGAGGCCACGCACGTCACGGGTGAATCCCGCATCTCCCGGCTTTCCCAGGGACGGGTCCGCACCGCCTTCAATTTCGCTTCTTTGCAAGATCAATCCCTGATCCGCCGCTATGCCGAAGACATCAACCGGCTTTACGAGACGGCGGATTTTCAAGTTTCTTCCGGCGTGTTCATTCTCGACGCCAATATGGTGATGATCAAGAAGGTTCCGGTTGACGTGAATCTGCAGGGCGAGCGCCTCAAAGATCACGTGCGTTGGGAAGTCAGGCAGCTCATGATCAATCCCTTGGAGCAGTATATCATCGATTTTGAGCCACTGCCGGCCAATAACGGCAAGGACTACAAGCAGGTCGTCGTCGTCGTGGCCAGACGCATGGTGATCGATTATCTCAAAGAAATTTTCAAGAATACGGATTTGCAGTTGCGGGCCATCGACGTTGACGTTTTTGCCGCCCACCGGGTTTTGGCGGGCAACTACGAAGTGAGTGAAGACGAATATATTGCGTTGATCGACGTGCGCAAGGAAAATTTGCAGTTTTCCATCATCAAGGGCGCGACGTTCCATCTTTCGCAGGATCTGGATTATCATCAAGACGGCGAAAGCGAAACGAGCAAGCGTGACGACGAGCATCAGGCGCGCTTGATCTCGAAGGAGCTGCGCCGCATCATCATCGACTACAAGCTGGGCAAGAGCGTTGAAGACATGAACGCGATTTATCTATATGGCGACGGCGTGACTGACGCGATGCTGGAAGCCTTGCAGAACACTCACAACGTCCGGATCGATCGGGCCAATCCATTCAGGAAAATCAAACTTGCCAGCCAGGGAAGCGATCCGATCTTTCAATCACAGCCGGAGACGTTCGTAATCCCGGTTGGCGCAGCTTTAAAAGGATTATGACCATGGCTATTCATCATTGTGTGGAGGCGGCAAATGGTTGACATCAATCTCATGGGAGACGAGGAGAACCGTGAGGAGAGCCAGCCGGAAGAAAGCCTCGCCCAAACCGTGAACCTCAATCTCGGCGAGTACGTCGAGGAAGAAAAGGCCGAGGTTTTTTCGCGCGAGCCGATGCCCGGAGCGTATTCTCGTGAACCGATGGGAAGCGCTTATCCCCGGTCTTCGCCGAGGGGCGCACCGGCAGCCGGTTCTTCCCGAAATATGGCCTATCTCTTGGTGGCGATTTTGATTTTGCTCGCCTTGGTGGCCGTCTATCTGATGATTCCACGCGGGGCCGACAAATCGCAGCCCGACGTCGGTGAATTGGCGGAAGTCGACACCCTTGGCCAAAGCTTTGGCAGCACTGAGTCTCCGATCGACACCACGATGATGGCAGGAAGCGGCACGCAAGCCGAAACCGAAAATTTGGACACAACGGCGCCGTCACTCTCTACGACACAGCCGGAGCCGCCAGTCGCGATGCCGGAAAATACGGAATCCCGGCCTTCCGCTTTTCCGATGGCGAGCAGCACGTTTGCCTCGACGCGCATCGGCGCCTACACCGTTGGCGCGCTGGGCCAGGCGTTCGGCGGAGCCGATTTTGCCTTGATCTCGTTTTCCGGCAACAACAACAGCTTTATGGTGCAATTTCCGCCGTCTTCTGCGGCGGCAGTGACGGACATCACGGAAGCCATGAAACGCAGCGCCTCGCCGGAAGATATTCGCACTGTTTCGAAGGGCAATGAATCGAACAACGCTTTGGTCTTGGGGCGCGTCAGCGAGCGCGCCGCCATGATGGGTCCGCAAGGCCAACAACGCATGAGTTTCACGGCGTTTTCGGCCTGGCTCAAAAAGCTCGCCGCAGATAACGGCCTGGCCATGAAGCTATTCGACGTCAGCCAGGCGTATGCGAGCGACGGCACGACGCGCACGCCGGTGCAGGCCAATTTTTCCGGCGACCGCGCGGGTGTTTTTAATTTTCTCAAAGGCTTGGCGGATGCCGGGCCGAACATCGTCACCTCCAAGATTATCGTCAGCCCGTCTGACCGCAGATCGCAGAGCAGCGCCCAATTGGACGTGGTGCTGCTGTTTGATTTTGTCGAGTAACCGGAGCGCGAAGCCTGCAAGGTTACGCCTGTAAGGTTTTGCGCTCCGAAAAATAGCCATCATCTGGCATGAGGGTAATAGCAGGAACGCGAAAGGGACATCTCCTTCAAGCGCCGCGCGGCTTGTGGACGCGGCCGACGAGCGATCGGACGCGAACGGTCTTGTTCGATCTGCTGGGGGGGAGGGTCAGTGGCGCCATCGGGTTGGACCTGTTTGCCGGGTCCGGCGCCTTGGGCATCGAAGCGTTGAGCCGCGGCGCCGGGCACGTGGACTTTGTCGAAAAGAGCCGGCGCGCCGTGGAGTGCATTCGACGCAATCTCTGCCATACGCATCTCGAAGATCACGGCCGGGTGATCGTGGCGGATGCGTTTGCTTTTTTGCACCGCGCCAACGCCGCGGATGGCAGCCCAACCTACGACCTTCTTTTGGCTGACCCGCCTTATCATTTGGGATATTCCGAGCGCCTGCTGGAGACGCTGTCTCGCAGCCGCTTGCTGAATGCCGGCGCCGTGGCCGTTCTCGAAGAAACCGCGCGGGTCGAGCTTGCACCGCGCTCCGGAAAATTACGCTGTTTCTTGCGTCGCGTGGTTGGTGAAACTGCCTTGCACTTTTACGAGGTGAGCTGAACGATGCGCCGCGTCATTTATCCCGGAACTTTCGATCCTATCACCAACGGTCATCTCGACATCATCGAGCGCGCCACGGCGCTGTTCGATAATGTGACCATCGGGGTGACGACCAATCCCGCCAAGAACCCGCTTTTCACCGTTGAGGAGCGTATGGCGATGATACGGCACGTCACGCAGGATTATAAAACCGTGCAGGTGGACAGTTTCAGCGGGCTTTTGGTGGACTATGCCAAACGGCTCGGCGCTTGCGCCATCATCCGCGGCTTGCGCGCCATCTCCGATTTCGAGTACGAGTTTCAAATGGCGCTGGTCAATCGCAAAATTTCCGACGGCATCGTCACCGTGTTCTTGATGCCCAACGAAAAGTACACTTATTTGAACTCGACGATCGTCAAAGAGCTGGCGACCTTTGGCGGCGACATTAGCCGCTTTGTGCCGCCGCTCGTCGAAGCGCAGGTCAAACAAAAGCTGCGGAAGTAACCCCTGCGGGCGTAGCCAGCCGGCCGGACTGAATGAGATATCATTAGTGTCTTATTCAAGGGGTCAATTTTTTGTAAAAAGAAAAAAAACTCCAACGGATGAATTAAAACCAACGGATGCCCACGGCCGCAGGCTTTTATCCGTTGGTCTTAATTCATCCGTTGGTGCAGGTCTTTTGGGTTTCGGCTCGTACATAACTGAAAATGCGATTCATTGATCACATTCGCGCTCGCGCCAAAGAACGGCACAAGCGCATCGTTTTTCCTGAAGCCGAGGAGCCGAGAGTCTTGCGCGCTGCGTTCAAAATTCTCGACGAACACTTGCTCGCGCCGATTTTGGTTGGTGATCGGGAGGCAATAGCGAAAGCCGCGCGGCAATTAGATGGTGAGGCCTCGCGTCTCGAAATCATTACGCCGGAGCGAGACGCGGCGTTTACAGAATATGCTGAATTATATTTTCGCCTTCGGCAGGATAAAGGCGTGACGGAAAAGCAGGCGCGCGAAACGATGCGCCAGCCGTTGTATTACGCCGCGGCATTGGTTCGCGCCGGTCGCGCCGACGGCGCGGTCGCCGGCTCGATTCACACTACCGGCGAGGTTTTGCGCGCGGCGCTGCAACTGGTCGGCGTCGCCCCGGGTTTCTCCGTCGTCTCCAGCACGTTTGAAATGGTCGGTCCGCAAGATCGCGTGCTGACCTTCGCCGATTGCGCCGTCGTTCCGGATCCGAGCGCCGAGCAACTCGCGGAGATTGCAATCTCTGCGACGCAAACGCACGAGCGGTTGACCGGAGAAAAGCCGTATGTGGCGCTGCTCTCGTTTTCTACCAAGGGCAGCGCCATGCATCCGAAAGTCGGGAAAGTGCAGCGCGCCACGCAAATCGCGCGCGAGAAAAGGCCGGATTTGAATATCGACGGCGAGCTGCAAGGAGACGCTGCGCTGGTCGAAAGCATCGGCCAACGCAAAGCCCCGGGCAGCACGGTCGCGGGAAAAGCGAACGTGTTGATATTCCCCGATCTCGACGCCGGGAATATTGCGTACAAATTGACGCAGCGCCTGGCCGGCTACGCAGCCATCGGTCCGATCATTCAGGGCCTCGCCAAGCCGATGAACGACCTCTCGCGCGGTTGCACGGACGAAGACATTGTGAACGTGGCGTGCATTTGTGCGCTGTTGGCTGAAGATTCACGCCAGGAAAACTTGCACTGGAGCCGTTTCTCATTGTCAGAAGCTATGCGTGGATTGGAAAATGAAAGTATGCCGATCTACAACAAATCGAATCTAAAGGAGAAATGGACGTGAGTCAAGTTTCGTAAAACGCAGAAAGGATTTTGAAATTTTTATGTTCCCAACCGATAGATGAACCCAACGGAAAAGGCTTTTTACAGTTGGGTTCATCTATCAGTTGGGTTGTTTCGTGGATGTTCAGTAAACCACGTTGTCATTCAGGGTGAATCTTTTTTGATTCGAGTACTTGGCTTTGATGCAAAAATTCTTCCAGAATGACAGTTCTAATACGGAGTTCATTGGACTTTTACGTTGTTTCCATCCGTTGGCGCTGTCGGCGGGGTGAGGTTTAACACACATAGGACGCTGTTTTCATAATTTAGGACTAAGCCTGGGAGGGTTTATGCGCAAGTTTTTGTTGCCACGAACCTTGTTTTGTTTGTTCTTTCTCATTGGAATTTTGCCGGCGACGTCTTGCCGTTTTAGCAATGAGCCTACACCGCCTGCCGATAACACAAAGGTGACAGAAGTGGCGAAGACCCAAGAGGTGCGCGGTTTGAAGATCACCTTCGAGGAGGGCGCAACCCAGCTCCCCTCGAAAGTCTCGGTACATTTTCGAGCGCGCACGGATTACGGCAAGCCGGTCACCCGGTTGCAATGCAGTGATTTGACGCTCTACGAGGATGATGAGCCGATTTCATCTTACGAAAGCTTTTACGGAATTAAAGACAATCCGGAAACGGCCAGACTCTCGGCACTGCTCCTGCTTGACCTCAGCGGCAGCATCGTAAAGACGAGTTTGGACACTTTGAAACGGGCGGCTGCCGCTTTCGTGGATACTTTGTTTCGCTCCAATTATGGCAACGTCGAGCTTGGCATCTCTATTTTTGACGGCAGGGAAAAAATCGTTCCATTGGCCGAATTTACGACGGATAGGAGAAAGCTTCATGATGCCGCCCAAAAAATAAATCCGGGACTCAGTCTCGACAACTCGACCAATTTGAACGGCGCCGTCATCGAAGGCGTTCAAGCCGTCAACGCGAGATTGAAGAGCAACAAAGCGATAGGACTCGTGCCGGCGGGGTCGCTTGTCATCTTTACCGACGGCAAGGATCGCGCCGCCCGGGTTGAATACTCAAAGGCTTTAAAATCCGTTCTCGAATCCGGCCTTAATGTTTATGCCATCGGCCTAAAAGGCGAGATTGATGAGGGAGTATTGGGACAGTTCGGAAAAGACGGTTTTTTTCCCGTTGATTTTATTCAAAACCTCGTTGACAAATTCAAAGAGGTGGCGAGCTTCATCAGCGATGACGCGAACAGCAGCTATAAGCTGGAATATTGCTCGCCGCGGCGCAAAGGCCAGCACCAGCTTAAAATCAAAGTCACGAATAAGGATGACTACACCAGTTTCGGCTCGATAACCGTGGCATTCTCCGCCGATGGCTTTTCCGGCGGCTGCCAGATCGATTCGAGTTATCGCTGCGAGAAAGATCAGTAGAAAGTATTTCTTGCAAGATTCGGATTTTTTCGTAATGTAATATATGGGCAGAGCGGGAAAGAAGAAGGCGGAGGAATTTGAGCAGGAATATCTGCCGATCGTTCGCGACATCGAGCGCGAGGGGTGGAGATTACGGCATTAACTCAATAAAACTTTTTTCTTTGTTTTGAAGTTCAAACATTGGGTCTCTGGTTTTGTGGAAGCCAAATATTTAAAAACGAGGCATGCTCATGAAAAGTGAAAAATCAATCAAGCCGCTCGAATTCGTAGATCTAATGTCGTGGCCTTCAAGATATTTTGAGCTTGGGGCTTTTCTCGTTGGCTTTCTTTTATCCGTTGTTTTTGGCATTATCTTGGTTAAGCTGAATCCGCCAATTGCGCCAATCTATTTGAACATGTTTGCAATCGCTTTTGGCCTTGCCATAATTTCTTCTGTCGTCGCATTGGTTTACAAACGGCGAATGCGATATAGGCAACGGATGATCGAACAGTTAAAGGAAGCAGAAAAGAAAGCATCCAAAACTTCATCGCTCGTGAGCGGAGAGGCGCATTGAATGCCAGACAAACAAACCGTGGTACTCAATCAAAATCTTCATCCACATGCTGAAGACAGGCTTCGAGAACACACGGACGATTTTCACGCCTCTTTGGCGTTGCAAGCGAAGGTGCTGGCGTTTAAGGAGAAGGCTGATCTGGTTCTAAGCGCTCACGTCGAGGAGGCGCGAAGAATGATCGTTTCTAAAAAGCGAGATGCTTGGCGACAGGAGATTAGCACGATTGTGGGTGGTGCGTTTTTCGGTGCATTCTTATCCGGCTTTATAACCGCTCTTCCCGCTGGAGACAAACTTGCAATCGTTATTTATACGACTTTAGGATTTGTGGGAATGTTTCTTGTCTTTTGGGGAATCAAAAAATAAGGCGTACCATGCCCTTTCACGAATCACAGTTGGCAGCGCGTATTCAGCCTTCTCCAACTTTGGCCGTCACCAATTTAGTGGCGGAGCTGCGGCGCCAAGGCAAAAACGTGATCGACCTCGGTGCCGGCGAGCCGGATTTCAATACGCCGGAGCCGGTTAAAAACGCGGCGGTGGAGGCCATTCATCAGGGCAAAACCAAATACACGCCCAACACCGGCACCATCGCGCTGCGCGAGGCGATTGCCGCGGCGCTGAAAAGCGAGTACGGTGCGGTTTATCAGCCCAACGAAATCATCGTCTCCAGCGGCGCGAAGCAGTCGATTTACAACGCGCTGCTGGCCACGTGCAATCCGGGCAACGAGGTGATTTTGCCGGCGCCGTATTGGGTGAGTTATCCCGAGCAAATCCGCATGGCCGGGGCCACGGCGAAAATCGTGATCGATCCCGACGGCGATGATTTTAAATTGACTCCGGCGCGGCTGCGCGCGGCAATCACGCCGAAAACCAAATTGCTCATTTTGAACAGTCCGTCGAATCCGACCGGCGCGGTTTATACCACTGATGAATTGCAAGCTCTGGTTGACGTCATCCGCCAACACGAGTTTCTCGTGCTCGCGGATGAAATTTATATCAAATTGGTTTATGACGGCATCGAGACGACGAGCCTGTGCGCCTTTCCGGAAATTCGCGACCGGCTGATTCTCGTCAACGGCTTTTCGAAATCTTATGCCATGACCGGCTGGCGTTTGGGCTATGCTGCCGCACCGCAGACCATCGTCAAGGCGATGGACAAAGTCCAGAGCCACACCACGTCGAATGCGTGCTCGATTTCGCAAGAGGCCGGACTCGCCGCGATCTCCGGCAGCCAGGAAGCGGTGGAAAAGATGCGCCAACAATTCGACGAACGCCGGCGTTTCGTGCATCAAGCGCTCTCCGGCATGCCCGGCGTTTCAGTGCGCTTGCCCAAAGGCGCGTTTTATATGTTCATCAACGTCGCGCCGCTTCTCGGACTCAATGACGTGCCGGCGGTTGGATTTGATCGAACCAAGCTTTGGGGCCGGGAAATCAATGGCAAAAAAATTCAGTTTCCGAACGATTTGTGCCAATATCTCGTGGAGAATGCCGGCGTGGCACTGGTGGCTGGCGAAGCGTTTGGGAGTATGTTTCATGTACGGCTTTCGTATGCGACGGATATGAAGACGCTGCAGGAGGCGATGAAGCGGCTGGAGAAGGCGTTTGGGGAAATTACGGGATGATTGGATTGAAATTCTAAAGTTATTTATTCAATTTGTCGGGGAAGTATTGTTGGATGAATCCATGAAGCTGAATATGAATATGCAACCACAGGTAAATTATATCAAGGCAATCGCTGAGATTGCTGCGAGCATGCCGCTTGCCAGAACCGTACAGCTCTACGAGTTTGCCCTGTTCCTCAAATCACATCCGCTTCCATCTGAAGAAACTTTTGAGGAGATTGCCGCCGACGAGGCTATTTGGGATGCTCAATTCGCAGCAACCGATGTTGCCAAGCTGGATGCGCTTATTGCTTCCGTCGAGGCTGAAATTAACGAAGGCAAGACGTTCCCAATGTTCGATGAACTATGAAACGATTGCTTCCTGTTCATCCTGGCGAAGTTTTGCGGGAAGATTTCATGAAACCTTTGGGATTGAGCGCTTATCGTGTGGCAAAAGATATCGGTGTTTCTACTTTGCGAATAAGCCAAATTGTGCGCGGGGAACGCTCGATTACCGCAGACACAGCGATGAGGCTGGCGCGTTACTTCGGTACAAGTGCTGCGGTATGGGTGCGCTTGCAAGCGCGTTATGACCTGGAAGTCGTCGAAGCTAGAATGGCAAAGCGCATAAACCGTGAGGTCAAAGTCTTAAAGCAGCCTAAAATTGGCATTCAACCGCCGGCTTATGTATGAAACTCCTGACGGAAATCCTGCACGTTCGTGAGGTTTCACCTGTTTTTGCCTGGTAAGATAGTCTGTGAATCGGCCGCCTCTCAAATCGCCGCATTCCGCCAGTTCTTTGAGCCAAGCAAAGCTTGCTCAATTTGGCAAACTGTCGAATCAAGAGTTGATCGACTCACTCAAGCCGGGACAACCAGGATCACTCAAGGCCAGGCCGGATGGGACGATGATCGATGGTCATCATCGCATCAAGATTCTGCGGGAGCGAGGCATTGACGTCGACGCGCTGCCCAGAGAGATTATTCCAAAGAACTAAGCTATTTTATGCGAACAAAATTTTACTGGATCGAGGGCCCGTGGCCGGGTCGTTTAGCGATCTCCTCCCGCCCGCGCGGCGGAGATTGGCTCGAGGATGAAGTGCGGGCGTGGCAGCAAGCCGGTATCGAGATGGTTGTGTCGCTGTTGACTAAAGATGAAATCGCCGGTCTCGATTTGACTCAAGAAGCAGAATTTTGTCAAAAGCATGGATTGCAGTTCATTGTTTTTCCGATTGAAGATAGAAGCGTTCCGTCTTCATGGCGGCAAACAATGGATTTTGTGAGGAAGCTGAACGACGCTTTGACTGAGGGAAAGAATTTGCTCGTTCACTGCCGGCAAGGGATTGGCCGGGCGGCTTTGATGGCGGCTTGTCTTCTCATTTTGTCCGGCGAAGATCCGGAAACGGCTTTTCAGCGTGTGAGCGCGGCGCGAGGCGTTTCGGTGCCGGAAACCTCCGAGCAGCGAAATTGGGTTATAAAATTTGCCCAATTGTTGGCGACGCCAGTTCGGGTTCAATAAATTATTTATGAGGTGCAAAATGCCCGTTATACAACTTGAAGCGCAATTGTCGATGGAGCAGTTATTTAAAGCCGTGCAACAAATGCCTCGGAATGAATTGGAGAAATTTGTAGCCTGGGTGCTGGCTTTGCGAGCACAATATTATGCGCCCCGGCTTTCCGAAGCTGAGTCGGAATTGCTGCTGAAAATTAATCGAGGCCTTCCGTTTGATCTGCAGCGCCGCTATGATGAGCTAACGGAAAAACGCCGCGCCGAGACGCTCACGCCTGAAGAATACGAAGAGCTGCTGAGGTTAACCGAGCAGGTTGAGAAGTTGCATGTAGAGCGATTGGAGTATTTGTGCAAATTGGCCGACTTGCGTCAGGTCTCGCTTCCAGCGCTTATGGATGAACTCGGTATTCAACCACGGGCTTATGTCTGATCAACGTGTCACCGCAGAACAGAGGCGTTTTGTTGAAGAACGCGCTCAAGGCTGCTGTGAATATTGCGGTAGCCTCGCGCGCTACGCGCCACAGAGTTTTACGATCGAGCATATTGTGCCGCGCTCAAAAGGTGGTGAAACGATTTTAGAAAATTTAGCGTTATCATGTCCCGGTTGCAACGGCCACAAATATAACAAAATACACGGTTATGATCCTGTGAGTGGACAGACAGTGCCGCTCTATCACCCTCGACAACAGAATTGGCATGAGCATTTTGCATGGAATTTCGACTATTCGATTATAATTGGCTTGACGCCCACAGGCCGTGCCACTTTGGAAACATTGCACTTGAATAGAGATTGTCTGATTAATTTACGCCGGCTACTTACTATGAGAGAAGAACATCCACCGGCGAAATTCATCATAAAGAATCTTTGAGCCCAAATGACAACGAAGTTTAAACATTGACATAAACCATTAAGCAACAAACGCATCAGGATAGCTATGCCAACCTACGACTACGATTGCGCCGAATGCGGCCATGCGTTTGAGGAGTTCCAAAGCATCACCGCGGCGCCGTTGGAAACCTGCCCGCAGTGCGGCGGCAAGGTGCGGCGGCGCATCAACGGCGGCGCCGGCTTGATCTTCAAGGGATCGGGTTTTTATCTCACCGATTACAAGCGCGCGCCGGCCGAAACGGGCAAGAGCGGCAACGAGGCGGCGAAAAAAGACGGCGACGCGGCCGCCAAAAAAGAAGGCAGTGACGCCGGCAAAAAAGCGGGCAGTGAGAAAGGGACTTCGGAGAAGCCTGAAAAAAAGGAAAAATCAACTACGGAGTAGTTTCGATGCAACAGCTTGGGTTCAACAACGACGTCTTGGTCGGGGGCCGCCGATTTCACGTGCAGACCACGTTTTCGGCCAACAATGAAATGATCATCTCCCACATTTTCGACAACGGCCGCGTCGTCGAGCGCCGGGAGGTGGGAGTCTCGCCGGAAGTGATGAACACCGCTTTGCCTAAGAAGCTGAAGGCGGTGCATCAGGAAATGATTGCGGAGATCGAGCTGCTGTATTACATGGCGGAAAAAGTGCGGCAGGTGCGGCATCCGCTTTCCTGCCTGAAGCTCGGCCTGGTGCTGATGAGCAAAAATCTGCTCGACGACGCTCTGGCTTTTTTCCAATTGGCGGTGGAGCTTGACCCGGACTCGCCGGAAGTGTACACCAATCTCGGCAATGCGAATCTGCGCCGCGGCGATTTTGTCGACGCGGAGAGCATTTTGCGCAAGGGCGTGCAGCTCGCGCCGCGCTTTGCCGATTTGCACCATTACCTCGGCATTGCCTGCCTGGAGCAGCGCAAATTTTCGCCGGCGCTCGAAGCCTTGCAAACGGCGCTGGAGATCAATCCCAATTTCACGCAAGCGCATTTTCATACGGCGTTGGCGCTGTTGTCGAGCCTTGCCGAGGGCGGCGCGACGACGATGGACGCCGGCAAGCAGGCGCAAGAGCATTTGACCCGCGCCTCGGAGGGTTTTCCGGCCTATCGGACGCCGCGCCTGGAAAGGGCGCTGCAGCTCATCGGCGACGGCGCGTATTTGCCGGCCGCGCAGGAATTGCAATCGCTCCGGCAGGAAATCAACACCGAGACGGATTTGACGTTCGAGCACGAGTTCTATTTGAAATTCATGTACGGCGGCAAGGGCAAGGACGACGAGTTCATTCAGGAATACACCGAACGCCTGCGCTCGGCCATTCACGAGTATCCCGATTATGCCGATTTGCACAACAGCTTGGGTATCGCGCATCTCATCCAATGCCGCAATCTTTTTCTGCGAGCGCTGGAGGAATTTCGGGTGTCCTTGCGCATCAATCCCGGCTACAAACGCGCCGAGAAAAATTTGAAGCTGTCCGAGAACGACGGCAAGGGTTTTCTCATTCTGCTGCGCGCGATTTTGAAGTAGACTGTCCCAAGATGACACGAAATATGCCCCACCAGTGGAATGAGTTTGCCCCACTGGTGTCCTCATTTTCACTCTTTCCGGGTACATCCTGCCCCGGTTATGGCTCTGTTATTTCTTTAATTACAAAAACGTAAGTTTGAATTTTGCCGCCGAGAGGTTTTAATTCAGATGCGGGTGAATCAACCTGCTGGTGGTATATCGTTTGCATTCCAAATTACCGCGCGCGCGAATGCCGCACTAATTAGACATAAAATCATGTTTCCGGCTGAGACATTTGACACTTTTGAAACAGGAACCGGCAGGTTGAAAATTGGACCTACAAAGCAGCCACCATTCAAAATTCGCTCTAAGCTTATGGTTCTTAACGTCTCAACGCTACCGGTTTGTCATGCGGAAAATCAAGGCAAAATAACTTGACAATGTTAAGTTAGAAAGAAGTGGCTTTTGTGGCTGGTGGTCTTTGAACTCATCCCCCTGCCCCCTTCTCTTGGGAAGAGAAGGGGGAGTCGAGCTGGATTTGAACTCAACTCTCTCGATTCCACCCACGAAACTCCCCCTCTCTTTTTAAGAGAGGGGGCCGGGGGGTGAGTTCATGGGCCTCCACAAACTAACTTAACATTGTCGAGATAGTTACAAATAATTTTGCCTTAAGCTTTTTAAAACATAGCATACAGGATGGAAATTATGCTCTCAATTTTGTTAGATCGCCGGTTATCGCGAGTTGCGTTTTACGCACTCCTTTCAGTCTTGCTGATTGGAAGCCTGGTTTGGGGCCAGCAGAAGGCTTCGGTCCAAGCCGCCGCCAACACCACAGGCCGTGATTCGCTCACCGTGCATGCTTTGCGCGCCCAGCCCGGCAAACCCTCGCTTTACGAGCTGCGTTTTGTGACCACCGACACGCTGGCGCGCGACGCGGAAATCGTCGTGACGTTCCCGCGCGCGTTCGATCTCAGCCAGCTTGAGATTGCCGGTTCGAGCCTGATCAACGGCGGCTTCAAGCTGGAGCGCAAGGGCCAGGAAGTGCATTTGCGCCGCACCGGACTCGGCGAGAAAATTCCGCCGGGACGGAAAGTCTCGTTGCAACTCGGACTCGTCGTCAATCCGCCGGATTTTTCTGCTTCACATCAAGTGACCGTACAGCTTCCCGCCGCCACGCCGTTCGCCAAAACTGTCACTACCAACAAGGAAGTTAAATTCATAATCCAGTGAATCTCATCATGCTGATGATTCGTGCTCTGCATTGCCTGCGGTGCTCGCGGAAAACGGACCGTGGCCTGGCCATTGCCCGTATGTTTTGTGCCTCTGTGATTTTGCTGCTTTTCGTCGCACCCTCATTTGTATTCGGACAAGGAAGGCTAACCGGTGTTACTGTCGCACCCTCGAATCCTGTGGCAGGTGCTGGAACGATTTACACCATTAATTTCACCAGCAGCGCAACCGGCGTTATTCCAATTGATGGTAAAATTCGCCTGACCTTTCCCGCCGGCTTCGATGTGGCCAACGTTTCTCTTGCCCAAAATATCAGCGGCTTGAACGGCGGCTATGCCGATGTGACTCCGGCCGGGCAGGTCGTCACGCTGACGCGCGACGGCTTCGGCGCCTCGTTGCCAGAATTAACCGACGCCTCTTTTAGAATTGCGGTGGTGAACAATTCCACTCTGGCCGCCGGCTTCAGAATTTTTGTTGAAACGCTGACGAATGCGGATGCTCCGATCGACACCGCCACCTCGGCCCTTTTCAATATTGCTCCGGGGCCGGTGCAACGATTTACATTCGACCCGGTGTCCACGGTGACAGCCGGAGTGCCATTCAATTTAACTATTAGGGCAAAAGATATTTACGGCAACACCGTTACGAGTTTTACCGGAACCCTCAGTCTTTTGGATAATACCAACACGCTAACGCCACCGACAGCCGTCATTTCCAGCACTGGCACGGCGACGGTGAGCAATGCGACGATCACGAAAGCACAAACGGGCGTTCTGATCACCGCGGTGAGCGGTGGCCTAAGCGGTACTTCAAATGCTTTTACGGTCGTGCACAGTCCGTTGGATCATTTTGCGGTGACGAGCACGAGCGGCATCATTGGCTCGCAAGTGGCGGGAGCGCCATTTAACATTCGTTTGGTGGCGCAGGATGTCTACGACAATACCGTCACCGCTTTCACGAGCAACGTCACTTTGTCCAATACCACCAGCTCCATCACGCCAACCATCAGCGGCAATTTCAGCAGCGGTATTCTCGCTTCTCAGTCGGTCACGATCAACAAAATCGCCAGCGCGGATTTAATTACCGCCAGCGGCGGCGAACCGATTAAAACCGGTTCTTCCAATGGATTTTTCGTCGGCTCGGGGAATTTGGCGGGTTTTCAGATCGATCCGGTGCCCTCCCCCCAAACCGCCGGCGTGCCCATTCCGGTGAAGGTAACCGCGCTGGATGCCAATGGCAATACAGCCACGGATTTCACCGGCACGGTCAATTTCTCGCTCAACAGCGGTTCCTTGGCGCCGGTTGTCAGCGGAAATTTTGTCGCCGGCGTTTGGAATGGCAACGTCACGGTGTTGGCGAGCGGAACGGGCAAAATTATTAATGTTACTGATGGAACTTTTAGTACGACTTCAAATGCGTTTGAGGTGAATTCGGGAACGGCGATATCTTTTGCAGTGACCAACGCCAGCGAAGGTACTATCAGCACGCAAACGGCCGGAACGAATTTCAGCATCAAGATCACGGCGAAAGACGCCAACGGCAACGTGGCAACGGGATTCGCCGGTGCGGTTGAGCTTGGGGACAATACCGGCACGCTCACGCCGGGAGCGGCGACGATCACCACGGGCGGCGCGGTCACGGTTGACGTCAATATCACTCGCGCGCAGGCGATTGTGTCGATTACGGCAAAAAGCGGCAGCTTAACCGGCGCTTCGAATGTTTTTACGGTGAATTCTGCGGCGCTGGACCATTTTTTAGTGACCAATACGAGCAACGGCAGCATCGGCGCTCAGCAGGCCGGCACGCCGTTCAACATTAAAATCGTCGCGCGTGATTTCTTCAATAATAGTGTCACTTCGTTCAACGGCACAGTGGCTTTTTCCAACACCACCAATTCGATCAGCCCGTTGACCAGCGGCAGTTTTACCAATGGCGTGCTGGCTTCGCAGAGCGTTACGATCACGAAGACTTCCGCCGCAGATGTGATCACGGTCAATGGCGGCGGCGCGTCGGCAGTTTCCAACAGCTTTTTGGTCAATGCCGGCAATCTGGCCGGATTTATGTTGAGCGCCATTCCCTCGCCGCAAACGGCCGGCGTTCCATTTCCGCTGACGATTACCGCGGTGGACGCCAATCAAAATACCGTCACTGGTTTTGCCGGAACGGTCAGCTTTAACATTAATAGCGGCGCTGTTACGCCCCTCAATAGCAGCAATTTTGTCGCCGGCGTGTGGAATGGCAATGTCACGGTGCCGGCGAGCGGCAGCGGCAAAATCATCACGGTGACGGACGGCGTGCGCCAGACCTCCTCCAACGCGTTCAACGTCGATCCCGGCGGCCTTGACCATTTCGTCATACCTTTGATTGGCTCGCAAGCCGCGGGCAGGAATTTCACGGTTACCGTCACCGCCAAGGATGCCAACAACAATAATGTGAGCCACACCGGCATCGTAACCTTGTCGGATAATACCGGCACCTTGACCGCTTCGAGTCTCGTCTTCTCCGGGCAAGCCACACAAGCGGCCACTGACGTCAAGATTAAAAAAGCGAAATCCGATGCGGTCATCACGGCGAACGGCAGCGGCAAGAGCGGCTCGTCCAATACGTTTGCGGTCAATACAGAGGCGGGGACGCTCGACCATTTTGCCGTGACCAACACGAGCGGGGACAATATCAACTCGCCACAAACCGCCGGCGCCGTATTCAACATCAAAATCGTGGCGCAAGACCAGTTTGACAATACCGTCACCGACTTCAACGAAACCGTGATGATCACGGATTTGGGGACGCTGAATCTGACGAGCGCCAATTTTGTCAACGGCGAGCTGGCCTCACAAAGTGTGACCATCAATCAGGCGCGCTTGGATAACCAGCTTATGGTTACGGGTGGGTCGCCGGCTCGCACCGGCGCTTCGAATTTGTTTAATGTCATTGCCGGCGGGTTGGCCGGTTTTACCATCGACCCCATTTCCGATCAGGCCACGAACGAGCCGTTCAGCATCACGATTCGCGCTCGCGATGCCAATGGCAATTTGGCCACAAGCTTTAACGGCACGGTGACGATTAGTGATTTGACGAACACCATCACGCCCACCGCGAGCCTGCCGTTCATCAACGGCGTGCGGAACGAAAGCGTGAAAATCAGCCAAACCCGCACGGGCGACGTCATCACCGTCAGCAGCGGCAGCGCCAGCGGCAACTCCAATCCGTTTAACATAACGGCGGTGACGGTCGATCATTTCGTCATTAACACCATCGGCAATCAGACCGCCGGGCAGCCGTTCCCGATCACCATTACGGCGCGGGATGCCAGCAACAACCCGGTGACTGCATTCAACGGCACGGTCACAGTGAGCGATCTCAGCGGCTCCATCACGCCGGTGACGAGTAATCCCTTTATCAACGGCACGCTGACGCAGAATTTCACCATCACTAAGAGCTTCACCAATGATCAAATCACCGTGACCGGGTTGGGTAAAAGCAACACCTCGAATCCGTTCAATGTCATTGCGGGAAATTTGCACCATTTTGCAATTGCAACCATTCCGAATCAAGCCGCGGGTGTGAGTTTTCCGATTACCATAACGGCGCAAGACGTCAACAACAACACGGTCACGGGTTTCGGCGGCGCGGTGACGATCGCCATCAATTCCGGCTCCATCACGCCGGCGATCAGCGGCGCGTTTGCCAGCGGCGTGCGCGTCGAAAGCGTCGCCGTTCCTGCTGTTGGAAATAACCGCATCATCACCGTGAGTGACGGCAGCGGACACACCGGCGCTTCCAACGCATTCAACGTTGTGGCGGGCGGACTGGATCACTTTGTCTTCAGCCCTATCGCGACGCAAGCGGCCGGCGCGCCGTTTTCTCTTACGATTACGGCAAAAGATGCGAATAACAACGATGTGAGCTTCAACGGGTCGGTTGCGCTCACGGACAACACGACCACGCTGACACCGGCGAGCGTGGCGATGAACGGTGTATCGGTGACCGTCAACAACGCGCAGATTACTTTGGCGCAAACAGGTGTCGTGATCACCGCGACTGGCGGCGGCAAGAATGGCGCCTCCCTTCCGTTCACGGTGCAACCTGGCGCGTTGTCGCGCGTGCGGATTGTTGAAGGCACCGGCGGCGGCCCCGGTACGGAGTTTACGACTCATAATATGACGGCAGATGATCAATTGCCTTTGCACGCGGCGGGTTACGATGCGCATGGCAATTACATCAGCGACCCGCCGGTGAATTGGGTGATGCAGGCGGTGCCGCCGAGCGTTCCACCTTTGGGTGTGGTGAGTCCGGCGACCTCGTCCAGTTTTACCACGTTTTCCGCCAACAAGGTTGGCACGCTAAAAATTATTGCCGATCACGCCACTGCGAGTGTCGTCGATGACACCACCGGCAACATTACGATAGCGACCGGTGTGCCGAATAGCGTCCGGGTTTTGCAAACTGCCTTCGGCAATACCCCGCCGGTGGGCAACGTGACTTTAAATTCCGGCGATCCCTTGCCGATGCACGCCAGCAGTTTCGATGCGGATGGCAATCGCATTGGCGACGTCTCGGTCACGTGGAGGGTCAACGGCAATATCGGTTTTGTCAGTCCAACCTCAGGCACCAACACAACGTTCACGGCGACAACCGCCGGGACCGGCACGGTTACCGCTGATCACGCCACCCTTAATGACGGTTCCACTGGCACCATCACCGTGAACACCAACACGCTCAGTTTTATTCGGATTATGGATAGCGCTAACGGCAATACGACGCAAGTTGGCAATCGCACCGTTAGGACGGATGAAACGCTGCCGGTTCATGCGGCCGGCTTCGATGCCAGTGGCAATTATCTTGGCGATGTTAACGTCACCTGGAGCATCACCGGTTCCATTGGCACCCTGTCATCCAGTTTCGGCATCAGCACGACATTCGATCCCAAAACGCCGGGAACGGGCGTTATAACGGCCACACATTCTACAGCAGGCAATGCGAGCACCGGCACGATTACGGTCATCCTCGGCCCGGATCATCATATCAAAATTTTGAAAGACTTGAGCGGCCCAACCGAGGAAGCGACGAGCGACTCCCTTTTTACCGGCGAAACCCGAGACTTTCATGCCAGCAGCTTCGATATCGACGACAATTGGAAAGCCGATGTCAGCGTGACGTGGAATGTGAGCAGCGGCATCGGATCATTGAATCCCTCGTCGGGAGCTTCCACTACATTGACGGCGAGCACGGTTGGTTCTGGCGTGATCACGGCGCAACATGCCACGTTGGGCAATGATCAGACCGGCGTCATCAAAGTGAAGGCCGGCAATTTGAGCTACGTGAGAGTTGTTGAAGGGCCAACCGGCGACGGGCAGAAATTGGGAGCCATATCGCGCAATACCGATCAAGAGGTGACAGTTCATGCCGCCGGCTACGATGCCAACAACAATTATCTCGGCGATCAACCAGTGACGTGGTCGGTTATCGGTGTCAATATTGGCACGCTCGATAATCTAAACGGCACCTCCACCACGCTGACGCTGCGAACTCCCGGCGTCGGCCGCATCGTCGCCGATCATGTTTCAGCCAGCGATGACACCTCGGGCGCCATTACTGTTTCCGTCGGCGCGCTGCATCACGTGAAAGTGTTGACCGGCGATCAAAACCTGACCGCGGTGGTGGCCGATCATTCCATGAACGCGGACGAAACCTTCGTTGTTCATGCCGGCGGCTATGATGCCGATGACAATTATAGAGGTGACGAACCGGTGAATTGGACCGTCACCGGCGGCATTGGCACGCTAACGCCAACCAATGGAATATCCACCACGTTGAATGCGCGGAAAGTCGGCAACGGCCAGATCAAGGCCGATCATGCCAACCCAGCGGTGATCGACGGCTTGACCGGTACGATTACCGTAACGCCCGGCGCGTTGGCTTTCATTAAAGTGATCGAGGGCCCGACCGGCGGCGGCACGGAGCTTGGTACAAAGACGATTACCGCGGATGAGGTGCTGCAATTGCACGCGGCCGGCTTCGATGCGGATTCCAATTACGTTGGCGATCAACCCGCAAATTGGAGCAGCGCCGGCAATTTGGCGCCGGTGGTGACCGGCGCGAACGTGTCGAGCATTGCGTTTGCGCCGACGCTCTCGCCGGCGACTGGCACCATTCGCGCCACGCATGCGACTGCGGGATTCGACGACACCGGCCTCATCACGGTGAATGACGGCGCGCTGCGCAAAATTAAAATTCTTGCGGATCCGAGCGGTGAAACGACTGAAGTTGGCGCGACAACGCTGGCTTCCGGCCAACCGCTCGAGGTGCATGCCGCGGGCTTTGATGCCGATGACAATTATATTTCCGATTTGTCCGCCAATTGGTCAGTGGTCGGCGCGATCGGCACGGTTGCACCGGCGAGCGGAATTTCCACGATTTTTACCGCCGGCGCCAGCGGCACCGGCTCGATTCGCGCCACGGCTGCCGGCAATCTTGAAGATGTCGCGGGCCCGATCACCGTCATTCCCGGTGGCGTCGCGAAGATCATTTTGCGCACGGCGCCGAACGGCGGCGGCGCGCCATTCAATAATCTCAACATGACCGCGGATCAGGAAGCCACTGTGTACGCCGCTGGTTACGATGTCGGCAATACCTTTTTGGGCGACGTGAACGTAACGTGGACGAGCACCGGCAATCTCACACCAGCGGTTTCGGCCACCGGCTCCTCGGTTACTTTCTCGCCGACTTTGGCGAATGCCGACGGCTCGGTCAACGGCTTGATCATCGGCGAATACTCGCCATCGATCAAAGATTCCACCGGCACGATCACGGTTTTGCCGGGCAATCCGAGCGGCACGGTCAATCTGATTGCAACACCGTCGGGATTGCCCTCCGACGGCGCGAGCACCTCGACGATCACCACCACCAGCACGATCAAAGATGCCGATGGCAACGACGTCGGCGCCGGAAAACGTTTCACGGTCACGTTGGCGCCCGGCAATTTGGGCACGATCACCACGCCAGATTTGGATCCCGGCACGCCGGACGTGCAGATCGAAACGAATGCCTCCAGCCAGTTGAGTTTCGTTTTTCAAGCCGGAACCACCGGCGGGATTGTGAACGTCAACGTCGTCAGTCTCTCTGGCGCCACCGGCAGCACGCCGATCAGTCTCGGCAGCATCAGCATTCTCAGCGTGAACACCTCACCGACGACGGTTTCGCGCGGCCAAACCGGCATTTCGGTGAGCATGCTCGTGCAGAATGTCAGCTCGGTGGCGCTGACCGAGGTGACGGCGGGATTGACTTTTACTGGCTCGACCGACCGCACCGGCGAATACACCGTTACGCCAAGCCCGAGCAATCCGACCACACTGGCCGGTAATTCCACTGCGACATTTTCATTTATTGTGAACGTCGGCGCGAACGCAACGCTGGAGACGGTGACCCTCAACGGCACGGTTTCCGGCAAAGTCAACGGCACGCCAGTGAGCGCGTCGAACGCCAACCAAACCGATGCGTGGACCGTGCAATTACCGGCGGCGCTGAGTGTAACGAGCGTGACGGCGGCGCCGGATACGGTGGCGCAAGGCCAAACCGGCATCGAAGTGCGGGTGCGTGTGGCGAACAATCTTGGTCAGACCACTTCCGCCAACGCGGTGATTGACAGCGTGCGCTTGGTTTTCAAGCAGGGTGCGCTGATCAAAACTTCCGATTACATCATCGGCAGCCCAACCGGGCCGGGCAGCATCGCCGGCAATGCCGAGGTTGAATATACGTTTCTCGTGAATGTCGGCAGCGCCGCGACGCTGGGTTTGATCACCATCGACGCCAGCGCTTACGGCAAAGAAGGCAATACCGGCTCGTTGCTGACGGATACCGAGGCCGGCGCGCCGGACACCTGGCGAGTGATCGAAGGCAACGTCTTCACCATTGTTACGATCACGCCGTCGCAGAGCACGGTCACGGCGGGCATGACGAAGCCGTGGCAGGTGCGCATGGAGCTGAATAACGCCGGCTCCTCACCGATTCAATTGAATCTGGCGCCGGACAAGACGTTTATCCGTTTCATCATCGGCAGCCAAAATGTGACCTCACAATTTGGGATTACGTCTCCGACGGCGCTTGACGAAGGCGGGACGGTGCTCGCGGCAGGCAACAGCGGCCATCTCACGTTTGGCATCACGCCGACCGGCAGCACGCCCGGCACGGCGACCATCTCCGGCTTTGCCGAAGGCCGCGATCAAGCCGGGCAGACAGTGACGGACAACACTAATGATTTTGGCACGGGCGCGGTGACGGTGCAATCGCCCGGCACGATGAAGATCGACCGCATCGACGTTTCACAATCGCCAGTCACGGCCAATCGCGGCAAGGATTGGATCATCACCGCGACGGTCACGAACGAAGGCGAAAGCGCGGTGCGATTGGATTCGATGAACATCACTGTCGGCAATAACATTGGTTACCTCTTTATCAAGCCCTCGACGTTTAAGGACGGCACGAGTGTTCTCGGCACCCGAGAGACCAAGCTTCTGGATGTCGTGGTCGATCAAACCGGCTCGCAAACCGGCGCGGCGTTGCCCATCGCCGTGACTTTGAAAGGCACCGAGACCAACAGTGGTCGTCTCGTCACTTCGACCGGCGTGAACGGCTCGATCAATGTGCAGAGCCAGGCGGTTTTGGAAATCACTTCAGTGACGCCGTCGCGGCCCTCAGTGACAACTAACCAAGCCGCGGCGTGGAACGTGACCGTCGCCGTGCGCAACAACGGCGGCAGCCAGGCCGTGGTGAAAAGTGACAGCTCGACCAATTTGCGTTTCCGCATCGGCACGCAATTCCAGAGCGGCTATACCGTGACGCTGCAATCGGCGCCAACCATCGGCGCCGGTCAGACGGCAAATTTGGTTTTTCAAGTCACGACGACCGGACCGAATCCCGGCGCCGCGGCATTGTGGGTAAAGGTTGCCGCGACCGAGACCAATAGCGACGCGGAGGTGATTGACACCGACAACAGCAGCAGCGTGCTGGTGCAATCGCCGCCGAGTGTGAGTTACATTGCCAACGGCATGCAGCCGGATATTGTGAATATCGGCAGTTCTTACGCGTTTAAGGTGCGCGTCCGCAACGCCGCCAGCGCTGCAACCGTGGCGCTTAATCCGGCCAACACGAGGTTTCTTTTCAGTGGCGGCCCGGCCAATTTTGTGGCCACTTTGGACGCCAATTTTGTGCAAAATATTCCTTCGGGCGATACGACGCTGACTTTCGTTTCTGCACAGATTCCGGCCAGCATGCCGCCCGGCACGTATCAGCCGGTGGTGGAGTTGCGCGGCACGGAAAATGGAAATTCATTCAGCCGGGACCTCCCCGTTACGAATGACCTGCGCGTCACCGCGGCGGCACAAGTCGCCATTGTCTCGGTGCAACCGAGCCAGAGCACGGTGACCGCCGGCATGACGAAACCGTGGAACGTCGTCGTGCGTGTAGCCAACAATGGCGGCTTTCAGGTAAGATTGGACAGCGTCAGCTTGCAGTTGATCAATGGCATCGACCGCAGATCGGAATATGACATTGTTTATCCGTCGCAGTTCCTCGGCAGCGCTTCGCCATTTTTGGCCACGGGCGCCACGGATTCCTTGCGCTTCGATTTCAATCGCACCGGCGCCACGACCGGCCCGACGGCCTTGACCGTTCGCCTGTTTGTCACGGATTTATCGAGCAACCAGCAAATCACTCCGCCCCCACTCGGCAATACAAGTTTCATTGTGCAAAGCCCGGCGGTTATCAGAGTTACGGGTATTAGCACTTCGCAACCAACGGTCACGGCCAATCGCACCACAGATTGGACGATTACCGCGACGGTGACCAACGAGGGCGGCAGCACGATCCGTTTGCATCCGGCGCTTGACTCGCTGAAAGTCACCATTGACAATGATTTGAGTTATATTTATGTCAAACCCACGATGTTTACCGACGGCACCAATCTTCTCGGCGGCGGGCAAACCAAAAGCTTGGCGATCACCGTCGATCAGACCGGCTCGCAAACCGGCATTTTGCCGATTCGCGTCGACCTCAAAGGCATTGAGACGAACAGCGATCGTCTCGTGGTTTCGACTGGCGTGAGCGGCTCGATCAATGTGCAGGGTCAGGCGGTTTTGGAAATTCTCTCGGTCACACCTTCGCGGCCTACGGTGACGATCAATCAAACCGCGGCGTGGACGGTGACGGCAGCAGTGCGCAACAACGGCGGCAGCCAGGTGACGGTGGCAAGCGACACCTCCACAAACTTGCGCTTCCGTATCGCCGGGCAGTTCCAGAATGGCTATGACGTGACGCAGCAATCCGCGCCGACGATTGGCGCCGGCGCCACGGCGAATGTGATTTTCCGCGTGAATACGACCGGACCGAATCCCGGCACCGCCGAATTGTGGGTGAAAGTGGCGGCGATCGAAACCAACAGCGACACGACGCTGACGGTTACCGACAATAACGCCAGAGTGTTGGTGCAATCGCCGTCGAGTGTGACTTATATTCCCAACAGCATGCAGCCGGATATTGTGAATATCGGCACGTTTTACACCTTCACGGTGCGGGTCAACAACGCTGCCGGCGCTGCGACCGTCGCGCTCAATCCCGCGGCGACGACATTAAGTTTCAGCGGCGGACCGGCCACATTTACGGCGACGCTGGATGCCAACCCGGGCAAAGTGCAGAGCATCGCATCCGGCGACACGACGTTGACGTTTGTCTCGACGCAGATTCCAACGAATATGCCCGAAGGCACGTACACGCCGGTGGTGGAATTGCGCGGCACGGCAAATGGCAATCCATTTAATGATAGTTTTTCCGTAACGCCTAACGAGCTGCAAGTCGCCTTGCCGGCGCAAGTGGCGATTGTTTCGGTACAGCCGAGCCAGAGCACCGTAACCGAACGCATGACGAAGCAATGGAACATCAAGGCCGCGGTGACCAACAATGGCGGCTTCAGCGTGCGATTGGACAGCGTCAAGCTGAGATTGTTCAGCGGCAACGATGTGACTTCGGAATATACATTTTCCGAGCCAACCGCCTTCGTCTCCGGCAATACGACTTTGGCGGCCGGCGCGACGGATACGCTGCGAATCGACATTAATGTCACCGGCAGCAAGCTCGGCAACACCACGGCGCAGGTTCGTTTGTTTGTGACCGACCAATCCAACAACCTGCCGATTATTCCGGCGCCGGAAGGCACCACAGATTTTCTGGTGCAGAGCCAGGCGGCGCTGAGAATCATCAGCATCACGCCGTCGCAACCGACAGTGACGCGCAACCAGACGCAGCAATGGCATATTGATATGCGCGTCACCAATCTCGGCCAGAGCGAAGTGGATGTCAATTTTAATAATAGCGTAACCGGAGTTACTCTCGGCTTCAGCGCCGGTTACACCATCCAGCAGCCGACAACATTTTTGAGCGGCAGCACGCGATTGCTCGGCAGCGCTACCGATACGTTGCGTTTTCGCATTACGGCAACCGGCAGCCAGACCGGCCTCAACACCATTCACGGCAGGATCGCCGGAACCGAGCGGAACAGCGGTGCTCCGCGCAGCGATGACACGAACGACAACGGCTCGGGCCAGGTGCTCGTGCAAGCGCCGGCGCAGTTGCGCATCGACACTGTGCGCGTTGTTGGCGCGCCCAATGCGCCGTTCGTCAATCTCTCACAGCCGTTCGGCGTGCGTGTCGTCGTGCGCAACCTCGGCGAAGAAACGGCCGACAGCGTGCGCGTGCGCTTGGTTACGGACGGTAACTCGCAAATCATTCCCCTTAACGGCGCTCCGGCGTTCAATATTGGCAATGGCTTGGCAGTGGCGACCACTTTCAGTATCACTGCGGATGACGTCGAGAACCTGTCCGGTGAGAAGTTCCAAGCTTTGATCACCGGCGCGACGGCGCACAACACCGGCGCCAGCATTACGCCGCAAACCGCGCTGGACGACACCGCGGTGGTGATCATCCAACGCCCGGCGAATTTGGTGATCGAAAAAGTCGTGGCCTCGCGCGATACGGTTTCTGCGGGACAGACTGACGATTGGTTCGTTTATGCCGTCGTGCGAAACAGCGGTGCGGCAACGATGACGCTCAATACGCCGGACCGCAACCAACTCCGTATCGCGATCGACGGCGCGCAACAGACGGATTACGGCATCGAGGTCGATCCGGTCTTGTTGCAGAACGGCAATCTGACGTTGACCGGCGGCGAAAGCGACACCTTGCGCTTCACCGTGACCAGCACCGGCTTGAGCAGCGGCGCGGCCTCGCTGATTGTCAGTCTTGGCGCAGTTGATCGCAACGACCTCAAGCCGGTGAGCGCGCCAGGCACCGGACAAATTTATGTCCGCACCACGGCCACCGTGCGCTTGGTGCAAACCGATCCTGTTGTGCTGCGGCCGTTGATTAACGGCACGGCTTTTGTTAATGTCGATCAGGTTTTTAGCGTCAAGCTGACGGTTGAAAATACCGGCTTCGAAGATGTGAAAGACGTGGTGGTGCGCCTGCAAACCGACGGCCCCTCGCGCATTTTGACGCCGGAGCAAACCATCTCCTCTATTATAGCGCGCGACCAGCAGGAAATTTCATTCTCGGTGGAAGCCGACACCGCCGCGGTTGCCGGCACGCCGCCGGAGATTTTTACGGCGCGCGTGGCTTCAGCGCTGACCGTGCAGGGCAATCAGCCCGCCACCATTTTGGCGTCGTTGGATTCCACCGCGCAAGTGGTCGTGCAACGGCCCGCCAGGCTCTCGGTCGCCGCGTCGATTCAAAACAATGAGCTGAAATTGAGCACCAATCAGTCGTTCGATTTTTCTGCTCTTATCACCAACTCCGGCCAAGCGCCGGTGGATGGCAGCGGCTTGGTCCGGTTTATCCATCCGCCGGAATTCACCATCGTCACCGGCGCCGAAGTGCGTTCATTTACCGTCGGCCAATTGGTAACGTGGCAGGTGCGCGCGCCGCTCACGCCAACGAATGCCGCGGATTTACGCGTGCAAATTACGAAAGCCGCGGTCGATTCGAATAGTCAGACTTTGGCGTTATTGGGCAAAGATGCTGATACGCTGACCGTGCAAGTGTTCCACGCGGATTTGCGCATTGTCAGCCTCGAAATCACCTCGCCGCCAGGCGCCAAAGATCGCATACTCTCTACCGAGCAAGAGTTCGATTTCACGGCGCGATTGTCGTACAATGTCATTAGAGAGCCACAGATTCATCTGCGCGTTCCTGCAGGATATGACACGCTGTCGGCGACACCTTTCGGCGAGACCGTGACTTGGAGGGTGAAAGCAACGGCAACGGCGAACGCGATTCCCGTGTATTTGGTGGTCACGGCTAGCGGCAAGGATGGCAACGGCGATCCGATTCCACCGGTTACCGATCCGCCGGTTACCGACAGCCTCAGCGTGACAACGATGAACAAGGCCAGCCTGAGTTTGTCCGCAGAGATTAGTGATCCGCCTGGTGCGCGAGATCGTGTCGTGTCGCGCGGCCAGGAGTTTACCGTGACGGCGCGAGTGCTCAATGATGGCACCGCCGGCGTTCAGGGAACGGCGCGATTGAAGATTGAGTATGATCCGGCCCAGGGCTTCAGCACCGGTGAACCGGATGAGAAAGATGTTAATGTCGGCAGCTCGGTGCAATGGAAATTCACGACGCCGAGCCAAGCTGCCAACGATATTTTCATCGTTAAGTATATTGATGTGCCGGCGGACACAAATACGAACGCCTCCGCCGCACTCACCGACAATAGAAGTCAAGTACGTTTTGACGTGCGCACCGATAGCGTGGAAAGTGAGCTGCGTCTCGTCAGTTTCAAGGTTATCTTTCCGGGCGGCGCTACCGACAATGGGTTGAGCACCGGCCAGCTATTTTACGTGCGTGCGCAAGTGCTCGGCGTCCGCGCTAACCAAGTGACAGTCAAGCTAACCGAGCCGCTCGGCTTCTTCACCAACGACAATACGCAGCAAGTTTTTCCTGGTGAATTGAACGAGCAGCGCGACGTAAATTGGACGTTTCAAGCGCCCCTCGCCAGCCGGCTCGATTCAATGGTCGTCACGGTGAGCGGCAATGATGCGAACGACAACTCGCGAGCGCTGCCAACCGTCCGCCGCTCGTTCACCCTCAGCGTTGTGGAACAGGCGCGTCTCTCCGTTTCCGGCGAAATCTCCAGTCCGCTCTCGGCGCGGGCTGATGGCATCGTCACCCGCAACCAGCTTTTTACGGTGACGGCGAGAGTGGCGAATCTTGGCGCCGCCTCGCTCGCCGCCGGCAGCCGGGCGCTGCTCGAATTGACGCTGCCGCGTGATGCGAGCATTCCGCTGGCGGATGATTATAGCACCACCTCGATCTTGCAACAGGAGATCACTGATTTTGTCAACGGCGTCGCCACCTGGGAAATCAAGGCGCGGAGCATCGCCTCGACGCAGATCGATAACATTCGCGTGCGATTGCTGCAGCCCTATCCCAAGGATGAGAACACGGATTTTACCGCGACGATTGAAGACGTGGAAGACCTGATTCCGATTCAAACCGAGACGAAAACCCTGGTGGTGCAAATGCTGCCGCACACCTCCGCCGGCCCGGTGGCCCAGGGCGAGAAATCTTCGGTGATGATGCGGCTGAAGCTGACCAATCAAGGCAACTTGAATTCGACCAATATTCTCTTGCGCGGGTTCACGTTGTTCGTGCGCGACCGCAATGATGCGCCACTGAATGCCAACGGCGTCATCAAAGCCTTGCGGGTGGTGGATACCCATCGTTCCGCGCAAGAGCTGGGCAGCCTGACGAGCATTCCGGCAACGGATTCGCTCAAGATTCCGTTCGCGCCGGCTGACACGCTGCTTGGCGGCGTGCCGGATTCGGTGGATGTGGTGGTCGATATCGCCGATAATAATGCCTCAGGCTCGGTCTTCCGTTTGACGTTTATGAAAGAGGCGGATGTAGATGCCATTGATCAGGACTCGCCCCTTGATGGGAAAGTGGAAATCATCTTCCTCGACGAGCGGGGCAACAACCTCGACGCTGCTCAGGTTACTTCGCAGAAGCGTGTGATCAATACTGCGAATTTTGAGAAGTCGTTCTACAATTATCCCAATCCGTTTAGCCCGAACAGAGACATTGCAAAAAATGGCAAACCCGGGACGACTTTCTACTACTCTTCGTCGCAGTCTGTGGACATCGAGCTTCGCATCTACACTTTGCTCGGCGAATTGGTTTACGAGCGGTCGTTTAAGGCGAACGATCCGGAAGGCAGATCCAATTATCTATCGTGGAACGGCTACAACGGCAATGGCGACCCCGTGTTGAACGGCGTGTATATTGCCATACTCAAAACCAGCGCCGGAACCACGACTACGAAAGTGGCGGTGGTGAAATAACCTCGTGCGCCTCGTGCCGAGGCACGGGGCTAAGAGGCGAAAGGCCGATAAATCGGCCTGAAGATTTTTAGCATCATTTATGATGCTTGCATTTCTTAGCCTGATGATTTATCATCAGGCTTTTCCCCAATTTGCGGCATTGCGCCTATATAATAAAATGATAAACCGTGGTGAAACCATGCAACCAAGAATGCGCAAAATACCGGTTATCCTTCTCTTGGCCGGATTGCTGTGTGGGGCGCCGGCGTCGGCACAAAACGGCGATGCTGATGGCGGCACGCAGGAAATTTTCCATCTCGGCGTCGGCGCGCGCGCGCTCGGCCTGGGCAGCGCCGTAGTCGCCATGCCTTTGGATGCCTCGACGGTGTACTGGAATCCGGGGGGCTTGGATTATCTCGAGCGCCGCAGCGTGACGATGTTTTACACGCCGCTGATGATGATTGCGGACACCAAATATCATTATATCGGCGCGGCTTACCCCTTTCTCGACGGCGGTACCGTTGGCGCCGGCTGGCTTCATTGGGATATTCCCGACGTTGTAGGCCGCGATGCCGATGGTGCCGAGACCGGCAATTTCGTCAGCGGCGAAGATGCGTTTCTCGTATCTTATGCCCGGCAGGTTCGCTACGGCGTGTCGCTTGGCGGCACGTTCAAATTTCGGCGCCAACAATTTGTCGGCAATACGGCGCGCGGCTTTACCGGCGATATCGGCCTGCTCTATCGCCCCGAGTTTGGCGAGGGCGCGCTGCAAAATTTATCTTTTGGGCTTGCCGTGCAAAATGTGATTCCTTTGCGCATGCGAGCCGGCAACGTCACCGAAACCATTCCTTATACGCTGCGTGGCGGGCTTGCCAAAGCGCTGCGCTTCGGCCCGCACCAGGACGTGGTGAATATTTTTGCGGCCTTTGAAAAGGGGCAGGGCGAAACCCCGCGCCTCAACTTTGGCAGCGAATATGTTTATCAAGATTTGGCCATGCTGCGCTTGGGATACAATGGCAAACAGCCGATTTTCGGCGGCGGCGTTTCCTACCAAATGTTTCAAATCGATTACGCCTTCGGTAAATATGCGGACGAGGAAGGCGCGTTGGGCGGCGCGCAGCATCGCGTCAGCATCACGATGCATTTTGGCAAGACCAAAACGCAATTGTACGAAGAGGCGCAGGACCGCCTGTTCCGCCAGATCGAGGCCGAAACCCGCAAACAGGCCTTGCTCAATCGCCGCAGCGAATTCGAAGACAAAGTCAAAAAAGGCAAAACCTATTTTCAGCAGGGCGACTATTTCAACGCGCTGATGAATTTTACGCAGGCGCGCGATCTGGCGGCCGGCGCGTACGATAATTTCGAACAGCCGGAGAAGGATGACATCGCGGTTTGGGTGGGGCACGCTAAAACCAAAATGGATGAAGAGGCGGAAGCGGAAAGACAGCGGCTGGCGCAAGCCGCACAAGAGACCGCCGCGGCCGAGCAAGCGCGCGCTTTTGTCGATGAGCAAACCAAAAAAGGCATGCAATACCTGGAAGCCGGCAAATACAGCGACGCCATTGCCGAGTGGCAGCGCGGCCTCGAGAGCGACCCGGAGAATGCGCAGCTCAAGAATCTGATTGCCAAGACCGAGGGGCAAATGCGCGATCGCTTAAATGAACAGTTGCGGGAAGCGCGCGCCTTGGAGAGTAAAGGCGATGCCGTCGGTGCCATCAGGCGCTACACGCAGTTGATGAACGAGCCCTCCATTTCGCCGGCGGACCTGAAGGCGTATCAGGACCGCATCGCGAGCTTGCAGAAGCAATTGAACAACGAGCAGCTTTTCCGCCAGGGCTACGGCGAATATTTGAACAAAAATTATTGCTCCGCCAAGCAATTTTTCAGCCAGGCGCTCGAGCAGGCGGACCGCGAGAATCCGACGTTGCGGCAATATTATTATGACGCCGATTCGCGCTGCAGCGCCCGCCTCGGCCCGCTGCCGGAGAGCATTCGCCAGCGCTTCCTCGAGGCCAGCAGCCTGATTCAAAGCGAGCAATACGATGCGGCCCTGAAAATCCTGTTGGAGATTCAAAAGCAGGACCGCTACAACAAGCGCATTCTCGACGCCATCGATCTGGCGCGCGAGCGCACCAACAGGAAGAATTAGTAACGCGTCGGAATTGGGTGGACGACTAAATGTCATACTGGAAGTATCTTTTTTTGTTGTCAAGCACGGTGCTGGAGTGAAAAAGGATTCCTCCTGAATGACATTGGTCCCACCCATTGACGTGCTCTTACGGAAATTTATAAGAAGTTCTTGCAATTTACGAAAAAAATGCCGATTTTTTATATTCAGACCTCGTCAAATTGCTTTTGATTTTCAGTTTATTTTGGACAGTCAACCATAAAAATGCTCAAAAGACAGAAAAATGACGGGCAGAAAAATGTTTACGG
>JAKEEU010000120.1 GCA_022616415.1 Candidatus Zhuqueibacterota bacterium | reverse complement strand
GTATAATACTTTGAATTTCTGTAGCTGTATAATATAATGAAAAAATAAAATAAATTCAAGTCTTTTGTAATTTATTATTTTCTGGCCAGACACTAACTACGAACATCGGAACGGGATTTCCATCTCCACCTCGAGTCCGCCCTCGCGCATATTGCGGAAATGAAAACGGTGATTCCGGCCATACAGCCTTTCGAGCCGTTCGGCGGTATTGGACAAGCCAACGCCGTTGTTTCTGATCTCGCCAGGAGCATCGGCAATGCCCGGCCCGTTGTCTCTGACGATGAGCTTCATCCTGCCATTTTCTTTGCGCGATGAGATGGCGATTTCAGTGCTCTGCAAGCTTTCCATGCCGTAGCGGATGGAATTTTCCACCAGCGGCTGCAGAACAAAGCCCGGAACCAGCGCCTCCAGCGTTTCGTCGTCGATATCCATTTTCACGAGCAATTTGTCGTGGAAGCGCGCCTTCATGATTTTGACATACAATTCAACCAGCTCCAGCTCGTTTTTAAGTGCGTGCTCCTGCCAGTTGGCGCCGTTCAGGGTTTTCCGCAGCAGGTCGCTCAGGTCGGCCATCATTTTGTCGGCGGCCTTCACGTCGTCGTACATCGTCGAGGAGATGACGTTGAGCGTGTTGAAAAGAAAATGCGGATTGAGCTGCATCTGCAAAGCTTGCAAACGCGCGGCGGTGAGCTGCCGCTCCAGCTCCGCGGCTTTCAGCCTTTGCCGTTGATGCTCGCGCACCATATTTACAAAAAAAACGATTCCATATATCAGCCAATATTCAAAAAATTGATGATTGTATTCCATCAACAGCCGGTAGCCGAGGTGCCCGTAATCGTAGTCTTTTTGGAGCACGAGCCAATAGAGCAATTTGCGGCTGAAAAACATCAGCATGGTATGGCAAAAGCCGTATAGCATGCTGGCGAGCAAATGCGCCGGCAGCCGCGCGAGCAAATTGTCGCGCTTGAGCGGGGCTTTTTTGAAGAAATAAAACAAAATCGGCAGCAGGACGAACACCGCATAAGCGCCGGTCATCTCGTTGATAAAATACTGATGGAAGCTCGGCGTTTTCCCTTCCGCCAGCTCATTCGTATAAAAACGGTTGAAATTCACCACGCCGATCAGCGTGATGAAGAGAAAGATGACGAGCCATTTGACGGCGCGGCGATGCGCCGCCAACCACGCTCGCAGACGCGGCGATATTTTAGCGCTCTTCTCATGCATCATCGATAACGGCTTTTTAGCCGCCCGACTTTTTCCCGATAAAACGCTTGAAAATCGTGGCGGGGATTTTGGCAAAGATAAATCTGCAAACCATTTTCGCGAAAATATACGTTGCTGACCTCGCCGGCCAACGCAACGTTGGCAAAGTAATATTGGATGTCTTCGCCCAGCTCGTCGTTCACGTAGATCAAGGTCGAGGCGCCGACGCTGTCCGGCGCCCACAGGACAAAAGTTTCACTAAAACAAACCGGCTCCGGCAAGCCATAAGGTTTGCCATAATATCTAATCGCACCCGCTTGCCCGTAATTTTCCGCATAGATGGCGCAATCAGCCCGCTCTGTTGCCGGCAAGCTCTGATATGCTTCGATCGCGCGTTCCGCCAGCTCTCGCCACCCGGTCATATCGGCATAATCCTGCGGCAAACGATGAACGCGGCCGTCTTCCCACACCAGGGCGCCTTCCAGCCCGAATTTCTTAGACGCTTCCGCGTATGCCGCCATTTTATCGAAAGACAACACCGGCAGGCTGTACGGCAGCACCGGCAAGAAAATGAGCATCATGACGGCGAGTATTACCGGCTTCATAAAACGCCGTCTTCGCGCAAACCACATTTCAATGGCAACACCGCCGGCGGCAAATAAAATCGGGTATACACCCAAGGTATAATAAGCTTTGCCGCTCAGCATCATCAAGATGAGAACGGCAAATAAAAAAGTCAAGCCCAACACCCGAAATTTTCCGCCTTCCCGGTCAAAGAGCAGAAAGAAGAGGCCGAGCAGCCAGACGATCACTGCGTGCAAATTCATCAGCATTTGCATCAGCAAAAAATCAGCGGGACGCACATTTACCAACTGGGTTCGTCGCAGCTCTTCCAAGTGGCCGACGACCGGCCAGTTGTGCGCGTGCTGCCAGATCAGATTGGGCAGGATGATGAGAAATCCCAGCAGCAATCCGAGCAAAAAATATTTGGAACGAATCAAATTCCGTTCCGGCGTGAACAGCAGGGCGAGCAAGAACGCCAGCACGAAAAAAACGATGGCGTACTTGTTCAAGAACGCCAATCCCCAAAGAATCCCCAAATGAATCCAATATTTCGGATTTTGGCTCTGCACCAGCTTGACGATAAAATAGCCGCTGAGCAGCCAGGAAAATTGATCGAAGGAAACCGGCTGAAGGAAGGTATTGCTGCGTAAGAATGCGGGCGACAGTATAAAAGCCGTGCAGGCAAGCAAGATCGCCCAGGTTTTGCCGCCCAGGGCCTTGACAATGAGCGCGATCACAATAACAGAGACGGCCCCGATCAACGCCGGAAAAAATCCGATGGCGAACGCCGAATCACCGAACAGCGCCATCGTGAGCTTGCCGATCATCGGCGTGACCGGCGGCACCGAGATATAACCCCAATCGGGATGATCGGCCAATGCCAGATAGAGATACGTATCGCGATGCAGCTCGTAGTTGGTGTTGGTCGAAAAATGAATGGCAAGCTTGAAGGAGGCCAGGCCGATGATGAGCACCCATTCGGTAGATAGTCGGATTGTTTTCATGATTTTCCTCGTCATAATTGCCAGCGACACGTTTTTCTTTGCTTGTTAGTATAAAGAAATCTCTTTTCATATTCACCTGATTTGTCACAAGCGGGATTTTCAAGGGCATAAGCGGGCGAAATCCCAATAAAAGTATAGCCAAAAATCACGAAGAAATTCTTGACAATACGGCGCGAATTTACTATCTTAATAACTTTGGGCTGAATTAGATAAGTTTAATCAAGTCCCGATTTTGTGCAAGAAAACAGTTGAAATCGGGCGTTCGAGGAGAAGGAAATTCATGCGAATCGGCGTTCTCACGGGAGGAGGCGATTGTCCGGGTTTGAATGCGGCGATTCGTGCGGTGGTGCGCCGCGCGATTACGGAATATGACGATCACGTTCTGGGCGTGAAAAACGGCTGGGAGGGTTTGGTCGAGTCTGATATCGAGCCGTTGAGCCTCTATTCGATTTCGGGCATTCTTCCGAAAGGCGGAACCATCCTCGGCACCTCGCGCCGCAATCCGTTTTTGCTCAAAGACGGCATGCAACGGATGCTGGACAGCGTCGCCAAATATGAATTAGAGGCGCTCGTCGTGATCGGCGGCGACGATACACTGGGAGTGGCGAGCAAGCTGGCTGAAAACGGCTTGAAATTCGTCGGCATCCCCAAAACGCTCGACAACGATATGCAAGGCACCGACTTGGCCTTTGGTTTTGACACCGCAGTGTCGATTGCGACTGAGGCGATCGATCGGCTGCACACCACGGCGGAATCGCATCATCGCGTCATCGTCGTGGAAGTGATGGGGCGCTACAACGGCGCCATTGCCACGGCGGCCGGTATTGCCGGGGGCGCTGATTTCGTTCTCATTCCGGAAGTGTCTTTTTCGTTTGAAGAGATGGCGAATCAGCTCTCGGCCCGGCACAAACACGGCAAAAATTTCAGTATCGTCGTCGTTGCGGCCGGCGCCATGCCCAAGGGCATCGACAAGCCGGTGAGCAAAACCGGCAAGGTCGACGAGTTTGGCCACCCGATCCTGGGCGGCATCGGTGAAGTGGTCGCGCACGAAATTGAAACCCGCACCGGCATGGAAACGCGCGTGGTGGTGCTCGGCTCTATTCAGCGCGGCGGCTCGCCAACGGCTTTTGACCGGATGCTGGCGACGCGTTTCGGTATTCACGCAGTGGACATGGTGCATGCCGGCAAGTTTGGTTATATCGCCGCTTTGCATGGAACGGAAATCATCGAAGTGCCGGTCGCGGAGGCCATACGTGGAACCCGGCCGGTCGATCCCAAAGTTTACGAAACCGCGAAAGTGTTTTTTGGATAGCGAGGGCGGAGGGCTTAGAGCAGAGGGCTGAGGGCAGAGAGCATACGCAGGGTTTATATATTTTCGCTTGGCGCTCTGCTTTACGCCCCCGGCTCTAGGCCCTCGGCCCTCTGCGAAAAAAGGAGACTGAAACATGGCAATAAAAGTCGGCATCAATGGATTTGGACGCATCGGGCGCAATATTCTTCGCGCCGCGTTGCACGACAAAAATCTCGAGTTTGTGGCGGTCAACGACATTACCGATGCGCAAACACTGGCGCATCTGTTGAAATACGATTCGATTCTCGGCATTCTCGACGCCGACATCAAGCCGATGGAAAACGCCGTCTCGGTGAACGGCAAGGCCGTGAAGGTATTTGCCGAAAAAGATCCCGCAAAATTGCCGTGGAAGGATCTCGGCGTGCAGGTGGTGATCGAGTCCACCGGCCTTTTCACCAAAAAAGATGATGCGGCCAAGCACATCACCTCCGGCGGCGCCAAAAAAGTCATCATCTCTGCTCCGGCCAAGGGCCACGATCTGACCGTGGTGATGGGGGTGAATGAGAACGCCTACGATCCCGCGAAGCATCACGTACTCTCCAACGCTTCGTGCACCACCAACTGCCTGGCGCCGGTGGCCAAGGTGGTTTTGGACACGTTCGGCATCCGCCGCGGCTTGATGACGACGATTCATTCTTACACCAACGATCAGCGCATTCTCGACCTGCCGCATAAGGATTTGCGCCGGGCACGCGCCGCCGCGCAATCGATAATTCCGACTTCGACCGGCGCCGCTAAGGCCATCGGCGAGGTGATTCCCGAATTGAAGGGAAAAATGGACGGCATCGCGGTGCGCGTGCCGACGCCGAACGTTTCGCTCGTCGACGTGGTGTTTGAAGTCGAGAAAAAGACGTCCATCGAAGAGGTCAATAACGCGATCAAAGCCGCCGCTGACGGTAAAATGAAAGGCGTGCTTGCTTATACTGACGAGCCGCTGGTTTCGATCGACTTTCGCCTGAACCCGAATTCGTCAATTGTCGATTTGCCTTCCACCAATGTAATCGACGGGACGATGGTGAAGATTTTCTCGTGGTACGACAACGAATGGGGTTTCTCGAATCGCGTTATCGATTTGATTCATCTCATGGCGCGCTCGTTGTAGCAAAGGCGCGGAGAGCAAAACGCATGGCGAATGATGATGATTCGCGACAGATACGGTTTCGTTGCGGTTCCCCGACGGGCGCAGCCTTTTCGTTGCCATATTTTTTAAGCGAAAACTTCAAGCAAGATTGGATTCTTGATGAATCAGTTCTCACGGCGGATATTTGTTGCCGGCAATTGGAAGATGTTGACCACGCCGGCTGAGGCGGCGGCGCTCGTCAAAGCTTTGAAGGTGAAGGTCGTCAACATACACCAAACTGAAATGGCCGTGTGTCCGCCCTTCACCAATCTGTCGATCGTGGCGGAATTGCTGAAAGGCACGGCGATCAAGCTCGGCGCGCAAAATCTGTTTTGGGAGGAAGAAGGCGCGTATACCGGCGAAATCTCGGCGAAGATGCTGCTCGGCGCCGGCTGCGAGTACGTGATTATCGGCCATTCGGAGCGGCGGCAATATTTCGGCGAGACCGACGCCACGGTCAACCGCCGCCTCAAACGCGCGTTGGCGGCCGGTTTGCTGCCAATTGTCTGTGTCGGTGAAACACTTGCACAGCGCCAGGCCGGTGAGACTGAGAAAGTTGTCGAAACTCAAGTACGCGGCGCGTTTGCGGAAATCTCGCCGGCGGACTTCGCGAAAGTGGTGATTGCCTACGAACCGGTGTGGGCCATCGGCACCGGCGTCAACGCCACACCGGAACAGGCGCAAGAGGTGCATGCGTTCATCCGGCGCCTGTTGGAAAATTTATATAACCGTGAACTTTCTGCGGGCTGCCGCATACAATATGGTGGCAGCGTCAAGCCGGCCAATGCCGCGGAGTTGATGCGCCAACCTGACGTCGACGGCGCTTTGGTCGGCGGCGCCAGCTTGCAAGCAGAAAGCTTCGCCGCCATCATCAAAACGGCGGAAGATCTTGACAAGGGTTGACCGTGTTCTTTAATTTCTTTGAAGTTGAAGCATTGCAGAAAAAGCAAAAAATTCTGGTTCACGAGATTGACCTCTCACGAAAATAATATTGAAAAAATTCTGTGATCCCGCAAGGCGGGACACTTCCGTGAGCGATCAATCTTTTTTGCGGCTTGTCCGCATCGGGAGATTCAAATGCGTTTTCTTTTTACCTCACTTTTTATTGTAATTTGTGTAGTCCAAATCATCGCCATCCTCTTGCAATCCAGCAAGGGCGGCGGCTTGGCCGGAGCGTTTGGCGGCGGCAGCATGGGCGCCATGTTCGGCGGCCGCGGCGCGGCGACTTTTCTCAGCAAGGTGAGCGCAGTTCTCGCGGCGTTTTTTATGCTGCTGGCGTTGGGTCTAGGCTTGCTTGATTCAACCGGCGGCGAAACGCAAGGCTTGGTGGAACAAGAGCGCCAAGCACGCGGCTCATCACCGGCAGCGATTTTGCCCTCGGTTTCGAGCCCGGCTGTAACACCACAACCGGAGACACAACAGCCGGCAACGCAACAACCGCCTCCGCCATCGACTGAACAACCGGCCACACAGCCGAATAAGTAGGGCGGAGAGCAAAGAGCGGAGGGGGCAGAGCTTGCTGGACATTTGCCTGCTCTCTGCGCCAAGCTCTATGCCCTCTGCTCCATGCTCACAATGCGGAAGTGGTGGAACTGGCAGACACACCATCTTGAGGGGGTGGCGGCGCAAGCCGTGCGGGTTCAAATCCCGCCTTCCGCACGAAATGAAAACGAGGAAGTTTGGGTTTAGCCATGCGAACAGGATTGCTAGGCGATGTTTGCGCCCTGATTGCATGGCTAAATTTTTTGCAAGCACAAAATGCTAAAACTTGTCATCCAAATCAGCACAGTTGTTTTCGCCGTTGTCATGGGAGTCAGCGTTTTCAGCCACTCCACGCTGGGACAAACTCTAGCTCAGCCAGTGACGCCACAAATGCAGCAGGACGAAAACGCGAAGAAGCAGGCTTTCAATGACGGCAATGGCCTGCTCAAGCTGGGCCGCTATGCCGAGGCGCTCGCGGCTTATGAAAAAGCGCTCCAACTCGATTCGACGTGGGCCAAAGCCGACTACGGCCGCGGGCTTGCGCTCAAAGGCCTGCGCCGCCATCCGGACGCCATTCAGGCCTACCAAAATGCCATTCGCCACGATCCCACTTTCGGCGAGGCGTATTTTGCCCTGGGCAAAATTCATAGCGAACTCGAGCAATTCGACGAGGCGATCAGTGCTTATCGAAAAGCCGCTGCGCACCAGCCGGATTCTTACAAAGCCTTTTATGAGCTTGGCCTGGCTTACGACAAGAAAAATCTGCACCGCGAGGCGGCTGCGGCCTTTCGGCGCGCTCGGCGGCTCGATTCCAAAAGTTTCTGGGCGGCGTACATGCTGGCCACCACGCTGAATAGATTGGAAGACCAGGATGCGGCGCTCGCCGTGGTGGATAGCGCTCTGGCCCTCAAAGAAAATTTGCATCTTCTCTTGTCTTTGCAAGCGCAGATTTACAATGCCCAAAATCAACCTCAGCAAGCGCTGGAAGCGGCGCAAGCCGCGTTGAAGACCAGGGCCGGCTATGCGCACGCCGCCTACGAAGCCGGTCGCGCGCTCAAAACCTTGACCCGCTATAATGAAGCAACCGCCTATTTTCTCGAAGCCGCTAAAGACCGCGCCTGGAAAAAGAACGTCGATTATGAGCTTGAAGAACTCAAGCAGCTTCGACAAAAGTGACAACGTCTTGCGCAGATGACGTAAATATACCACTGAAGTGTATTTTTTCCGTGCCGCATGATTCGACGCCTCGCCCCCATCTTCAGCCTGTTGGTGTTGTCTGCCATTGCAGCTTCGCTCTCGCCGTATTTTCTTACCGTTGAAAATCTTTTTGCCATCGGTTTGCAAATGTCCGTCGTCGCCATCATGGCTTTGGGACAAGTGCTCGTGATCATTGCCGGCGGCATCGATTTATCCGCCGGCTCGGTGCTGGCGCTTTCCGGCGTCGTCGCGTGCATGCAGCTTCGCGCCGGCCACGATTTGATCTTTGCCGCACTCGGCGCATTGGCCACGGGCCTCGCCTGCGGCTTGCTGAACGGCTTCTTAGTCACGCGCGGCAAGCTGCCGCCGTTTATCGCCACATTGGGAACGATGGGCATTGCTCGCGGCCTCGCGCTGATCATCACTGACGGCGTGCCGATTTTCGGCTTGCCGTCCTCATTTACGGGACTTGGCGGTGGACGCCTTTTTCAATTGATCCCGGTTCCGGTCGTGATTACAGCGGTGGCTGCGTTCATCACGTATCTGCTTTTGGCGCACACCCGTCTCGGCCGCCACGCTTATGCCATTGGCGGCAACAAAGAGGCGGCGCGTCTGGCCGGCGTGCCGGTGGCGCGCGCTATATTAATTCTTTACACCTTGTGCGGTGCTGCTGCGGGACTCGCCGGGCTGATTCTCGCTTCGCGGCTCAACAGCGGCCAGCCGACGGCCGGGGCCGGTTACGAGCTGGACGTGATCGCGGCGTGCGTCATCGGCGGTGCAAGCCTTTCCGGCGGCGAGGGCACCGTCGGCGGCGCGCTCACCGGCGCATTGATCATGGGCGTTCTGCGCAACACTTGCAATTTGCTCGACATCTCCGCGTTCTGGCAGCAAGTCGCCATCGGCGCGATCATTATTGTTGCCGTGTTTGTCGATCAGACTCGGCGGGCGCGGGGCATCGTTTAAACCGAACAACGGCTTGTGGTGATTCGCCGATTTTTAATCCGTGAAATCAGCCCAACGCCGATGAGCCGCAACCAAACAGAAAAAAGTTTATCCGCCGAAATTCGCCGAAACCACCGAGCGTCGCCGAAAAAAATTTTTCGGCGAATCTCGGTGTCTTCGGCGTTTCTCAGCGGAAAATTTTTTGCAAAGATTTCATTATGTAATGGCATAAGAAAAATTTGCTTTTCTTGATAACGCTCGTTATGTTAAGGTATGAAGAAAGCGCTGGAAATCCACTGCGTCATATTGAGTTGGCAATTTACAAAAGAGACTAGGATGATGAGAATGAAACACAGCATGACATTTTTCACGATGATTCTGCTCGGCGCCATCGCCTGCTCGAAATCCGATAAATCGCGGCCGAAAATTTTGGTCAGCCCCAAAGGCTTGGTGCATAATTTTTGGGTGACGGTAAAAGCCGGCGCGGATTCGGCGGGAAAAGAGCTTGGCGCGGAAGTGATCTGGAAAGGCCCGGCGCAGGAAACCGACATCGCCGGGCAAATCGCTATTGTCGAAGATTATATCAACAAAAAGGTCGATGCCGTCGTTCTCGCCGCGTGCGATACCAAAGCGCTGAACGGGCTTATCGATCGCGCCATGGATAACGGCATTCCAGTGATCACTATCGATTCGGGCGTTGATTATGACCGGCCGCTCTCGTTCATTGCCACCGACAACGTCAAAGCCGCGGAACTGGCGGCGGATGAGTTGGCGCGCTTGATCGGCTCTCAAGGCGAAGCGGCGCTCCTGCCGCACGTGCCGGGCGCCGCGACGAGCATTATGCGCGAAGAAGGCTTCAAAAAAGGCATAGCCAAGTATCCCGACGTCGAGCTCGTTGCGGTGCAATACTCGCAAAGTGATGTTGCCACCGCCATGAGCGTGATTGAAAACATGCTGTTGGCGCATCCGAATCTCGCCGGCATTTTTGCCACCACCGAAGCCGGAACGTTGGGCGCAGTGCAGGCTTTGACGGCGCGGGGAAAAATCGGCCAGGTGAAAGTCGTCGGCTTCGACGCGGCCGCAGATGAGATCACCGCGCTGCGCAATGGCGGCGTGCAGGCGCTGATCGTGCAGGATCCTTTCAAAATGGGCCATCTCGGCGTAAAGGCCGCAATAGATGCCATTGCCAAGCGCCCGGTCGAGAAACGCATTGACACCGGCGTGTATGTGATTACCGCTGATAATATGGAAACGCCGGAGATGCGGCGGGTGTTGTATCCATTGGAAAAAGGACTATAGTTTTGATTCTTTTCTTGACTTTGCGACTGTTATGATGTAAATTTAAGCAGAAATTAAGTCATTGATTCACGAAAGTTAGAAAAAAATTCTAACTTTTTTGTGCCCAACGGATAGATGAACCCAACTGTAAAAGCCTTATCCGTTGGGTTCATCT
>JAKEEU010000119.1 GCA_022616415.1 Candidatus Zhuqueibacterota bacterium | reverse complement strand
CACGTCGAAACCCGTATGCTCGAGCTCGGAATAAACGTGGCGAAAAGTGTTACCCCCAAATGACGATTTTTTGCGAAAAATCATTTGACAATTACACGTAAAAACGTAATGCGTAACACGTAATCATTGCGTATTACGTTTTACGATTTACATCGAGGCCATTTAGCCTGATTGGAAATATTTTTTCAATAAGTTTGTGCATACTTAAAAACGTGGCGACACAGGTTGGTTCGATGGAAACCGGCATTGACAAAAAAGTCAAAGATCTTCTCTACAAGCTCGTGTCCATTTATTTGGGCATCGACTTCATTTTTTGGGGCTTCTCCAACTTCACCACTGATTATGATTTCGACACCCGTACGCCGCTGAAGTATTTGATTTACTTTTCAATCATGCTGTATTATAAAAGAGGGGAAGTCAAAAATGGGTTTCGGCTTTTTCTCGATAAAGCAATCTCGTAATTGAAAGACGGGATGAGAAAAACAACTTTTGATTATGAAGACAAAAGATGAAATGATGCATGACAAAATAATAAAATTTTAATCATTTTGTCATCCATTATTTTGTTTTTCACAAAAAGACGGAAATTATGTTGAAGCATCTGTTGATACTAATGTGGATGGGAGCTATTTTTGTTCATTGCTCCTGCCAGCGAAAAGATTCCACCCCACCCTTGTTTGAGAAGCTTACGCCTCGGCAAACCAACATCACTTTTGAGAACGCCCTTGAAGAAGAATCTTTGTTCAACAGCGTCAATTATCTCTATTTCTACGATGGCGGCGGAGTGGCCGTTGGCGACATCAACGACGATGGCCTGGCGGATATTTATTTTACCGCCAATATGCGCCGCAATCGTCTGTATCTGAATAAAGGAAATTTTCGATTTGAGGATATTACAGAAAAAGCCGGCGTGGGCGGAGAAACGGGAGGGTGGACGACCGGCGCGACGATGGCCGATGTCAATGGCGATGGCTTCGTGGATATCTACGTGTGCCGGTCGAATTATCTGGACAAAAAAGGCGCAAACCAACTGTTCATCAATAACGGCGATTTGACCTTTACTGAAAAGGCTGCGGCATACGGCCTCGCCCATGTCGGGCTGTCCCGGCAGGCCGCGTTCTTCGATTATGATGCGGATGGCGATCTCGATATGTACCTGCTGAATCATTCGGTGCACTCAAAAAGAACTTATGGCGCCGCCGAAAGGTTGCGGCAAATTCGGGACGACGAAGCCGGAGATAAATTATTCAAAAATGAGCAGGGGCGCTTTATCGAGGTCACGGCGGAAGCCGGGATATATGAAAGCATTCTCGGATACGGATTGGGTGTGGCAATCGGCGACATCAATTGGGACGGGTATCCGGATATTTACATTTCAAATGATTTTCACGAGGATGACTATCTTTATTACAACAACGGCGATGGCACCTTTACCGAAGCGTTAAGACAATCCATGAATCACGCCAGCAGCGCCTCGATGGGAAATGATTTGGCGGATTTCAACAACGACGGCCTGCTGGATGTCGTGGTATTGGACATGCTGCCGGAGAAAGAGAAAATTCGCAAATCGTCGGTCAGCGCAGATCCCTATGATATTTATGACGTGAAACTGAGCTTCGGATATTACCACCAGCTTCGCAGAAATACGCTGCAACTGAATCGCGGACCCGCCGTCAATCCCGACCCGGTCAGAACGACATCTAAAGCCACAGTCCATCCGTTCAGCGAGATCGGGCAACTGGCAGGCGTTCATGCCACCGACTGGAGCTGGGCCTCCTTATTTGTCGATCTGGATAATGACGGTTGCAAAGATTTGTTTATTACCAACGGCATTTTTCGCCGGCCCAATGATTTGGATTATCTTGATTATATCAAGAAAAAAGAGACCCAGGCGCACATCGGCAGACAAGACCCCGGCGCTCCTCCCGTCCCAATAAAAAAGGATAAGCTGATCGAGATCGTCGGTCACATGCCCAGCGTTCCGGAGGCCAATTATGCCTTTCATTCTCAGGGCGATCTCACCTTCACCAATCGCGCCGCGGAATGGGGGCTTGGCGATCCCGGCTTTTCGAGCGGAGCGGCCTATGCGGATTTCGATAATGACGGCGATATGGACTTGGTGGTGAACAACGTCAATGCTCCCGCCGCGATTTACAAAAATTTGCTTTATGAAAATGCCAGGGGACGGGATAAAACTCGTGACAATAAAAGATCAAATGCCGATGCAAATATATCCCACTCCCCGGGCTATCTCAAAGCGAGATTAACCGGGCGAGATCAAAACACTTTCGGAATTGGCGCCAAAGTCGTTCTGCATTATCGAGACAAAATTTTCTTCCAAGAGCTTATGCCGACGCGGGGATTTCAATCATCAGTGGAGCCGGTGTTGCATTTCGGGCTGGGAAATATCGACCGTCTCGACTCCTTGGAAGTCATCTGGCCTGGCGGTAAATATCAGATGTTGAAAAATCTCCCGGCCAATCAAACGATCACACTGAGCCAAATCGACGCCGTCGCTACTTACGCCTACTCATTCCGGCGAAACGATCAGCCGCTATTCCGGGATGTCACCAAAGAAGTGCAGCTCGATTATTTGCATCAGGAAAATACCTTCATCGAATACAATCGGGAGCCGTTCATTCCGCATTTTTTGTCCACGGCAGGCCCGGCCTTTGCCGTTGCAGATGTCAACGGCGATGGTTTGGAGGATTTGTTTCTTGGCGGCGCCAAACATCAGCCGGGCCGCATCTTTCTGCAGAACCGGCAAGGAAAATTCGAGGCTGTTGTTGATTCCACGTTTATCAAAGACAGCCAGTGTGAAGATGTGGACGCCGCTTTTTTCGATGCGAATGGCGATGATCTTCCCGACCTCTATGTCGTGAGCGGCGGCAATGAATTTTTCGGACGCGCCGAACCCCTGCGAGATCGGCTTTATTTGAATGCGGGAGACGCCCGGTTTCGCAAAGCGGAAGGCATGCTGCCGGAAATTTATGCAAACGGCGCCTGTGTGAAACCCGCTGACATCGATCATGACGGTGATGTGGATTTATTCGTGGGCAGCCGTTCCCTGCCGTGGCAATATGGCATCGTTCCCCAAAGTTATCTGCTGGTCAATGACGGCCGGGGAAAATTCACGGATGAGACTTTAGGCCGGGCGCCGGAATTATCCGAGGCCGGCATGGTGGCCGATGCAGTGTGGGTGGATTTGAACAAGGACAGCTACCCGGATCTCATCGTGGTGGGTGAATGGATGCCGGTGACGGTGTTTTATAATCAGCGCGGCAAATTCGTCGATGTCACCCGCAAATATGGACTTCAAGACACGCACGGGTGGTGGAATACCGTGGCGGCGGCGGATGTTAATCAAGACGGATTCGTTGATTTGGTTGCCGGAAATCTTGGATTGAATTCCATTCTCAAAGCCAGCCGGGATAAGCCAGTGCAAATGTTCATCAATGATTTCTCCGGGGATGGACGATGGGATCAGATTCTCGCTTATTATAACGGAGAAAAATCTTATCCCCTGGCATTGCCCGAGCTCATGCTTTCCCATATCCCCTCTTTGCGAAGCAAATACCCCGCTTACGCAGATTATGCGGGCGAGTCTGTTCAGGATATTTTTCCCCGTGCACAATTGGAAGCCGTCACAGTCCGCACGGCGACGGAATTCGCTTCCATGCTGTTGACGAACAATGGCAATGAGACATTCAGCATACAGCCGCTCCCAATTGAAGCCCAATTCTCGCCGGTATACGCCATAGCGATCGACGATTTTAATCAGGACGGACATCAAGATGTGCTGGTGGGCGGGAATTTTTACGGCGTGCCTCCTGATCAGGGAAGATATGATGCCAGTTACGGCTGTTTGCTTCTTGGCGATGGTAAGGGAACATTTGCGCCGTCCAGTCTTCAAGACAGCGGATTCATGGTCACTGGAGAAGTGCGTGCCATCAAGTCAGTGCGGACGGCTTCCGGCGCGACGCTGGTCATGGCGGCGCGCAACAATGATACGGTCGTGATATTCCGTTAACGTCGCGCGACTTTTAAGTCGCCACCCTCACCTCACAAAGTCAGCCGCATCATTCATGATGCGTGACTTAAGGAGAAAAACTTATGCGTATTACCACACCCATTCTCGCCATCTTGCTCCTTCTTGCGTCATGCAGCACAACCCGGCAAGCTGGAAGGCGCGAGCCCATTACCACGGTGCGCGTAGAAAACCAAAACTTTCTCGACATGAAGGTCTATGTTCTGCGCGGCGAAGAGCGAATTCGAATTGGCACAGTTACCGGCAACAGCACCCAGGTATTCGTGCTTCCGGAAGGCCTCGTTGTTGGTGCGGGTATATTGCGGTTCCTCGCAGATCCGATCGGCGGCAGCCAAACGCCGATCAGCCAGGAGATCAGTGTGCGCCAAGGTGAAGAGATCGAGTTGATCATCACGAATTAGATTCATCCGGAGAAAAAACGTCTTGCGCTTGCTGCCGCTCAAACTGCCGGTGCAAGGCTTGCCTTTGTTGCTGTTGCTCGACGCTTTGAGCAAATGGCGCCGGACGGCAACCATTAAATACGCCCGCACCGAATTGACCGTCGAAATATTTTCGCGCTTTTCCCAAATATAGGCAAACACTTCCTGGATGCCATCCTTGGCCAGTTCTTCCTGCTGGGAGAGCTTCAATCCATAATCGTAAAGCAAAGCGTAGTGGCGACGGAAGAGCGTGGCTAAAGCTTCCTTGTCGCCTTCCCGCATACGCTTCCATAGCAGACGATCTTCCTGAATGAGTTTCGCCTCTTTAACCAGTATCATGTGGACGTCGCGCGAATGTGCAGTAAATGGCTCTAATCCCGATTTTGCATCTTAAGGCTAAAACTGCCGCCGGCTTGATTTCAAAAGCTGAAGGAAAATCCTACGGACGCAATCGGGGTTTGACTTTTATACGTGCAAAATTAAGATATAAAAAGATTGTGTCATAATCTACCCCATGGTTTTGTAAATGTCAAGTTTTCGCAAGCGCGAAATTTCGACGCGGTGTTGTCCGATGCCGCGGTTTGCCGGCCCTTGGACTTGCATTTTAAGCATCATTTTTGTATCTTAAAAAAAGTTTTTTCCTCGCGTTCAATATTGGAGACTTTTCATGGAAGCAACAGCACTCAAGAAAACTTTTATTACAGCCGAAGAGTATCTTGCTCGCGAGCGCGCGGCAGAATACAAAAGCGAGTATCACAACGGCGAAATATTCGCGATGGCCGGCGCCAGCAGGCCGCATAATCTCATCGCCGGTAATATTTATGCAAAGCTTCACGCCCAACTCGAGCACCGTTCCTGCAACATCTATCCTAGCGACATGCGCTTGAAAGTGAGTGCAACCGGCCTCTACACTTATCCCGACGTCATGGTCGTTTGCGGCGAGGAGCAGTTTGATGACGATGAGGAAGACACCCTGCTCAATCCGATCCTGATTGTCGAAGTCTTGTCAAAATCAACCGAAAGACACGTTCGCGGCGGCAAGTTCGAACATTACAGCAAGCTCGACTCGCTACAAGAATATTTGCTGGTGGCGCAGAATCGCCCTCGCCTCGAGCTGTTTACCAAGCAAAGCGCCGGCCGCTGGCTGCTGGCGGAATTCGAAAGCCTGGATGATGTGGTCAAGCTCACTTCAATTAACTGCGAGCTGGCGCTGAAGGCCGTTTATCTCAAAGTCAACTTTCCGAAAGCCGAAGCGGCCAAATTGCAAGAGCCGGTGCAAAGATCGCGGTGAGCCGGCAAGCTATCGTTTTTTCCCGCCAAGCAACAAGGCGGCAGGAAAATGCTGAAAAACGTCGGCCAGCCACAAACCTCTCTCGCCTGAAATGGGCTGCGAAGTGAGAGCATTGTTCCACATCACCGGCGCCTCTGCCGGCATCACAACACGCGTATCCGCCCATGCCTGCTCGCCAAGCGGATATTCGCCTTCCTTCACCACGCCGGACAGAAACCTTGGCGCAATCATTAGTGCCCAGGCATTTTCCGTCTTTCGTGCAAATGCGATAATATGATTCTCAAATTTGCCCTCGACTTTAAGCGGAAGATAAGTGCCGTGTTGAAAGACCTCCAAATTCGCTCTCCTGGCGGCAAGCGCTTGGTAGATCAAAAACAGCTTGATTCGGCCGTCTTCTTTTGCGGCGAGCAGATCGTTAATCAATGCCAAAATGTCGTGCGCCACTCTCTCTTTGATCTCGCGCAAAAAATCCTTTCTCTTTTCATAGTCAACCGGACGCCGGTTGTCGGGATCCACGAGATTCAAATCCCACAGCTCCGTTCCTTGATAAAAATCCGGCACGCCGGGAGAGGTGATTTTGACCAGCGTCTGCGAAAGTGAGTTAAAGATTCCATAAAACGCCACTTTTTTCTGAAACTGCAAAAACTCCTTGAGAAATTTGTTTTGCTCCGAAAACGCCAGAATGTCGTCTATAAAGGAATGAAACGCCTCTTCATAGGCGGCGTCCGGCTTCAGCCACGCCGTGTGCACTTTGGCTTCGCGCACCGCTTTGATGATATAGCTTTTGATTCTTTGAACGAAAGCGGCGTGTTCGCTTTGATCGAAAGGATAAGCCCCGATCAAAGTTTGATAGAGAAAGTATTCGTCGTTGTCGTCCGGAAAAACTTCGTCATTGACGGGATTCTTTTTTCTTCTGTTGGCCTTGCTCCACGCTTTGATATTTCTTTCCCACTCTTCAGGCATCTCCGAAAGCACGTTGATTCTGGCGCGCACGTCCTCGCCGCGCTTGGTGTCGTGCGTCGAAGTGGCGTTCATTGCGTGCGGCCATTGCTGAGCGCGCTTGGCATTGAACTCGTGAAATAATTCCAAAGAAATGCCGAAAATGTTCGGCCTGCCGCCCACCTCGTTGAGCGAGAGCAGCCGGTTGTAGATGTACAGGCTGGTGTCCTCGAAGCCCTTGGCCATGAGCGGGCCGGTGAGCTGCTGAAATTTCATGATAAAGTGCATCCATCTATTTTTTTGATCATCAGCGAGAGTGCTGTGAAATTCCAGCAGGAAGCAGCGTTGTATAAATTCAAGCTCGTGCAGCAGGCCGGGGTTGGTTCGCTTGGCCTTGGCAATCGCTTCGCGAATAACGGCACGGTCAGTTTCCGTAATGGACTCGTGGCTGATGTAGCTTCGGTAAACCGGGAACCACGCCAGCATTTCCACCAAGGCGCGGCGCAAGCCGTACAACGTAATATCACGGCCATAGCGATCGTGGATGGAAAGGAACTTCATCTGTTGCGCCAGCCGGTCCACCTCGCCGGCCATGTGCCTTCCCATGATCAGCCGTTTTTTCTCGCTCACCAGCCTCTCGTACGGTGTTTGAAATTCGGTGAATCTGGTGTAAATCTTGTCAAACTTTGCTTCGTTCCGTCTTCGGCAGAAAAGCCCGTTGACGTAATTCAAAAAATCGTAACCCGTCGTGCCCTGCACCGGCCAAAATGCCGGCAGCTCTTCGCCGAGATCGAGAATTTTTTCGACGGTAACATAAATTTCCCCCATCTTTTCTTTCAGCCTTTTCAAATAGGTGGTAGGATCATAGAGGCCGTCGATGTGGTCGATGCGCAAGCCGGTGAACCTTTTCTCTTGCACCAATCTGTGAATCAGCGCATGCGTATAATGAAAAACCTTTTCGTTCTCGACTTTTACTGAAATGAGGCCGTTAATGTTGAAAAACCGCCGGTAATCGACTTCTTCGGTCGCCACTTTCCAGAAAGACAATCTGAAGAACTGCTCGTCGAGCAGATTATCCAACAGATTGAAGCTTTCCGGCTTGCCCTTTTCACCATTGAACCTGGCCACGCTTTCGTCCATGAACTGCCGGATTTGTTGATTGCTCGTATAAATTTCCCACAGCATTCCTTTGACGAATGAAATTTGCTCGGTACGCTCTTGAATCTCCTCATGAGAAGCGAGATTTCTCAGAACGTAAAGCACCCCCAACAGTTTCATAAAATCCGGGTGATCGCGGCCGACCTGTCTCTTGAGCCTGGCCAAATGATGATCGAAAACCGTGCCGTAGGATTCTATTTTTAATGGAAACCGTAAAGCATAGTAGTTAATGCTGAGCCCGGCCTGGTCGTATTTCAGTTGAATCTCGCCGTTCTCCAAGCACTCAGCGTAAAAACTGCCCAAAAACGGCGCGAGAATCTTGCCTCGAACGCCTTCATTCCACTCGATGTCGAAAAAATCAAAAAATATTGAAGATTTCCCGCTCTCGAAAATATCCATCAGCATTTGGTTCTCGCCGTCAAACGCGGTGTGATTGGGCACGATATCTTGCAGCCAACCCATGCCGCGCTGCTGTGCTGCTTTTGCCAATTCTTCAAAGCCCTCCATCCCGGCGATTTCGGGATTGACTTCATTGGGATCAATGATGTCGTAGCCATGCGTGCTGCCGGCTTTGGCTTTGAAGATGGGAGAAGCGTAAATATCGGAGATGCCGAGCGCATCGAGATAGGCGACGATGCTCTGCGCTTCTTTGAAGCCGAACGCGGGCATGAATTGAAGGCGGTAGGTGGAGATAGGAATGATCATTTTAATGTGAATTTGATGACGCGTGAAAGTTCAGTGGATGTTGCGCCAGCGCTGTCATTTTGAAAGAATTGCGGCTATCACGATACTGGAATTTTCTCAGCAGGCGAAAGCTGGTACAAGGCTTTATAAAACCTAAATCCGTGAAAAAAATCGGAGGAATTTTGAGATAAAGTTTAAGGTAATGATGAAATGACCTTAATCACCTCGGAGGTGCACGATGTGCTTTATCTTAGAACAATCGGACGAGAGTTTAACCACTTATTCCGGCCTGGCGTTGATTGGGGTGTTACTCAACAAAGTCCAATTGGGTTCGCGGTTGAATCATACGGTTTTTGCCGAACTCAAGAATCCCGAAATCAGCCACGCGGAGGTGGTGGTTTCTTAT
>JAKEEU010000118.1 GCA_022616415.1 Candidatus Zhuqueibacterota bacterium | reverse complement strand
GAATTTTCTCCGTTGTGTTCGTCGTTAGATGACTGTAATATAATAAATTGCAGAGAAAATTCCTCCGACTTTTTTCACTTTCTTGAATAATTCAGGTTAAGAGCCAGGTCAGCATTGCCTGGCTTTTTTATTTTTGGCCAGAATAGTTGTTGCAATTGCGCAAAATCTTTTTTATTTTTCACGAGGTCTTTTACTGCAAAGAATGCTGCTGTATCAGAAAACGCATGGAGTTTTGATGTTTTCTTTCTCCGTGTGCGTTTTTGATCCGTGTGAAAATAAACTTTCAATTCCCGGTTCATTATAACTTCTCCAAGGTCATGCTAAGTTTTGTCCATCTCCACAATCATTCCCACTACAGCCTGCTCGATGGCGCCTGCCGCATTGAAGATTTGGTAGACGCGGCCAAACGCTGCAACATGCCGGCGCTGGCGCTCACCGACCACGGCAACATGTTCGGCGCCATCGAGTTTTATAAAACCTGCACCAAAGCCGGCATCAAGCCCGTCATCGGCGTCGAGGCCTACATGGCCCCGCGCAGCCGCAAAGAGAAATCCGTTCAAAAAGGCAACGTCTCCGACACCTCGTATCATTTGGTTTTGCTCGCCAAAAACTTTGCCGGCTATCAAAACATGATGCGCTTGGTTTCCACCGGTTTTCTTGAAGGCTTTTATTACCGGCCGCGCATCGACCGCGAAGTGCTGCAAAAATATCACGACGGCCTCATCGTGCTCTCCGCCTGTTTGAAAGGCGAAGTCGCGTACAAAATGCTGCACGAGGGCTACGAAGCATCGCGCAAAGTGGCGCTGGAATACCGCGAGATTTTCGGCGACGATTATTATCTCGAAATTCACAAGCACAACATTCCCGAAGAAGATCAAGTTCGTGACGGCGTGCTCAAGCTCAGCAAGGAATTAAGCATTCCCGTGGTCGCCACCAATGACACGCACTATCTCAAACGCGAGCACTCGATGCCACACGACGTGCTCATCTGCTTGCAAACCGGCAAAGACCGCGACGATCCGACGCGGTTACGCTACACGACGGACGAGATTTATTTCAAAAGCACCGAGGAGATGCAAGCGACTTTTCCCGATAATCGGGAGGCGCTCAGCCTCACCGCGGAAATCGCCGCCAAGTGCGATCTCAAGCTGGATTTCAAAAAAGTTTATTTGCCGACTTACAAAATTCCCGAGCCTAACAGCAATCTCACCCTCGATGACTATCTCGAGAAGCTGGCATGGGAAGGCGTCAAAAAGCGCTACCCCAACGTCACGCCGGAGATCGAAAATCGTTTGCGGCACGAGTTGGCGGTGGTCAAGCAAACCGGCTACGCGGGATATTTTCTCATCGTGCAAGACTTCATCCGCGCGGCGCAGGAGCGCGGCATTCCGGTCGGCCCCGGACGCGGCTCCGCCGCCGGCAGCTTGGTGAGTTACTGCATCGGCATCACCAACATCGATCCGATTAAATACAATCTCATCTTCGAGCGCTTCCTCAATCCCGAGCGCGTCACCATGCCCGATATCGATATTGACTTTTGCTACGAGCGCCGCGAAGAGATCATCGAATACGTGCGGCAGAAATACGGCGCGAACAACGTCACGCAGATCATCACGTTCGGCACCATGGCGGCGCGCGCGGTGATTCGCGACGTGGGCCGCGTGCTCAAGCTGCGTTATACCGACGTCGATAAAATCGCCAAAATGATTCCCGCCATGCTCGGCATCACGCTCGACAAAGCACTGGAAACGGCAACCGATCTGCGCACGCTGGTGAATAGCGATGCCATCAACCGCCAGCTCATGGATTATTCGCAAGTGCTCGAAGGCCTGGCGCGGCACGCTTCGACACACGCCGCCGGCGTCGTTATCACGCCGGATGAATTGACCAACTACACGCCGCTGTACAAATCCAACACCGGCGACGTGACGACGCAGTACGACATGAAATCCCTCGAGCTGATCGGCGTGCTCAAAATGGATTTTCTCGGCTTGCGCACGCTGACGGTGATGGACAAAACCGTGAAGATGCTCAAGCAAAAAGGGATCAATATCGATCTCGACAACATTCCGCTCGACGATCCCAAAACTTACGAAATCTTCGGCAACGGCGAAACCATCGGGCTGTTCCAGTTTGAAAGCTCCGGCATGCGCGAGTATCTCAAAAAGCTCAAGCCGCAATCGGTGGAAGATCTCACCGCCATGAACGCGCTGTATCGCCCCGGTCCGATGGATATGATCGACGATTTTATCGCGCGCAAGCACGGCACGAAAAAGATCGAGTACCTGCATCCGAAACTGGAGCCGATCTTGCGCGAGACTTACGGCATCATCGTGTATCAGGAGCAAGTCATGCGCATCGCCAGCGAGCTGGCCGGCTTCACGCTCGGCGGCGCCGATTTGCTGCGGCGCGCCATGGGAAAGAAAATCGCCGAATTGATGGCTGAACAGCGCAAGAAATTCGTCGAAGGCGCCAAGGAACGCGGCGTTGCTGAAAACATCGCCAATCAAATTTTTGATTTGATGGACAAGTTCGCCGCGTATGGCTTCAACAAATCGCACGCCGCTGGCTACTCGGTGGTGGCGTTTCAAACCGGCTATCTCAAAGCGCACTATCCGGCGGAATTTATGGCCGCCAACCTCACCAGCGAAATGACGAGCACCGCGCGCATCGTCACGCTGATCGACGACTGCCGGCGCATCGGTGTGCCGGTGCTGCCGCCGGATGTGAACGAGAGCTTCGCCGAGTTCGTCGTTGTTGACAATGCGAATATCAAAATAGAAACCAAATCAAGCAAGACAAACGGTGCCGGCGCAACCGTAGCGCAAAAGGCGATTCGCTACGGCCTCGGCGCGATTAAAAACGTCGGCCTCGGCGCGATTGAAAGCATGGTCAAGGCGCGCCAGCAAAAAGGCAAATTCACTTCGATTTTTGATTTTTGCAGCCGCGTCGATCTCCGCCTCACCAACAAAAAAGTTTTGGAAAGCCTGATTCAATCCGGCGCTATGGACTCGCTGTCGCCGACCGGCAACCGCAACCAGCTCTTGCAGGCCATCGATCTTGCCACCGCGTATGCTCAGCGCTTCAACGAGCAGCGCTCCAGCGCACAAGTTTCGATTTTCGATCAAGGCGGCGCTGAAGAAATGATTGCCGAGCCGGCGTTGCCGGAGTTCCAGGATTGGCCGGACGCCGAGCGGCTCAATCGCGAAAAAGAATTCCTCGGCCTTTATCTTTCCAGCCATCCGCTGCAGCGCTTCCGCGAAGAGGTCAAGCTTTTCTCCAGCAAGCCCTTGCAGGATTTGGAAGGCTTGCCCGACGGCGCGCAAGTGATGTTGTGTGGGCTCATTACGAACATCAAAACCATCGTCGATCGCAAAGGCAGCAATATGGCCTTTCTCACGTTTGAAGATTTTGCCGCGAGCACAGAGGCCATCGTTTTTAGCGACACGTATGCCGCGCACCGTGAATTGCTGCAGCCCGATGCCGTCGTCGTGCTCATCGGCCGCGCCTCGACGCGCGAAGATGAGCCGACAAAAATCTTGGTGGAAAAAGTGATGAGCATCGACGAAGCCTGGAACGAAATTCCGAAAAAGCTGATGCTCGACGTTCCGGTGCAACAAATCAACGACGCGACCCTACAGCAGTTGCTCCAATTGTTGCGCGCCAACCAAGGCTCGTGCAGCCTGTTTTTCCGGTTACGCTACAACGGCGCCTCGAATTATGATTTTCGCTCCAAAGGCTTGAAGATTCGGCCCACTGCCGCTTTCATCCAGCGCGTGAAAGAGCTGTTGGGGCCGAACACGGTTCGCGTTGACGTCGCCATCCCGCAAAGCAGCCGTCCGGCGAATCGTGAGCGCGGACGCGGAGATACACCGGCGAGGGCGTATGCGATGCGGGCGTAATAAATAATTTTATTGCTATTGACTTGTATACTTCAATGGCGTATATTATACATGCAATTTATCGAAGCGCCCATCTTCACTCGCCGGTTGAAAACTCTTTTGACCGAAGAAGAATATCGTGAGTTGCAAAATGAGTTGATAAAACGCCCTGAAGCTGGCGCCGTTATTCGTGGCAGTGGCGGTCTGCGAAAGCTGCGTTGGTCTGTTTCAGGACGTGGGAAAAGAGGAGGAGTTCGAGTCATTTACTATTGGTTTTTGTCACAAGAACAGTTTCTCATGTTATTTATCTATCCGAAGAGTGAACAGGATGATTTGACCCCTGAACAAATGAAAAGGTTGAAAGCTATTGTCGAACAGGAGCTTAAGAATGCGAGAAGAATTGTTTGAAGAGCTTTTGGAGAGCATAAAACAGGGTGGAGCGATTTTGCGTGGTGAAATGAAGCCGAGCCGCGTTTTTGAGTATGACCGGCCAAATGTGCGGTCGATACGAGATCAATATGGGCTTTCTCAAGCAAAATTTGCCAATATGCTCGGCATCAGCGTCTCCACTTTGCGGAATTGGGAGCAAGGAAGACGAAAACCGGAAGGAGCAGCGCGTGTATTGTTGCGCGTCGCTGCAAAACATCCTGATGCGGTTCTTAATGTGGTTTATCAAACTTATACAAGCACAGTCAAGAGAAATGGAAGAACTGCACGGCTACAAAAACAACGGAAGCGACGACATGACCACGAGTTGGAGATGCGCACATAGGGCTTGTTGTGTCACTCAATAGGGGGCAAAGAATGACGATTCTCTCTACTGAAAAAATTTTGCCGCAACCCCGCGACAAGCTGTGGGAGATTGCTTCCCATTTTGATCAAGCGGCGCGGTGGATTGACGGCGTGGAAAAAGTGGAGCATGTCTCCGGCGAGGCGGCCAATATCGGCGGCGTGTGGCGCGTTCACATGCGCTGGGGCGGCGCTTATCAGATCATCGATATCGAAATCACCGAATGGATGGAAGGCGAACGGTTCGGCTTGCGCCCGCTCAGCCCGCCCGCTGCCGATGACGACGCCGAGCTTTACCAGATCATTTTCAATTTAAAAACGCTCACCGACGGCCAAATCCAAGTCACCTTGCAGTGCGAATACAAGCCGCGTAATCGTTTGGCTAAAATCAAAAATCTCGCATTCCTACGGCGGCAGTATTTGCATCGTTTGGAAGCAAGCCTTGAGGCGCTTGGGCGGGTAGTATCAGAATAGTTTCTTAAATTTCACTTTTAAAGAGCGGCTTTCCTTTTTGGTTCTGGCTTGCAACCTTTTATAGTTTCTTCTATAAAATCTTCTTGATCTTCTGCCTTCAATTTTGTATTATGATTCACCGACTCGATATAGGTTTTATCCGAGAGTCAAAAATCGCCGGATATCCGGAAAATTGGCATAAAGGGGAATAATTAAAAATCATGGCAAAGAAAGCTGCAACGGCAAAGAGTTATTTGGTATTCATCAGCCATTCAACAGAGGATCGTTGGATCGCAAAACAGATGGCTAATCTGATCGAAGCCAAAGGCCGCAGGCACGGCATCAAAACATTTCTTGATGAGAAGGACATAGAAGGCGGGCAATCGATAACTGAAGAGATCAAAAGGAGCCAAAAAATGAGTCTGACGAAACAAGGCAAAGACAAACGGCCTATCCGTGTTTTTTTCAGTTATGCTGCGGCAGATAGCGCCCATGCACGCAAATTGCAGCGAATATTATCACAACACCTCAATCTTCGGATATTTACTCACGAAGCATTGAGTGCAGGCGAAGATTGGAAGTCCAAGCTCAAGCGCGAACTGGCGCAATGCGACATCTTTGTTGTGCTGTTATCGCCTAATTCTGTTGATTCAGCATGGGTCTTGCAAGAATTGGGCGCAGTTTGGATGGCCGAAAAGCCGATTTTTCCCATTGTCACCCATCCACATTTGCTTGCCAAGATTCCTGTGGAATTGAGAAATGCCCAGTTCGTAAATATCAAGGATCTTGATAATCCGGAAGCGATAAATCAAATTATTGAGTCTTTTGAAGAGCAGATAACGGATGGCAGCTTTGCATAAAGGCCAATAAAAAGCTACAACCCTTTGCTTAAATCAATCTGCCAATTTGTTTTCAAAAATAGGATGCCGAACATGAGAACAAAAACTCACCAAGTCGGCGTTTTTTTGCTCTACTTGTTGGTGTTTGGTTTTAGCTTTGACGGCGTGCCGCTCCGCGCCCAAATCACCGTCTCCGTCAATCCGGCCAATGTCCAAGATGCTCGCGTGCTGCTGACCAATCCCGCCTCCGCTGCGATGACGGAAGCCCGCGCCTACGTTGGCTTGAAATTAATTTACCCCGGCATTATTCCCAGCAACACCTTCGGGCTCAAAGCCTCGTTCTTCAATTTTTCCGTTCCCAATCTTGGTCAATACGATTTCGCTGCTGGTTTGCACGGCAGATATTTTAGCACCCCGCTTTTTCAAGAAGGCCGCTTAGGCGCGATCGTGGCCCGCAATTTTACCGAACGCGTTGCCATCGGTCTCGATCTCTCGCTTCTTTTCAAAAGTTACAACCGTGAGAATTTTGATTTGGTCGATCCCGATGACCCGGTGTTTCGGAATGGCACTTCGACCGTCGTGCTCGATCCCGGCATCGGCGTCTACGCGCGCTTGCACGACAAGCTCAGCCTCGCCGCCTCGCTCTCACATCTCACCCAACCCAATGTCGCGCTCGGCAACGCCGAGTTGAAGCTGCCCTTCGAGTCGCTCTTCGGATTGAGTTTTGTACATGATTTCTTCCGCCTCGATGCCGGCGCGCATTTATGGCAAGCGCAAATGTATCCGACTGTCGGCGCCGAAGTCTTTTCAACCCGCAGTGGACGTTTTCGTCTCGGCTACGGGTTGGACAATCTTTTGTTTGAAGGCCAGCTCACGTTGTTCAGCAACGCCGCGTTGTTTTACAGCTTCAATTTGCCGACAACCGATATTGGTCTGGTCAGCGCCGGCTCACATGAAGCGGGATTCGTTTACACGTTCTCGCCGCGGCCCCGCAGCGAGCCGGAGCGCGAAACCAACGAGTTCTCTTTGCAAAGCAATCTCGAGCAGCAAATCATCGATTTCAACCAGCCGGCGCGATTTCGGATCGCGCTGGCGCCACAACGACAGATGACCAGCCGCGTGCGATTGGGAATCCGCGATCTGCCGCCGGATATCACCGCCGATTTTTCGCCGCCGGAAATCGGCCCGCAGGAAGTCTCGCTGTTGACGCTGCGACCGAAACCCAGTTTGCAACCGGGCGATTATACGATTAGCGTTGAAGGGCGGCCCGGCTCGACCGCTCGCAACGAGACGATTCGCTTATTGCCATTGCGGCTCAAAGTAAAGCCGAAACCGCGCTTGCTCGCCAACGTGCGCGCCACCGTTGACACCGTGATGTTCACCGAACTGCGCGAAGTGCAAGAAGAGCTGCCCATCATCCCGCGCCTTTTTTTTCCGAAAAATTCCACCGAGCTCGCGCCGACACGTTACGATCTGCTCGCTTCGCAGCGACAGGGCATGTTTGCCAGCGATGTGCGGGAGATCAATGCGGCTTATCGCGGCTTGCTGAATATCATCGCGGAACGCCTGCGGGCAAATCCTTCCATACAAGTGACGCTGAAAGGCTATAGCTCCGGTGCGGCGGTCGAAAAAAATCCCGCCGAGCTTTCTCGCCAACGTGCCGAAAGTGTGCGATCCTATTTTCTGCGCGTCGGAGTGAATCCAGCACAAGTGCGGGCCGAAGCCGGAGTAATCGATGCACGCGAAGCCGGCGCCCGCGATCCTTTGCGTTTGGAAGAATTGCAGCGCGTCGACATTGATGTGCGCAGCGAGGATGAAGAAACTTTATTCGCGCCGATCACCTTCGAGAAAAAAGAGCTTGATGCCTTGCCAAAACGCTGCGGCTTTCTCGCGCGCGGCTCGGTTATCGAAGCGGGCCTGGAAAATTGGAAATTGTTTATCCTCGCAGATAACGATACGGTTGGGGTGCTGGTTGGAAAACAAGCACTCCCGGATACGCTCTGGTGGGACTGGCAATTCGGAGATGCGTGGAGCAGCCGCGAGGCAAAATTTTGGCAGGAAGTCCGCTACTCGCTGTGGCTGCAAGATCGCGTCGGGCAAGAGGTCACAACGCCGTGGCAAAAAATCCGCAGCCAGCGCAGCCAACAGCGATCCATTCACGTCGAACGCATCCCCATCATTCTCTTCGCCTTCGACGAGTATGAGATGGATCGCACGTCGCGGCGCTTGCAAACCAAGCTGCGGCAAATTGCCGAGAAGTTGCGCCACGACCCCGCTGCCATCGCTCACCTTTACGGCCACACCGATGCCATCGGCGAAGACGAGCACAATCGTCAACTCTCCATTCAACGCGCCAAAAATGTTTCGGCAGAATTGGTGAAAATGGGAATCTCCAACTCACGCCTGTCCGCTTTTGGCTTCAGCGAAACCCAACCGCTCGCCGATAACCGCCTGCCGGAGGGGCGCATGATGAATCGCCGGGTGGAAGTGCATATTCGGCATTCAAGCGGTATTACCAATAAAAGTAAGCGATAAATCCTACTCGCCTTTCAAGATTTTTTCATTTGCAAATTTCTGCAATTTTGTGTTAATTGGAATTATTTCCCAATTGACTTGATTCATTTTTATCGAAGCTAGAAAAATGCTCGCTCATCGTTGATGAATCCGGCGACGTTGGCTTCAAGTTTTCGAATAGCAAAATTTCGCTGCATCAAAAGAGTTAAAGTGCAAAACTCGGCAGGAAATAATCTCTTGCAACTGGCGGACACGGTGAGCGGGGCGATCAATCGTTCTTTTTCACAGAAGCGAGATGCTCAGGAATATCGCCAAATCATCGCGCATCGCGAGATTTCAGTCGAGGTGATCCCAAAATAAAAATCCCCACATCCTATCCCAAACGAATTTGGGAAAGCCACCTACGGTGACAATTGTCGGATTATGGGGCAATTCCAATATTAAAATAAAACATTTATTTCAAATTGTCAATACTTTTTTATTGAGATTTCGAACTTCAAAAAATGTCAGCAAAAATCATCATCCTCGGCGGCGGCGTGGCGGGCATGAGCGCGGCGCACGAGCTTGTCGAACGCGGATTTAATGTGGCAGTTTACGAGCAGGGCGCCATCCCCGGCGGCAAGGCGCGCAGCCTCGACGTTCCTGGTTCGGCGACGGAGGGCAGAAAACCGTTGCCCGGAGAGCACGGCTTTCGCTTTTTCCCCGGCTTTTACAAGCACCTCCCCGACACGATGAAGCGCATTCCCTATAAACAAAACCCCAACGGCGTGTTTGACAATCTCGTGCCGACGACGCAAATCGGGCTTGCGCGCTTTGACAAACCAACGATCGTTTTCACGGCGGACGTGCCCTGGACGTTGGAAGGGCTGAAAGAGTTGTTCCGCACGCTTTTCGGGGCTGACGTCGGCATCCCACGCCAAGAAAGCGAATTTTTTGCGAAGCGCGTCTGGCAATTGATGACAAGCTGCGCCGCGCGCCGTCTGGCGGAATACGAGCAGCTCGGCTGGTGGGAGTTTCTCGAAGCCGATTCGAAGTCCTCGGAATACATCAAATTTTTTGTTCGCGGCCTGACGCGAACACTGGTGGCCTCGCAAGCGGAAGCCGCGAGCACTTACACGGTTGGAAGTATCTTTTTGCAATTGTTTTTTGACATCCTCGATCCGAACAACGACGCCGACCGGCTGCTCAATGGCCCGACCAACGAGGTTTGGATCGATCCGTGGCTGGAGCATCTGCGGAACGCCGGCGTCGAATACCATCTCAACGCGCGGGTTACCAGCATCAACTGTGATGATGAAAAGGTCATCAGTGCAACGATCGAAAAGGACGGCCAAACCTTCAATGTCAGCGGCGATTATTATATCTGTGCGCTGCCCGTGGAAGTAATGGCAGCGCTCATTTCCGAGCCAATGATCAAAATCGACCGCACGCTAGCCGATGTCCGCAGGCTGGGCACGAAAGTGGAATGGATGAACGGCCTGCAAATTTATTTGAAGCGCGACGTCGAGATCGTCCACGGACATTTGAATTATGTCGATTCTCCATGGGCGTTTACGAGCATCTCGCAGCGCCAATTTTGGTCCGAAGAATTTGATCTCGCGCAATACGGCGACGGCACAGTGCGGGGAATTATCTCTGTGGACATTTCCGATTGGGACACCAAAGGACTGAACGGTTTGACGGCAAAGGAATGCACCAAACAGCAAATCTTTGAAGAAATCTGGAACCAGCTTAAAAGAAGCCTCAACGTCGGCGGCGCGGAGATTCTTCGAGATGAAGACGTGCATTCCTATCATCTCGATCCGGACATTGTTTTTGAAAACGGCCCCGACGATCCGAATCCCGAGAAAAAACGCAACACCGAGCCGCTGCTGGTCAATCTCGTCAACACCTGGGGCATGCGCCCGGAAGCTTATACGCGGATACCGAATTTGTTTCTGGCCTCGGATTACGTGCGGACGAATACCGATCTGGCGACGATGGAAGCAGCAAACGAAGCCGCGCGCCGCGCCGTCAACAGCATTTTCGATCTTTCCGGAGTGAAAGCCCCGCTCTGCAAAATCTGGACGGTGCATGAGCCGGAGCTTTTCGCCTTTTGGCGCGAGCAAGACCGCCGGCGTTTCGCCAACGGCCTGCCGTGGCGAGAAGGATTTTTGCTCATCGAATTGTCATCACCCAGTTTTTGGCTTCATCTGCTCATGCATCTTTACGTCCGGCTGCGCACGAAGATTCATAAGTGGCGGTTGGGGCGTTAGCAAAATTTGTACAAGCGTTTGCACAAAAGGTCAGCAGGAAAAGGGCATTCCGCATCGACACCACCTAAATCGGCGGCGATGGCCCGCCGTATTTCCCGATGGCGCGCGCCCCGATTGTCTTTTATGAAATACAAATGGAAGTCGGGGTCGGCGGCTTGGTTTTCTCAACTGGCGCTACACTACTTGTGCTGCCGACGATTTATGTGCTGATGGATGACATGAGGAATTGGGCGAGGGGGTGTGAGGAGGGCGAAGATAGCGACGGCATGAACGAGATGGTGAACTAAAAAAGTTCATTTAATTTTGACAATGCCACGACCAAATTGTGGCATTGCTTTTTAATGACAAAATTCATATTTTGGGATAGAACTTTAAAGGAGTCCGGTTCATGTTATCAGAATACATTCGTTCTGCCATGCGTCGCGCCACCTACGAGATTTTACCGGATGGCACTTACTACGGCGAGATTCCTGGCTTTCAAGGTGTGTATGCCAATGACAGAACACTTGAAGACTGTCGCCAGCAATTGCAAGAAGTTTTGGAAGGATGGATTGTTTTAGGGCTGCGCTTGGGACACACGTTTCCCATTGTTGACGGCATTGCGTTGGGCGTTGAGAAGGAGGCGGCGTAATGCCAATCTTCGGCCCTATCAAGAGAAAAGATCTGATCCACTATCTCAGGGAATTGGGTTTTGACGGCCCTTATGCCGGCGGCAAGCATCAATACATGGTCAAAGGGGAGATCAAGTTGACAGTTCCCAACCCTCATCAAAGTGACATCGGTCGCGACCTTCTTGCCAGGATTTTGCGGCAAGGCAGCATCGACAAAAGTGAATGGGAGAAACTTTGACACTCACTCGCTGTCTGTGCATTGGCACGACGCAAATCGGCGGCGACAGCTCGCCATACTTCCCCATGGCCCGCGCCATTGTCGGCGGCTTGGTCTTCTCGACCGTCGTCACGCTGCTGGTGCTGCTGACGATTTATGTGCTGATGGGTAATTTGAGGAATTGGGCGAGGGGGTGTGAGGAGCGCGAGGCGACCTTATAGGCGCGATAATAATGAAAGATTATAATCCACAACGCGGATGATCCCGTTAAAAAAATTCATTTTATTCAAATCGGGATATTTGATTAAGGTCGTTCAATGAAAAAGTAAAATGGTATATACTTGCGCTCACAGTTATTACAAGTCAACACAAGCGCAGCTGCGACCGGATGATTTGTTAGTGATTGAAAGTTAAGATTATGAATTTGAAATCGATATGTACTAATCGGATCGAGACGTTCGAGATAATCAAAATAAATCATTCTATCGCCGATAGTGCTTGTAGAAAAAATATATACTAATCCATATGGAAACTTAGCATCATATATCGATGTAAGCTCCATCCAAGGATCATCGATACTTACCTGCCCAAGGACACGTTTCTCCTTTTCTACAAGCAAGAATAATTGAATTCTATCAGCGACACCGTTCCCAACATTCTTGAGTGTAAGATCATATGCACGGCCGACATCTGAATGAAATTTGAGCGTATCTCCCTCTAATTTGGTAACCCCTTGAAATTGATCTTTATTCAGATAGCATTCCAGTTCAGGTCGGGCAAAATTTTCTTGAAGTTGTTTATACGATAAGAAAAAGCCAACCAATACCAACGGTAGCGAAATTATTGTAACCAACGACGACCAAGCACCAAGAGCAGCATTATGATCTTTAACCCATGCGTTTATTTGCTTCGGCCACGTTGAAAACTTAACGATGATCCGTTTCAAAAAAATTTTCATTGTTAAAAGGGCATGACGCTGACTCAAAGTACTTTTCTGAATTATTTCTGAGAGGATTCACTGACGTACTTGGGCATTCGCTTTCATCTTGTTTACCGAAAACGGCAATAAGATCAATTATACTTCGTTCAAACGGCTTTTGACGTGCTGGTCTCATTAGCTCGTATAGTTGTCGTCCCAACGCAGGCGATAGCGCCGCTCTCGCTCAAGGAACGCGCGTTCCCCGCCCTCTAAAATTTCACACACTGAATGCCGAATATTTGGGTTCTCTAGCGATCCACTACGATACGAGATGGTGGGCAATCCCACGCCCGTAGTGCGAGCGGAGGTCGCAACAATGACTTGATCGGCATCTGTATTCACGACAAGGTTCGCATTGTGTGTAACGATGATTACTTGCCGCCGCCTCCGTGCATTGCGGAAGTGTGGAACGAGTTCCTCAAACACTGAGTTTGGGTCCAAATTCTCTTCAGGTTGATCAACGACGAGGGGCCTGCGATCCTGGCGATCAACCGCAAGATAAAGAAGTAGAAGAACGATGCCCCGTGTACCTGGCGACAACTGCTCGATCGGTACGCGCTCATACTCAATGCCATACTCTATGCGAATGTGAGATACGTCGTAAAGCCAAGACGCAATTTTTTGGATCCAAGATTGCCGTTCCTCATGACGGATCGAAGCCGGTTTAGCGTTGAGGAGATCATCCTGAAACGTTGTGCGGAATCTATCCATGACCATTGCAACTTCTTCAGCATTCCCCTGCGTCCATGCGGATAATAGAAACTGCTCTGCCTTATTCTGAAGCGCTCCATGCCCGCGGAAGCTCGTTGCATTTCTCAGATCCAATAGAGTTTCGCCATTAGAAGCCCAGGCGTCAAGATCGACACTCCGTCTTACGACGAAATCAAGCTTTGCGAGTGCGCCGGTCGACTTCATAAGTTGTTGCTGCAGGGGCGCATACAAACGCCTTAGGACATTTTCTTCTTCGACAAAAGTATCAAACACCTCCACGTATGCCGTTCGACGAGAATCAATAAGTTGCCGACGTCGTTCAACCGCTCCTTCTGCATTTTTAATAACTGCGTCTAAACGCACTAACGATGTTTCCTGTTGCGCGATTGCTCCTTGAAGTTCGTCGTACTTCTTCTGCTGCTGCGCGTCAATTCCCACTTCTTTCTTGAGTACATCTCGTTCAGCCTTGAGTTGCTTAAGCGGCCAGTGTACAAGTGGCACTTTGTTAGTATCAAAAGGCGAGCTCGGATCGCCCTCGTTCGAGACGATGATGGCCTTGTCCACAATGCCCTTTTCGCGATTTAGGATTGAGTCCACATTACCTACAAAAGTCATTCCAAACGCTTTCCAATCGGAGTCAGAAATACCGGCACCAGCGAACCTCCGGCGCATCTCAGTGAGGCGCGCCGGTTCCGTGTATGTGCGGATGTGAGCAACATCATTGGCAAGGTCTTCGAGTAGCTTGCGCCGCCGTCTTAAGTTCTCCACCTTAGCCTCGACGCTGACGCAGGCAGCCTCAAACTCCATAAGGCGCCGTGCTCGATCATCTTTGCCCTTGCCCTTCGGTAGGAGAGACTGAAGGTTCTTGCGGTCGTTCTCGAGTTTCTTTTTCAGCGCATCTCGCTCCTGTCGCATATTAGGCAATCGATCGCGAAGCTCATCTTCCCGTACTATCTCCTCAGTTTTAGTCTGAATCGCATCTATCAGCTTGCTTCGCCGGTGCCGGATGGGCTCTAGCAAGACATTCGCAAGTTCGTCGAACGATTCTGTCTCTAGCTTCTCTGTTGGGTCGGTCGCATTAAAGATAACTCGCTCCATCTCCTGACGAAGTTCCGTCGCGAGTCCTGCGGATGAGCAGAGTCGTTCAACGAAGTGTTGCGAGAGATAGCATATGTCCTCAGCCCCGAGTTTCACTGCATCATTCTCATTGGACTGGCGAAGTTCGCCGTTGGTCTTTGAGCCGTCTCCCCAAGCAAGCTCAACTGTAGCATCGCCTAGATAATCGACCGGCGATGATGCTCTTTTCAGGAATGACGACTCACCTAGTGCAGCATTTATTGCATTCGAACCTGCAGCAAGCACGTCGACTAAAGCTGTCTTTCCGGAACCTCGTGGACCGATTATAGCTACTAAGCCAGCATTAAGCTCTATTTCCTTATTCTCAAGCCATGGTGTTTCTTCGGTTCGTACACGTTGAATGAAAAACGACGGGAGACTATGCGGCGGGGGTTTCTCTCCCAACCACACACGATCATCAGGCTCAATAACAGCCTGCCGAAGCGTTTCAAAAATCAGATCGCCTTTAATCCAGCAAAAACGTTCGAGGTCCGGTGCTGCTACTTTGGTGTCCGAGTGCGCATCCGATCCATGCAGACACGGCTTAAGCATTCCGTATGTTTGTTCGATGAATGATCGGTCAGCATTTTGTTTTTTCCCAAGCCAGAAATTCCGTTGACTCGGCGTGCTCGCAAATATTATATGCGCAAAACGTTCTATCTCCCGCCGCATCGCTGCAAACGAGTCGTCTTCCTGAAGACCCGCAGTACCGTCATTAAGGCCTCCTGAAACGGCCACCAAGCAATTCTTCCGGAGCCAAATTTCGGTACGAAACAGATCCCGTAGATCCTGCAGCGTGGTCTTGAACTGATTTGCACCGGCGCGAAGGGCACCCTGTTTATCAGTCTGTTGCGGATCAAACGCACGGCCAAGCTCAACAAGCTCACCCAACGTGCATCGGTACGCTCGCCCCCGAAATTCGAATTTTAGATGGCCAAGGATACGCTCTATCTCTGCCTCGTGATTTGGATCGTCGGGCGAAAAGAGAAGGTGAATATTGATCGACCTCTTTTTCTCGGTCTTAAGATCGAGTCGCATCTCAACGTTTGGAAAAATAAGTTCTACCTGTCGCAACCGTCCTTCTGCTTTTAGTTTGCGGACTTCACGGTAGGTTTGAATGCAGAAGTAATCAGTGACGCCCAAAGCACGCACAGGGGGCGACCCAAGTTCAACCTGCTGCAGGTACGCGTCCCAGTTTCCACGGAATTGGTCATTTAGCAATGTCCCTGGCGCATGAAGGTGTGGATCCCAGCGATGCCACTCAGATCCTCGCGGGTTCAAAAATATACCAGAATAGTTCATGTCCTCAAAAGGATATTGTTGCCACTAACATAGTACACAAAGCATTTGAAACAACGATTCGAAAGAAACAATTATCTCGAGCGTCTTGATTGAAATAAAATCGTCTAATTTTCTAGATTGCCCTCCCAAAATAAAAGAACTGAGCAATGAGAAAATAAGACCTCATTGCCCAGTTTACCTATTTGGGGTAATTCCAGTATATTAAGAAAAACCAAAAAAATCAAGAATTATCACGCTTAATGTTACATCACCAAACGCACGATGCAAGCGGAATCTTCTTAACAACAGCTCTTGTCAAGTGAGAATCAAAAAACGTGGCGCTAAACGTAGGTCGGATTGGAAGGGTGAGAATTAGCTTATGTGTTTTTGTAACAACTCAAGAATCTTACCACCTTCGCAATTCCCATTAGCGATCGCTGTTTTGCTGACTATGCAAAGGCATGGCTGGCCGGCATTTTATAGCCATCGCTCTCGATGCGCTTAGAGAAAGGTTTTATCTTAATTTTCTTAACGTTCTGACTGATCTGAGCGAGATCGTATTGGCTTTGCAGCGCCAACCAACTCTCAGGGCTGCGGCTAAAGGCTTTCGATAGACGGACAGCCATTTCCGGTGAGATGCCCGCACGTCCGTTAAGAAGTTGCGACAAGGTCTTTCTAGTCACACCTAATCCCTATGCCGCTTGCGTCACCGTCAGCCCCAACGGCGTAATACAAAGATCGCGGACGATTGTGGTGGGGTTTTCATTGCCATAACCTGTTACGTGTCTGGTTACAAGTGAATTTTTAATCAAATATACAACTCCAGGCACAATCTTCTAAATCTTTTTTAAAGAATACGGCTGGAAATGGTTGCCTGCGATTCGCCCAAGAACGGCGCGATGCCAAAATTCATCACCTTACGGAGAAACTAACGACCCGCGAGAAATTCAATTGGCCGTTTTTTCGGCTCAGACGGTTCCATGAGCTCGCGGATCGCGTCGAAAACAAGCTTGAATTGTTTGTCATATTTCTTTTCCAACTCATCGAGCCGGCGCGCGAGCTCTTTGTTCGATATGATCATTTCGCGCAAACGAACAAAGGTGCGCATGATTGCGACATTCACTTGAATCGCCCGCTTACTGTTTAGAACACTTGAAAGCATAGCCACGCCCTGCTCAGCGAAGGCGTATGGAGGCCTCCTCAGGCCCATTTTGGCGGCAGGATTGGAGGTCACAAAATGTGACCTCCAATTTTCCATCTCTCTTTTGTTCAACTGGAACATGAAATCTGCCAGAAATCGCTCCCGGTTGCGCTTTACCGCCTGAATCAACGCTTTCGTGGCAACTCCATAGAGCGCCGCAAGGTCAAAATCAAACATCACCTTCTGTCCGCGGACAAGATAAATTGCTTGTTCAATACGCTCGACGGGAATGAGTGATCGTACTTGTTGTGCCATAGATGATGTCGTAACACGTTGGCAACGTGGTTGCAATTTGCGGCCGTATTTGGCATCACAATTGTTGATGCCCAAAGCGCTGTCTCAGTAGCCGCAAACGAATCGGCATTTGTGAGAGAATGCAATTGGAAATGGTGGCAAGCGATTCGCCCAAGAACGGGCGGTTGCCGGCGGCCATTTCGTAGACGATGGCGCCGAGCGAGAAAATATCGGAGAGGCCATCAACTTTATCGCCGCGAATTTGTTCGGAAGACATGTAAATCGACGTGCCGAGCACCCAGCCGTCTTGTGTCAACGTGGAGTAGGCTTGTGCTTGTATGATGGGCTATAATACCCTGACGGCTTGTCTGACAACAAAGGGGAAGGATAAAAGGACGAAAACGGAAAGCTGCGCCCTAGGCCGTCTCGGCTGCTGTTTCAAACCTCGGTTCGGGAATTTCTTTGCCTTGCTCAAGCATTAGCTCGAAAGCCAGGCGTTTGACGATTTCGAGATGAGTCAGTGCTTCCTGGGGCGTTTCGCCTTCGGCCATCAGGCCGTCAATCAAAGGGATTTGTGCAAGATATCGGCGCTCGCTGGCTCCGGCTTCAGCCGACGTCATCTTGCGGAGGGTCACTTCGTAATCGAGAGACAAATAATAATCGAGATCTTTCGGTAAAGTTGAGTTCATAATTCAAGCTCTTCAATTTGATCTATAGCGGCAAGCGCTTTTTTGATATATATTGGCGCGACAAATTGCGTTCCGCCTTTTCCATGTGGCCGAACGATGGTTACGACGCCAGGAATTTGCGGGTGCGAATAAACATAATGACTGCCGGAATGCCTTTCACCAAATCCAGCTTGTCGCATCACTTTATCAATATCTTCAAAACGAACCTGGTGAGGATTATTTTGAATCCGGCTCAGTAATTTCTCTTTTCGCGCCATTCTATTCCACTAAATTTAATAGTAAAATAGCCGAAAGTCAACAAAATTTTGCCTAACAACGCCTCGGCAAAGGCCTTGTCGGTGGCAAATCTTTTCGCTTTATCTTTGGCCATGGCCTGCACCAGCACGGCATCCAATGCCAGTGATATTTGCGGATTGAGATCAGAAGCCAGAATCGGCTACGCCCATAGGGCATCTGCGAGAGAATGCGGTTGGAAATGGTCGCGAGCGATTCGCCCAAGAACGGGCGGTTGCCGGCGGCCATTTCGTAGACAATGACGCCGGGCGAGAAAATATCGGGGAGGCCATCAACTTTGTCGCCGCGAATTTGCTCGGGAGACATGTAACTCGGGGTGCCGAGCACTGCGCCGTTCTGCGTCAACGTGGAGCACCACCAGTCATTATTGCTCCATCTGTTTCCCGCCAATCTGCGCCGCTTCCCACAAGCGCCGATACTCGGCTCGCACGCTGGCATCCAACTTTTCTTCCAGCTCGAGCGGAAGAGCGAGCGCGATGATTAGGTCTTGAACGTCGGCAAGATCGCGCAACCGATGCGGAGCCGACAAGCCCGAAGCGAGTTTCAGCTCGACTAATTTTTCCAGCGTAATGAACCGAACCGCGTCACGTTCGATGCTGATTCCGGTTGGATCAGGAAAGGCCACCGGCTTCGGCAAGCCGTCGCCGGGAAATTCGCCGGCGGTGACAATCTCGATCTTGACTTTGGATTCAGTGTCAATAAAAATTTTTTTCGCGCCCGTGAAGGCCGGAAGGTAGCCGCGGCCGACTAAACGCTCGCGAAAAATTTGCAAACCTTCGAGCGACAGAAGAATATCAACATCGAGCGTTAATCGGGGATGGCCATGCGCCGTTACCGCCATGCCGCCGATCACGGCGTAGGGGATGCCTTCGGCATCAAGACGTTTTGCCAACCGGCGCATCGATTCATAGACCACGCCTTGTTCCATAAAGAAATCCTCCGCCAGATTTAAAACCTCTCGAAACGAAAGCTCGGTCCGCCTGGGACGTCCAATGGCGGTATTTTTAAGTGTCGTCATCATCAAGAATCAAAACTTTTTCAACAGGCTACTCTTTCTTGTTTACTACTCCAATTTGCATTTGCAAAATTCAAGTGAATTTTTAATCAAATATACAACCCCAAGCACAATTTTCCAAATCTTTTTAAAGAATCCGGTTGGAAATGGTCGCCAGCGATTCGCCCAAGAACGGGCGGTTGCCGGCGGCCATTTCGTAGACGATGACGCTGAGCGGGAAAATATCGGAGAGGCCATCAACTAAAAAATACAAATTTGACAAAAAATTTATATATTTTGCAGTGCTGTAACACACCAAAACTTGCTCTTGACTTTTATAGAATCACGCCATATATTTGTCCCCGGTATCTGACGCAGGAGTGAGTCACATCAACGCACTGCATCCTGGGAACGTCACTCAAGAATTTTCAATGGTGAGAGAACGAAGCTCCTGCCGGACATGCAGGAGCTTTTGTTTTTTCTCCTGGCGCAAAATCAAAAAAGCCGGGAAAGGAGGTGACGGTGTTGCGGAAGGCACGATGAGCGCCGGAGAGGTTAATAGGCAATTGCATTTCACCAAAGCAGGTTAGGAGGTTAACCATGAAGGAGCTTTACAAATTCCTACGCACACTTAGGGTGTTGGCCATCGTTCTGGCGTTTGTCCTGCCAACCATTGCCGGCGCCCAGAGTGAGATTCCCCTCACCACCAAATCCGCCGAGGCTCGCAAAATTTTTCTGGAGGCGCGGCAACAGTTCGAGAATATTCGCTTTGATGAAGCCAGAGACCTTTTCGCGAAAGCCATCGCGAAAGATCCGAGCTTTGCCCTGGCGCATTTGTACAGGTCTTTTACCGGCACCTCGGCCATGGATTTCCAAAAACATTTGAAAAACGCCGTGGCTTTGGCGCCAAAAGCCTCCGAAGGTGAGCGGCTGATGATCGAAGCCGTGCAGGCGAACACGGAGAACAATCCCGTCAAGGCAGTTACCCTGGCGGAGCAGCTCGTGCAGAAATTCCCCAACGACAAGCGCGCGCATTTTTATCTGGGCCAATATTACTATGGGCGTGATGAAGACGACAGGGCCATTGCCGAATTGAACAAGGCGACTGAAATCGACAAGAACTACGCGCCCGCCTACAACCTTTTAGGTTACGCCCACCGCGAGCAAGGCGATTATGCAAAAGCTGAAGAGGCTTTCAAAAATTACATTCGCCTGCTTCCCAACGAAGCCAATCCCTACGATTCTCTTGCCGATTTGTATACCAAAATGGGCCGATATGAGGAGGCGATCACAAACTATAAGAAAGCAGTGGAATTAAATCCCAAGTTTGCCTTCTCACAAGGAAAGATCGGCGACAATCTGGTGTTCATGGGGAAATTTGAGGAGGGGCGCGCGGCTTATCGCAAAGCGATGGAAATGGAAACGACCCCGTCGGGAAAGCTCACGCACACGGCAGCCATTGCCCGCTCTTTTATCTACGAAGGCAAGCCGCAGCAGGCGTTGACCGAAAGCGAGAAAATCTTGCAGATGGCGGCCCAGGATGGCCTGCCCGAGTGGCAAGCAGGAACGCATTCGACAAATTGCGACATTTACATCGAGACCGGGAATTTTGACAAAGCGGAACAGAGCCTGGCAGAGTGCAGAAAAGTCATGACGGCCTCCCAGCTCTCAACTGCCATCAAGGAAAACTTTGCCAAAGCCGCGCTTTTTGATGAGGCGGTTATCGCTGCCAAGAGGAAGGATTTCACCAAAGCCACGGCCAAAGCGGATGAATACCGGGCCAAGATCGAGGCAGGGAAGGATCCCAAGGAAATGGAAAATCATCACGCGCTCCTCGGGCGTATTTACTTTGAGAAGGGTGAATATGCAAAAGCCGTCGAGCATCTCAAGCAAGCGAATCAGGAAAACCCCTATACCCTTTTTCTCCTGGCTTTTGCAACCTCCGAGACCGGCGATATGGCCAAGTCCGCCGAGTTGTACAAAAAAGCTGCCAATTGGAACGAGAACAGTTTGAACTATGCCTTTATTCGCTCCAAAGCCATGACGGCGCTCGAAGCGAATTAAATTAACACGCGGCGTTGAATTCAAACAAAAAGGGCAGCGACGAACCACCACGTCGCTGCCCTTTTTTTTCACTCCTCATCGTGCGATAGCAAGACATTCGTGTCTCTTTTTCTCCATCGGATGAGGAGGCGCACCCGCTCGACCGCTTCAATCAAAAAGAGTCCGAAAAGCTCGGCTGCGTTTTAATCACAAATTCGGCGCGGCGATTTTGCGCCCACGCCGCTTCGTGGTGGCCAAGATCGGCCGGCCGTTCCTTGCCGTAACTGACGGTGGCCAGGCGCGAGCTATCGATTCCCAGCCAAACGAGATAATCCTTCACCGCTTTCGCGCGTTTGTCGCCCAGCGCCAAATTGTACTCAACCGTCCCGCGCTCGTCGCAATGCCCTTCGATCACCACCGGCGCCTCGGAATTTTGCCGCAACGCTTGTGCATTAACGGAGGGGCAGCGGCTGGTTAAAAGCCGCTGCCCGGCGCGACATCCCGCCACTCGAGGCTCGTCGAAGACGCCGGCCACTCCGAAAAAAAACATCTTCGGAATTGGTTGTTGCGCCTTCTTCACCTCCTTGTCGGGGAAACCTTCATAGAACGTCATATCGGAGAACCTGCTGCACTAAGCCGCCATCAACTCGTTCTGCGCCGCGCCGGCTTGCGCGCCGTTCGTCATCATCTTCAGTTTTCGGACAAACGAATTGAGATCGAAAGGCTTGATGAAATAGGCATCAGCGCCGGCGCGCAGCGCATCGGCTTCGGTGAAGCTGGTTGAATACGCCGTCATCGTGATAACGGGCAAAGACGGGTAGAGTTTTTTGGCTTCCCGCAAAAGCGAGAGACTCTGCGGCTTGGGAAGCTGGATATCCAAAATCAATGCTTGCGGTTCTCCTTTTTTCAGCACTTCAAAGCCGTGGTTAAACGAATCAACCCCAGCGACCGCAAATCCCCAACGCGGCAAAGTTTTCTTGAAAGCATTCACGACGCCGAGGTCGCTGTCGATGACCAAAATTGAAGCGGACATAAAAATGTTTGGCAAATTACTGAGAACCCATCACCTGGGCATAAATTTCTTCATAGTTTTATCGACAAAGGCCATGCCAAAATAAAAAGGCCTCTTTGCTTCGCCAAAGAGGCCTGATTTTTAATGCCTTAAACACAACTGCATTTTCCGCCGTCGCAGTGTTGTGCCACTGCATTTGTAAAAAATTTTTATAGTTTGACTGAAACGTTTACACCTTTTGAATTATCACTTCTGTTTTTATGCCATACTTCTCAATTCTGTCGTGGAGCATGACGCGCGAAATGCCCAACAACTGTGCCGCGCGAACCTGATTTCCGTTCTCTTTTTGCAGGGCGGCAATAATCAGCTCGCGCTCCAGCTCGGACACGGCGGTTTCGTAAAGTTTGCCGCGATACTGCTCCAAATCTCCCGTGACAAACTGCGAGAGCCGATCGCTTTTGCCGTTTTCCAAACATTTTTCCGCGGCGCGCAAATCTTCGGCGACAATGTCCGGCGTAATGACGTTGCTTTTGCAGAGCAAAATGGCGCGCTTCAAAACGTTCTCCAGCTCCCGCACATTGCCGGGCCAGTCGTAGTCTTTCAACAGTTGTAGGGTCTCCGGCGCCAGCGAGACCGGCTCGCTCTTCAACTGCGCGCAATGCTTCGAAATGAAATATTGAATTAAATCCGGCAGGTCTTCTTTGCGCGCCCGCAGCGGCGGCAGGTTGATGGTGATGACTTTAATGCGGTAATAAAGATCTTCACGAAAGGCTTTTTCGGCAATGGCGGCTTCGAGATTTTTGTTGGTGGCGGTAATGATGCGCACGTTGCATTGAATCGTCTCGTCGCCGCCGAGGCACTCAAAAGTGCCCTCTTGCAGGACGCGCAGCAGTTTTGCCTGCGTGGAGAGGCTCATGTCACCGATCTCGTCGAGAAACAGCGTGCCGCCGTCGGCTTGCTGAAATTTGCCGATCTTGCGTTTCGTCGCCCCGGTGAAAGCGCCTTTCTCGTATCCAAACAGCTCGCTTTCCAATAGGGTCTCCGGAATGGCGGCGCCATTCACGGCGAGAAAAGGCTCGCCGGCGCGCTGGCTGTGTTGATAAATAGCGCGGGCCACCAGCTCTTTGCCGGTGCCGCTCTCGCCAACGAGCAGGACGCTCACGTCGCTTCCGGCAACACGGCCGATCATTTTGTAAACTTCCTGAATGGCCGGACTATTGCCGATGATGCGGTCGGCAGACCAATCTCCCGCGGCCTGGGATTCGAGCAGGACTTCGGTGCGCATCAGCCGGCCCATTTCGAGCGCCTCGTCGATCAGGGCTTGCATGCGCGGAATGTCGAAAGGCTTCTCGATATACTCATAAGCGCCGTGCTTCATTGCGGCAATCACGCGATCGCTGCTGCCATAAGCGGTGATGATCAATACCGGTATTCTCGGCGCGGCTTTCTTGATTTGTTGCAGCACTTCCAAGCCCGAAAGCCCAGGCATTTGAATGTCGAGAATCACCAAATCCGGCGCCTCATCTTTGACTTTGGTGAGCGCTTCGTCGCCGTTTTGGGCCTCCAGGATTTTGTGCGCCGGCTCGCGCAAAAGTTTTTTGAAGGAATAACGGACGCTTTCTTCGTCGTCCACGATGAGGATTTTGTGCATGGTCAAACGTAAAATGTGATTTGTAAAGCGTAAGCCGTAATTTGTATTTTTTCTCCCGTGCTCTTCGCTCTACGCTTTTCGCGCCACGCTCTTCGCGGCATCATGGAGAGGAAGGCTCACGGTAAATGTCGCCCCGCCGTCGGAATTGTTTGCGGCTTCCATCCATCCGGCGTGCTGATTGACAATTTGATAAGCCACCGAGAGGCCCAACCCCACGCCATTTTTTCGCCCGCTCACGAAAGGATCAAAAATACTGTCGAGAAGCTCACTGGGAATGCCCTTGCCGGTGTCGCTGATGCGAATTTGCAGCCACTCCTTCTCGCCATTTTCTCTGACGGTCCGCGTCCCGAGCGTCTCCGCCGTCAACCGGCCGCCATTCGGCATTTCTTCAATGGCGTTCAGAAGCAGATTCATCACGACTTGTTTCACTTGATCCGCGTCGGCAACGATCTTTTGATGATCGGATCGATGCACTTCGTACGCTTCGATGCGGTTTTGCTGCAGCCGTGGCGCCAGCAGCGTCAAAGTTTCGTGAACCATTTCGTCGATGTTGAGCGTGGCAAGAACCGGATCCGGCGGCCGGGCAAACTGAAGAAAATTTTGCACGAATCGCTCCAGACGGTCGATTTCTTTTAAAATGACCGCCAGGTCTTTGCGTTTCTCGTGATCCTTGGCCAGATCTTCGTGCATGGAATAAATGAGCATTTTGATGGCGGTCAAGGGGTTGCGGATTTCGTGGGCGACGCTGGCCGCGACCTTGCCGAGCGAGGCCAATTTTTCAGCGCGCGCCAGAAGCTTGCGGTTTTTCTCCAAATCCGCCATGGCCGCATTGATACGGTCGATCAAAATGTGGACGTGCCGGTCAAGCTCTTCGATCTCGGTGCCGCCAGTGACGCCAACGCGCTCGACAAATTCGCCGCCGGTGGCGCTGCGAACTTTCAGCACCAGCTCGTAAATCGGATTCACGATGCTGCGGGAGATCATCCACCCGAGCACGCCGCCGAGGAGAATGCCGCCGATGCCGAGACCATACATCGTCGCCCGCACGATGGAGTTGGTGCGCTCGATCTTCTCTACAGCCGCGAGCATGGTGTGCTCGTTGGCCGCGACAAAGGCCTCGCACTGTTCGTAAATCTCGTCAAAAACCTGATTGGCCTTGAGTAAGAGGGTTTGTGCCTGTTTCGCTTTGCCCTCGCTGTGCAAAGCCAAAGCTTGCTGCCGCTTCAGCTCGTACTCTTCGGAGAGCAGCGAGATGATGCGAACGACGTCGTTTTCTTTCGCGGTTCGCGCCGTCGCCTTCGCTTCTTTCAGCCAGGTTTTAAACTCTTTCTTCCGCTCTTCCAGCGTTTTCAGCCAATGCGTATCTCCATCGAGCATGAAATTGATCGTCAGCCCGCGCATGCGAAAGAGCGCGATTTCCAGCTCCTGCGCGGCCTTGAGGCTGGAGACATTTTCGGCAAGTATCTTGGTGGCCACGTCTTGGAGCCGGTAGGTGTAAAGAATCGTCACCAGCCCGCCGGCCAAAATCAAGACGGCCATGGCCAGAAAGCCGGCGAGCATTTTTGAGCCGATGCGGAGTTTCATGGCAACTGTAATTTACAATAAGCCGTCCATAAATCAAAAGGCATTTTGCGAATCATGCCGGCGCGCCGGCTCGGCCATAACTTTTCAGCGTCAAAGCCGTCGGCAACGACGACGAAGATTTTTGGTTGGAATCCTTTTTTTCAAGCCGGGGTTGCAGCCGTTTTTCCTGGCGGCCATTTTGTTTACCGTTTTGGGCGCGGCGACCGACGATCCGGTGCAACACACTTTTTAATTCGGATAGATCGGAAGACTTGACGATAAAAGCCTCGGCCCCCAGGTTTGGAAATTATCACGAAATTGCTCGTATGCCGTATTGATAACGAGCGGCAAATGCCGCTGCCACGCCAAAATTTTGCCCAGAAGTTCCAAGCCAAAGCAATCCGGCAGCAACAAATCCAACACGACGGCGTCGATCTTTTCACGCGCCAACACTTCCAAAGCTTTTGTGCCTGATTCGACATCGATAATTTCATATCCTTCCGCTTCAAGCTCGAGCCGATAAAGCAGACGCAGATTGGCGGCGTTATCGACAATGAGTATGCGTGCCATCAGTTTTCTCCTTAACGGTTTTCATCGCGCACTTTCCCAATGGGGTTCATCATTAGTTTTGTCCGGTTTTAACGACGTCATCAGTCTTCAAGCCCGGAGCAAAATCTCCATAAGCTGAAGGGATGCTGCCGCCCCGCAAGTTGATGCCCATTTTCCGCTCGCTTCTTGGCGCCGCGTGTAGCGCGGAAAAAAATCCCAAAGTGACAATGGCGGCTGTCAAGATTGAGAGGTTTAGCTTCATGGGTTATATTGCTCTCCATTTTTGGTTAAACGAATAACTTGCCTGAATTGATCGCCTGGTTAAATAGAAAACGCGGCCGCATGAGGTTGGGAGGTAAGGAAGCATTTAATAACACTCTGGCGGCCGCGTAGATCACATCATGGCAATGATTTCTCAAACAAACGCCGTGCCACCTTTGTTCACATTCGTTTTTCAAGGCGAAGATGATTGATTTCTTATGTTTTGGCGGCACACGCGCGCTAATTTAAAAATAAAGTGCCAGTGAATGATCTGTAAAAAACGCTGGCAAGCTGACTAAAATGCTTACAGTCAAGATTCTTTATTGAAAATTTGTAAGCTTCCGCGAAACTGTAAGCATTTTAATCAGACTATCAAAATTTCTTACAAACGTTCATACTGAACCGCGCCGCACTGGCGCGAGTGCGTTGTGATCAAACCTCTAAAAATTAAAACCTTTCTTGCAACTGAAACGCTTTTTTTGTTTTGGCATGACCTTTGTTTTTAATAGCGTCCTGTCAAAATGGAATGGTTCGAGGTCAAAGACGGCAAGATCCGGCGCCGTTGGGGAACGCGCGATGCTGCCTCCCAGGCGAAACAACTCGGTTGGGATATGCCAGCTACAAAAGCCGACGTGAAAGCCTCCAACATAAGGAGATTAGACAATCGCACAAGCCAACAAGGCTATTACGAACCACGGCAAAGATCGCAAGGACTTGCAAACCAAAATGGGCAAGCGCGTCAGGAAACCCATGAGCTAAATTGATCAACAGCCGGCGCCTGCAGAAGTGAATGGATACATTAGAAAGATGAGCGACGCCAATCCGCCGGATGGGATGATGGATGATCCGAATGGCGATGGAAAATCGGATCATCACGATGCCGCCTTGCTTTATGACCTCATCGACGCCATGTACGGCAAGCCATGGTATTCGCGTTTCATCGGTGGATTGGCAAAGTACACGAAAACGGCATCCCATGGTCCGTTTGTCCACGTCGATGTGCGGGGATTTCGCGCCCGCTGGGGGCAATAATTATAATGATTATATGTTGATGCTTTCAAACCTTCCGAAACCACGCCAACGTTTGCCGTATCGCTTCCCGGTGCGGTGTCGTGTCCCTGCCGAAAACGCGCGCATACTTGCTGTGATCGACGATAAACGGTTTGTCTCTTTGGTAACTTGTTTCGCGAAGCTCGCGAATAATTGGATTAATAAACAAACTCTTTAAATTTGACCTTGAAGAAAATGGCATAGAGCACCGGCACGAATCCCAGCGTCAGCACCGTTGCGAAAATCAAGCCGAACAGAATCGCAACCGCCATCGCTTCGAAGAGCGGGCCGCCGCCGAGCCAGAGTGGAATCAGGCCGCCGACGGTTGTGCCGGTGGTCAAAAGAATCGGCCGCAACCGCCGTTGCGCCGATTCAATAATCGCCCGCGCCGGGGGATGGCCGTTTTTGATTTCAATCTCGATGCGGTCGATCAACACGATGGCGTTGTTGATCACGATGCCGGCCAATGAGATCACGCCCAGGAAGGCGACAAAGCCCAAAGGTTGCTGCGTGATCAGCAGGCCGATGACGACTCCGATCATGCCGAGTGGAATCGTCAGCAGAATGATGACGGGACGGCGGATCGAATCGAACTGGACGACCAGCATGAGAATGATGAGTAAGCCGGCGATGGGCAGCTTCGCATTGATCGATTCGTTCGCTTTGCCGGAAGACTCCAACTCGCCGCCTTGTTCGTATTTATAACCGATTGGCCAGTTTTTACTCTCCGCCACGAGCCACTTTTCCAACTCTTGCGCAACGGCAATCGCATTGAAGCCGGAAAGCAGTTCGGCATCGATGGTCACCGTTTTCAACCGGTCACGGCGGAGAATTTTCGCCGGTTGAAATTGCACTTCGATATCAGCGACTTGTTTGAGCGGCACCGTGCGTCCGCTCGCTTGAGCGTAAATGTTGTGGCTTTCTAATTTGCCGATGTCCTGACGATCGGCGGCGACCGAGCGGAGCACCACCGGAATCACTTCGTCGCCCTCGCGATAATCCGTGGTTTGAATGCCGCTGAGAATGGTTTGCAGAGAAATCGCGATGTCCTGGCTGGTCAAGCCGGCGCGTTGCGCGCGCGGTTGATTGATGCGCACAAACAACTTTTTTGTGCGTGGCCCCCAATTGTCGCGAATATTTCGAGTTCCCGCAATGTTTGCAAGCTGCGCGCGTACGCGATCGCTAATCGCAAAAACCTCATCGATTTCCCGGCCGGAAATGCGCACTTGTACCGGCGCTTGCACCGGTGGGCCTAAAGTCAATGGCGCCATCTCCGCGGTCAAATCGGGAAAATTTTCCTGGCAATAGGTCTCAAGTTTTGGAATGAAATCCGTCTCCATCCGCCAGCGGTCGGTGGTGTTCAATAGCATGTAAGCATATCCCGGCGCCGGCGGTTCCACGTTGATGGACAGTTGGAAGCGCGGCGGCCCGCTGCCAATAAAACTCGTCCAATATTTGACGCCGTGCTTCACCACCTTGTCCCGCGCATCAAGCTCCGCCATCATTTCTTTTTGAATGAAAGATTCGATACCGGAAAGAATTTTTTCGGTCTTTGCCAACGGCGTGCCGACGGGAAGCTTCAGCTCGACGGACATGAACGGCTTGTCGTTGGACGGGAAAAAGATATTGGGAATGTATACGGTCAATTGCATCACCCCGATGAAGATGACGATGGTTGCCAGCACGCTGAGGTAGGGGTGGTGCAGGCCCAATAACAACAGTTGGCGGTACTTCTGATAAAATTTGCTGTTGTAACCTTCTTCGCCTTCCTTTTTCTTAACCTTGATGAAAAGCACACAGAGCAATGGGGTCATCGTCAGCGCCAAAATCCACGAGCAGAGCAGCGTGATGGTCACCACTTCGAAGATGGGCGCGGTATATTCGCCGGTGGTCGATTCTGCCAGGTAAATGGGGAGGAAGGCGGCCGCCGTCGTCAAAGATGAAGTCAGCAAGGGAACGCGCAATTCCGTCGCGGAGTCGATGGCCGCTTGCACCGCGGATTTGCCTTCGGACATTTGCACCATGACGGATTCCGACATGACGATGGCGTTATCCACCAACAATCCCAAAGAGATGATCAGCGCCGCCAGCGACATTTGGTCGAGACCGATATTGAAAAAGCCCATGACGACAAGCGCCATCAGCATGGCCATCGGGATCAGGCTGGCGATGACCAGACCAGTGCGCAGCCCGAGAAAAACCAACATCACGATGCTGACGATGGCAACGGCTTGCAGCAGGTTGCTGGTAAAATCTTTTACTTTCTTATCGACGAATTGCGGCTGAAAATACAAAACGTCGAATTCCAGGCCGATGGGATACACCTGCTTGAAGCGCGCCACCTTCTCTTTGACCGCTTCACCCAAATTGATGATGTTGCCGCCTTCGCGCAAGCTGACCGCGAGAATGAGCGCGGGGACGCCGTTGTGTCTGACTTTGAAAGTCGGCGGATCGACATAGCCGCGCTCGATTTCTGCCACGTCGCCGAGGTAGATCAGCTCGGTTTTTCCGGGGAATTTGATGACGGTGCGCTTAAGCTCCGCAACCGCTTCAAAATTGCCGCTGGGCTCGAGCACGATCTGCTCGTCGGCAGTAAAAATTTGTCCGCCGGGGAAGATGATGTTGCGGGATTCCAAAATATTTTGCAATTGCCCCGGCGAGATGCCCAACTCCGCCAGGCGCGCGTTGTTAAACTCCACAAAGACCCTCTCCTCCTGCGCGCCGATGATATCGACCTTGGCAGCGTCTTTGATCAACAGCAATTCGTTGCGCGTGTCGTCGGCGACCTGTTTCAATTCGGCGTAACTGTAGCCATCGCCGGTCACCGCGATCAACGTCCCAAAGACATCGCCAAACTCGTCGTTGACAAAAGGCCCGTGAATGCCCGAGGGCAGCTCGCTTTGCGCGCCATCCACTTTGCGGCGCAGATCATCCCAGATCTTGCGCATGTTTGTGTAACTTTCTTTGATGTTGACATAGATGACCGAGATGCCGGGCTTGGATTCGCTGACGAGATTATCTATCTCCGGCATTTCCTGGATGTGTTTCTCGAGCTTGTCTGTCACGAGCTGCTCAACACGCTCCGGACTGGCGCCGGGGAAATAGGTTGTGACCAAAGCGGTGCGAATGATGAACCCGGGATCTTCCGCGCGCGGCATATTGCCGTAGGTCATCAATCCCGTCACCAGAATGAGGAACAACGCCGTGAACGTTATGCGTTTTTTTTCGATGGCAAATTGCGTGATATTCATGGTCATCCTTGCATGTTAGAATTCCTACGGAATGACAGCTTCTTTTTTGTGCCTGAACAGTTCAGTTTTTTATTCATTGGCGTTAATTCGCGGTTTGAAAAAACATGATTACTTCCCATTAGCCACCTCGAATTTGACCTTGTGCCCGTCTTCCAGCTTCGACACGCCGGCAGTCACCAGATAGTCGCCATCATCAAGGCCGTCGAGAATCTCGAGGCCGTCTTCCGCCAATTCACCAATGGTCACGCTTCTTCTTTGCGCAACGCCGAGTCCCGAATCACTTGGATTCACCACAAAAACGAACCGTCCCTCGCGATCTTCGCCGACTGCAAAAGGCGGCACGACGAAACGCTCGTGGCTGTGCGTCGAGGCAAAAGTGAAAGCCACTTCCGCCGCCATGCCGGAGCGAATATCCGGATCCGTTTCTAGAAACCTAATCGTCACCGGATAGGTGGTGGCAAATCCGGTGGCGGCAACCCCCACTTCGGCCACCGCGCCTTTGAAGTTCTTGCCGGAAAGCGCCGCCAGCGCGATCGTCGCCGGCTGCCCTTCGCGTATCTGCGAGATCAAAATTTCCGGAATGGCGACATCGACCTCGAGCTGGGAGCCGGAAGTGAGCGCGATCACCACCTGGCCGGTTTGCACATTTTCATTTTCGTCGATTTTGACCTCGGCGATGGCGCCGTTCGCCGGTGCGCGCAATATCGTGTATTCCAATTGCCGCTCGGCGAGATCGCGCCTTCGTTTTTGAACGTTGTCCTGCTCGTGCGCCGATTCATAAGCTGCGCGCGCGGCATCAAGCTCGCTCTTGGAAGCGTTGCGATTTTCGTAGAGCGCTTGCACTCTTTCGTAGCTGGCTTTGGCCTGAATTTCCAGCGCCCGCGCCTGATCGCGTGCGGCGTCCGCTTCCTTGGCTTTCAGCTCGTAATCGGTGGGATCGAGTTGCGCCAAAAGCTGGCCGGCGCGCACTTGATCGCCGACTTTCACGGCAACGCGCTGCACCGTGCCCGGCACTTTGAAGCTCAGATTGGATTCGGTGCCGGAGCGCACCACGCCGGAAAACGCGCGCATGCGGCTGCCGCCAGTGGAAAAGACTTGCTGGTAGCGCACCGGACGAATGACTTCTTCGGCAGCTTGTTGCTCTTTGCCGCAGGAAATGCAGAGCAATCCGGCGATGATAAAAAGATGCGCTTGCAAATTTTTCAATTGAATCATCTTGCTCTCCTTCGCTTGAGATTGTTGACGACATTACAGGGTTAGGGCAACCTTCCTTAACCCAACGCGGACGAGCCGCAAGCAAAAGGTTTTAAACCAATGTCCCCAACGGATAGATGAACCCAACGGAAAAGCTTTTTTACAGTTGGGTTCATCTATCCGTTGGCGATGAAGTTGGAAACTTTTTGAACTGTCACGAAACTCGCATGAATACTCGGTGAAATGACACTATATTTTTCTGCTGCAGAAACATGGGCAGAAAAATAGGGACGGAAAGATGATAGTTTACTATTGCAAACCATTTTTGTCTAAGTCCTTAACGTGAACTCATTACGAGAAACTACCTCCGCATCGGTGTCACTCCTGCTTTCGTAAAATATTCTTCCAACCGCCTGAACCACGCCTCCCTTTCTTCCGCGCTCATGAAAATATCAAAGCTGCCGATAGCGCGCTGCACTTCCATAAAATCGATCAGAAAATCATAAACCGCATTTTCGGCGCGTAATTGCGCGATGAAAGCCGCGTTTTGCGCATCAAGAAGCTGGATGATATTGACGACGCCGCGCGAGTACGCGTCGATCACCAAATCCAAATTTTTTTGCGCCGCGTCGGCAGCTTCGCGCGTCAAGCGAATGGCCGGATACGAGGCGCTGGTGGCGTGAAGCGCCGCCCGGATGCCCAGCTCGATGCGCTCCGCCACCGCCTGCCGCTGGAGACGGAGCTGCCGGAGCGATTCGTTCGCCTGCGTCTTGCGGGCAAATCGCTCGGCGCCATTGAAAATGGGAATGGAAAGCCGCAAAGCCACGTTCCAGCTCAAATCCTTTGGCTGTGGAAATGAGAGGTTGGGAAAACCTGGCGGCAAATTAAAGCTCGCGCCTTCGGAGCCGGCGCCGCTTCGGGAAAAAATATTGGTCGCCTCCCCTTGCAGCGCGATGGTCGGGGACCAGAACGCGCGCTTGGCAGAAGCATAAGCCCGCTCCTGCGCGGCGATGGCGGCGTCCAATTGCTGCAGCTCCGGCGAGGCGTTGAAACCTTCCTGCACCATAAAATCCCGAAAGACCTGGAAGTACCACAAATTGTTTGTGTATTCAAAAAACCGCGGCTCGCTGGTGAGCAGGGCCGGATCATCGAGGCCGGTTTCTGCCGCCGAAAACGGTTCCTCCAACGGGCGATGCAAGAGACGATTCAAAGCAATCTCAACTTGACGGCGTTGCGCTTCGGCGTCGATGACGTCGATGCGATCCAGCGCGATCTCGCTTTCCCAGCGAAAAACGTCGGCGCGGCCGGAGTAGCCGATGGACTCGCGCATTTGCGCCAACTCGAGATTCGAGCGGGTCCATTGCAAGTTGTTCTTTTGGATGCGCTCGAAAGTTTTGGCGCGGAGCACGTTGAGATAGGCCAGCGCGGCGTCCCGCGCAATATCCAGGCGCAACTGATCGCGATCCTTTTCAAGCGCGGTTTGCAAATGACGCTGGATGCTCAGATTGGCCCATGCCGGCTCGGAATAGATGACCTGACTGAGCGTGGCGTTGCCGGACAAAGTGCGTTCAGCTTGGCTGCCAAAACTTGATTCGGCGCGATCTTTGTCAATGACCACCCCGGTTGCCGAGGCTTCGATTTGCGGGAAAAGCACTGATCTGGCGGTATTCACATTTTGCGCGCCGGCATTCACTTCTCTTTCGACTGCTGCAAGGTCGAGATTAACCGCAAGAGCCTCTTTGACCGCGCTGGCAATGGAAAGCTGGCGCTGCACTTCCTGCGGTTCTTCGTGCAAAAGCTCGGCATCGGTGATCACGCTCCAGCGCGGAAACACGCGGATCGCGCGCGCCGTCTTCATATTCACCGTCAATTGTTCACGTCGTGTGAATGCCACCGGCAGCGCGCCCGGCTCGTCGCCCAGAAGAATTTTTTGAACATAAAGCCCCACGCGTCGCGCCAATCGGTTAAAGTTGAAGCTTGGCGCGAGACTGGAGAAGACGCCAAGCTCAACTTCGGAGCGTCCCAACAAAGAAAAGCTCGGCAGCTTGCGCTCGATCAGTCCATTGACCAAACGCTGAAATTCCGTACTGCTCATCCGCAAAAGCGGCGCGATGTACACCGCTTCGGCATCGGCAGGAATGGCAGAGAGGGCTTCCTCGGCGGAAGTGGCGACCGGCACAATCGTTGTAGCCAGCCCCATTGATTGGAGTTGGGCCTTTACATTATCCGCCAACTTGGGAATCGCTTCGTAAACGGCGCTGGATAAGAGCACGGTGATTTTGGTGAAAGCCACCAGCTCGCGAAACACCTCGAGGTCGCGCGGAATATCCGAAGGAAAGGTAATGCAACTGAGATTTTTGACGCCGGTCGCCTCGTCTTTGCGCGGCAAGTTTTGCGCAACCGCATTGATGATGAACGGCGCCACCGTTGGTTTGGAAAGATCGCCGCGATGACAGGCGTCGTTGGAAGCAATGGGACCGAGCGCCAAAATCAAGTTGACTCCGGGATCGGCGAGCAAACGGTCAAGGGCGCTTTTTACTCCCGCGGCGGTATGATCAGCAACGCTCCTCTTGCTTTCCGGAAAGCGCACGTCGAACTCATCGCGCGCCAGCGTGAGAATTTCCTGTTCGAAGAGCTGGCGGATCGGTTCATTGGAATGCCACGGGCCGTCGATGACCACACCGATGTTGACGACCGGCCGTTCTTTCTTCGGCTTTTGTCCGTAAGAGAGGCCGGTTGAGAAAATGAATAAGAAGAGGAATGAATAACTTATGATTTTGCTTTTCATTTACCCTCCTTCAATCAATCTGTCATAAATGTAATGATGCAAGATTAAAGGCAAAACCATTATGGGCAGAAAAACTCTTTTAAAATTTTAATAACCTTGCCCGAAATCGTCTTGCCTTTAAAAGTTGGCTTGAATAGTTACATGCTTTTTAAAGCCCTCCGCACCGCCTGCCACACCACCTCAACCCCCAACTGCTTCATGCAATCGTGCGTCACGATTTTGCACGTCACGCCGTTGCAGCCCAAACACGGCAGGCCGGTTTTCACGACGGCTTCGTGGCCGTCGCCCCATGGGCCTTGCAACTCCGGTCGCGTTGGGCCGTAAATTCCAACAACTCGCGTGTCCATCGCCGCGGCCAGATGCAACGGGCCGGAGTCGTTTGAGACGAGCAGAGTCAATCGCGATAGGAGCGCGGCTAATTGCTTGAGATTGGTCGGCGGCGCCAACAAGGATGGCGCTTGCATTTTCTGTGCGATGGTTTTCATGTCTTCCAATTCGCCTGGTCCCCACCAGAGCAGCACCACGGCATTCAGCTCGCGGTGCAAGCGGTCGCCGAGTTGAGCAAAATTTTCGAGCGGCCAGCGCTTGGTGTACCAACCGCCGGAGGCATTTAGCCCGATGACCAGACGATCCTCCAAATTATTTTCTCGCCAAAATTGCGCCGCAAAGCTTTCGCTTTCTACATCCACCGCAACGTGGAGTTGGCGCGAGACAATCGGAATTTGCAGTGCGCGCAGCGCGTCCAAATTAAACTCGACTTCGTGAACGCGGTCGCCGCGCGGCTCGACTTTGAGGGTGTAAGCGTATTTCCGTCCCCGAAACAGAAAACCGACTCGCATGGGAGCGCCGCTCAACCACGTGAGCACGGCGCTGCGGGGATTGCCAAACAGATCGAACACCACGTCGTAACGGCGTTGGCGCACTTGCTGGACGAGCGCCCGACTCGCCCTTTTTTGTTTGCGGTCCAAAACCAAAACTTCGTGAACCGCCGGATGTCCTTCGACAATAGGCGCGCACGGTTTTTCGGTGAGAAAATCGATTTGCGCCGATGGAAAGGCCTGCCGCAGATTTTCCAGCACCGGCGTGGCGAGAATCACATCGCCGATGGCGCGCAATTTGATAACGAGTATTTTATGGAAGCACTGCATGCCAGAAGAAACATGCGATGACATGGAATTCAAATGATGCTTGACTTTTTAGCTTTTTCTTCGTATAATAAATCTAAAGAGAGTAGGTAAGGCCTGCATAGTTCCTAAGGTGTTCCCTTCCCAATGTTGGTAATATAGCCTTGGGGAAGACGCTGTGCAGGGTCTGCTCTCTTTTTTATTTTACGGGATGCATTTGCTCATGCCTGATTTTTTCCTGAAACACGCCATACCACTGCAGATCCCCTTGCTCATATTTTCGACGTATACCCCACGCGAAGAGATCGACGGCTTGCAAAGGTTTACTTTCATGTGATAAGTAGTGATTAATATCTAACAATACCCGAGGAGATATACGCGCTTCCAAAAGGGTACGCAAAGAGGTATTGAACTCATGGTTAGCAAAACTACCCCGACGCCGATCAAGGGTGAGAACGACCTGGGTCGAGGCTTGCTCGAGTGGAATCTCTTTAAGTACAAGATGGGTGAGAAAGGTATAGACGCGATTCTGATTGTACAACAACTGGTCGCGATAGTGTTTCTTGTCAAGAATCACAGTATAGAGCTGGAAAGGCACGGGAGCCATATGGCGAAAGAAATACTGTTTTTCTGCAAGGGTGGTGCCGCTTCCTTTGAGCTCTGCAATACGTGACTCTCTCCTCCGAACTTTATTTTTCAAAGTTCGTTCGACGCCTTTTTCAATCAGTTTCCTTGCCGCGGTACCTTCAACATCGAGGACGATGATCACAAGATGTCGAGATGCGCCTGGCGTTTGGGGATCTCCAAGATCGCCGGATTCATCAAGATAGAGGTAATGCATAATGAATACATCTTAAACAATCTTTTATCAGAAAACAAGCAAAAGTCGAATAGACACAAAATTCTTTCACCCGTCGCTTGCTTCTCCCGCCGGCATTTTTTATATTGATTCTGTCTTTTCTCGATAACGCTGAATTTCAGGAAAACCTGTTTATGAAACTCCGCCGGTATTTTATCGTTTTAAGTTTGGCGCTCGTTCTCGCCGCGGCCTTTTTTACGAGCTGCAGCCGCTGGTTCAAGCCCGCCACGCCGCGGCTCGCCGTCGTCATCGTGGTGGATCAAATGCGCTACGATTATTTCGTGCGTTTTGCCGGATTGTTTTCCGGCGGCTTGGCAAAGCTCTGGCGCGAGGGCGCGGTTTTCACCAACGTTCATCACGATCACGCCGTCACCGAAACCGCGCCCGGACACGCGACGCTGCTGACCGGCTCGCATCCTTCGCATCACGGCATCGTCGCCAACGATTGGCGCGGGCGCCAAACCGGCCGCAACGTTTATTGCGTCGACGACAGCAACAGCGCGCTGGTGAAATCCGGCGACAAAGCAGCGAACGATACGTATGCGGTTGATGGCAAAGGCCCGCATCGTTTGCGGCGCCACACCCTCGGCGACTGGCTCAAAGCAAAATATCCGCGCGCCAAAGTCATCAGCGTTTCCGGCAAAGACCGCTCCGCCATTCTCATGGCCGGCTTCGAGGCCGATGCCGCGTACTGGTTTTATGCGCCAATCGGCGGCTTCGTCAGCTCGCGTTATTATATTGAAGCCTTGCCGGCGTGGGCTGCGCAATGGAATGTGGAACACCATGCCGATCGCTATCACGGCAAAGCCTGGGAGAAATCACATCCGGAAAAGGATTATTTTGTCTCCCGCGAAGATTTGTTCAACGCCGAGGGCGACGGCGAGCGCACCACCTTCCCGCACGAATTTGCTGCCGATGACACTGCGGCCACCGCGGCCAATGCCATCGACAAGCGTTTTTATGACTGGCTCTCTAACACCCCCTTTGTCGATGTGCTGACTTTGGAGTTTGCGCAACAGGCGGTGCAAGCCGAGCGGCTCGGCGCCGACGATACGCCGGATCTTCTGCTCATCGGCCTGAAAGCCACCGACGCCATCGGCCACGACTACGGCCCGCTCAGCCAGGAGAGCGAAGATAATCTGCTGCGTCTCGATACTGAGCTGGCGCGTTTCTTTGCATTTCTTGAAAAACAGGTGGGATTGAAAAATTGTTTGATCGCCCTGTCTGCTGATCACGGCGTGCTGCCCCTGCCGGAAGAATTGCGCCGCCGCGGATTCGAATCGGCGCGCCTCTCGAAGGCGGAAGCGACCGACGAAGTCAAAAGCGTGGAAAGAGAAATGCAGCAGGAATGGCAAACCAACCGCCGCATTCTGCGCTCGTGGTTGTGGGACGTCGATCTCGATTATGCCGTGGCGGACAGCCTCGGCATGGCGCCTGCCGAGCTTCGCGCCGCGGTCGCAGCCAAGTTGCGTTCGGTCTCATTTCTCAGCGAGGTGTTCACCTCCGACGAGCTGAGCGCGACCGACGGCGCGGCGCGCGAGCATTTGGAAAGACAGCGCCACTCCTTTTATCCCGGGCGCTCGCCGGATTTGGCGATGCAAATAAAGCCCTATTATCTCGTCAGCAGCAAGCCGCAAGGCACGACGCACGGCAGCCCTCACAATTATGACTCGCACGTGCCGATGATTTTTTGGGGTGAGCGCGTGCGGCCGGGCCGGATCGACAGCCCGCATAAAACGATCGATTTCGCCCCCACTTTGGCGCAGTGGCTTAGTCTAGATTTATCCCAACTCTCCTTTAATGCCATAAAAGTGAGAGCCGGAGGTGCTGCGCCAAATGAGTTCGGCGTGGATGGGCAAGTTTTGAAAATGGTGATTAAATAATGTTCGTAATAGCGCCTTAAGGCGTCTAGTCGTGGAAAATAATAAACTGTTCCAAACAAAAGTCTTTGTTGAATTCATGGATTTACGCCTAAAGGCGAAACTACAAATTCACATGCTTGACAAAACGGTTCGTCCCCTCGCGGAATTTTATCGTCTCTTCACCAGCGGCATAACGCGCGCCGAGATCGAGCGCTTTCTCAAAATCGATATGCGCGGCATGTACGCGTTTTACGCGCGCGCCATGCAGCGCCCGGCAGCGGGAGAGAAAAAGTGGAAACGCGTGCTGATTTTCTGCCGCAATCTCTTCATGGCATTTTTGCTCAAGCTGTCGCCGGCGCGGCGCTTGTTCTACGCCGTCGCCATCATGCTCTTCGCCCTGGCGCTGATCGACAAAAACTGGTGGGACGCAGTTTATGCCGTTTTGATCTTGAACTTTTTGCTGGCGCTGGAGCTGGCGGACAAGCTGATCACCAAGGACGAGCTGGAGATCGCCCGCGAGATTCAACTGAGCCTTTTGCCCAACCACGCCGCGCCGATTTCCGGATTCGAGGTGGCCACCTTCAGCGACGCGGCGAAGAGCGTGGGCGGCGATTATTACGATTTCGTGCCGTTGGCCGACGGCAGCGTTTTGGTCGTCATCGGCGACGTTTCCGGCAAGGGCATCTCCGCGGCGCTCTACATGGTGAAAGTGCAAACCATGCTGCAAATGTTTGCCAAGGAATCGGCCGAGCCGTGCGAGCTGCTCGACCGTTTGAACGGCCAGCTTTACCGCGCGCTGCGGCGCAATTATTTTCTCACCATCGCGCTGGCGCGGCTTCATCCCACCGGCGAAATGGCGCTTTGTCGCGCCGGACACACGCCGGCGCTCATGTACGACAGCGAGAAAAAACATTGCGAGTGGCTCGAGCCGAAAGGCCTGGCGATCGGCCTTGAGAACGGCCAGGGTTTCAGCAGCAGACTCGAAGTGTTCAACCGCGCGCTCAAGCCCGGCGATCTCTTGCTGCTCTTTACTGACGGCGTCATCGAGACCGCCAACACCGGCTTGGCCGAATTTGGCGAAAACCGTCTCGCGCAAATTCTCGCCAGAAATTCGCAAGCCCCGCCGGAGAGCATCAAAGCCATTCTCTTGCAGGAATTGACGATCTTTCGCAACGGCGCCGAGCTGCGCGACGACACGACGTTCGTCGTGCTCAAGCGAACGTAACCCAGTCGGCCCGACTGGGCAGAACAGCGTGAGTACACTTCAACCGCAAGCATGCTAGAAACCACGTCTCTTCAAAACAAACGGGGATGGATTTTTCTCATCGTTCTAACCGCAATTGTTTTGCGGTCGCCTGCCTATTTCAATCCTATTATCGACGAAGACGAGGCGTGGTACGCCACCGCGGCGCGCGTCATCAACAGCGGCGGTTTGCTTTACCGAGATGCCGTCGATTTAAAGCCGCCGTTGATCTTCCATTTTTACGCTTTCTCATTTTCCATATTCGGCGATGACTTGCGCATTCTGCACGGCGTGACGGTTCTTTGGGTGCTGGCAACGGCGTTCGTCATGGCGCGCATCACCTCGCGTCTCACGGAGCAAGCAGAAGCGCCCTATTTGTCAGCCTTGTTATACGTTCTGTTCACGCCCACCTTCGTGCCGCAAGCGCTGGCAACGAACGGCGAGATTCTCATGAACTTGCCTCTCGCCTTGAGCGTTTTTTGGTTTTTAGAATCCGAGCGGGCGTCGAGTTCTTCTCCGGTTGGTTTTGCGCAGACTGAAAGTCTGCGCTCCGTTTTGCTGAGCGGCATCTTTTGCGGCTTCGCCTTTTTGTTTAAATACCAAAGCGGTATTCTCTTGGGCGTGCTGCTGGCTTATCTTCTTGGAATCAAGCCCTGGCTGCCCCATCGCCGGCCGGAAAAAGCCGCATTCGTGCAAAGCCTGTTCTTGTTCGGCGGATTTGTCAGCATGCTCGTGATGCTATTCGGCCTCTTTCGCTATCTCGGCAATTGGGAGGATTTTTATTTCTGGGGTTGGCAATACAATTTTATCTTTATGTCTGATTTCACCTGGGCCTATTTTTTCAAGCGCTTTTTCGATCTCACGCCGAGGTTTGTAGTCGTCTGGCTCATTTTGTGGATTTTCGGGTTTGCCGCGGTCAAGCGGGCGCTGCGGAGTCCGCGCGAAATTCTCGCCGGCCAGCATCTTGTCATCCTCTGGCTTGCCGGCTCCGCGCTCGCGGTGTGCATCGGCGGCAAATTTTTTGGACATTATTATATTCAATTATTGCCACCATTAGCCATCCTCGCGGCCGTATCACTTGCCGCATGGTGGCGGGCAAACGGCAAAGTGCACTACATCAAATGGCGGCGCGTCGCCGTACTCGTTGGCATTTTTTTGCCGCCGATCATCTACCTGGCAACGAATTGGCGGGAGGAGCAAAAGCGGAGGCGGGGCGAAAATCAGTACATTCAAAATCTCGCGATGGAAGTGCAGAAGTTGAGCGGGGATGGAGACAAGATTTTTATTTGGGGCCGGATACCGGAGCTTTATTATTTTTCTCAACGCCTGCCGGCTTCGCGCTTTATTACCTGCAATTTCGTGGTTGGCATGAACACGTACAATTACAACGACCGCGCCGCCCAATACGATTACGCCATGGGGCCGCGCCTGTTGGATTGGCTGTTACACGACCTCGCCGTCAATCGCCCCAAATTGATCATCGATACCTCGCCGCAGAATTTCCGGCAATATGGAAAATATCCGCTTGCCGAAATGGCGCCGCTGCGTGACTTTTTGCAGAGAAATTATCGCATGGCCAAAACCATTGACCGCATGGCCATTTATGCAGCCGAATTTTAATTAGAGGCTTTCGGTTTAGCTGCCAGGCATCTTCACAGCGCCAAGCTGGACCATGACGCCCATGAAGTCTGCCTCCGACCAGACCTCGATGATTTGCCCCGCTTCGACGCGATAGGCGTGCAGCTCGGTCCAGGTGACCTTCTTGCCCGTCGGCAACATCCCCATGAGGTCGCCCTCGTGGGTTGCGGCGGCCTTGGCGCGCTCGACCACGATGTCGCCGTCCACGAGGAAAAACTCCCTCTCTACGCGAACATCGGGAAATGCTCCACACATCATCTGGCCGTTGATCCGCATCCCTTCGCGGCCTGGCGGAAGACCTGGCAGCGGGAGGTGGACCTTGCAGTCTTCGGCTACAAGCTCGTCAACAATGTTGGGGTTGTGCCGGTTCTTGTACTCCTCAACAAATCGCTCAACCACGGCTTTCTTTTGGGCTGGGGTCGGAGCAAGGTACGGCTTCCCCCTGCCCGTCTCGACGAGAAGTCTGAGGCTGTCCAAGTAATAACCCCAGTTATAATTGTAGCGCCCGTATTCTTCGTCGTTCAGCTCGCGAGCGTATTCATGTCGAAAGAAAAGGACGCAGCCCTCGCCTCGCGACTCGATCGCAAAGCGGAAGGTGTTGTCGGTCCACGGCGCATGTCCACCGACGCATTTCCACGCAACGACCTTGGGGTCCTCGAGCGCAGTGATTTTCATGTCCGGGTTGAAAGTCTTCCCGAAGGTGAAATCGACAATTCCACCCACTCGAATGTCAGCCTTGACTTTCGTCGTCCACCAACCTTTCAGCCCATTCTCAGTCGCAAGGGCTTGGAAGACCTGTGTCAGCGTGGCGTTGATATCGACAGTGTGTAGGATTGTTTTCATTGAAACCTCTTGGCTTATCATTTTCGCTTAGTCTTGGCCCTTGTGGGCTGTTGTCAAAGTCAATGAATTCACGGCTTCGAGAGTGCACCACAAGCCCCGATTTTCCTTATGAAACGGACAATCGTACCTCCCTCATCATCAGACTCAAGATCAAATCGAAGTTGTGTACCCTTCCATTCATCGGGGCCATCCACACAACTCCACTTCACCAGTTTCTTTGGCACTAATTCATCGACATGCATCTTGAAAACTACGGAACGGTTGTCAAATCCGAAAAGCGCAGTATTTCCTACACGCGGCTCAGCTTCGGTGTCAGATGTCCACCAGCTCTTTAGACCTTCTTGCGTTGTCAACGCTTGAAATACTTTTTCAGGTGAAGCAGCAATTGTCACCTGATGGACCATATCAGCCATAATTTATTTCCTCGTTTGCTTCCATGGGTTCCTCCTATTCATTCAGAATGAGGTTCACCTCATCAAACAAATAAGGGATATGCATGTAATCACGAATGCTTTTAATAAGGTTTTTCTCCCATTCGATGCGGACAAGGGAGCTCGGCTGCCATTGCTCGCTGATTTTCTTCCAGCAGACAAGAACTTCCTCGCCATTCACTTCCGCCAGCGCAAGCCGCCACTGCATCTGAGAAGCAGAGCGTGCATACTTGAAAAAGTAGTGATTCTCAGCGGAATCCCGTCCAAGCCCAGTCCAGTCGCCGACGACTTCGCAGTGCACGTCTTCCCTCAGAAGCTTTTTCACACCTTCCCAGTCTCTATTATTGAACAGGTCGATGTAGCGGCGGAGCAAATCCGACTTTTTAGAGACGGAGGCACGTGATTGGGGCTTGGCAGTCTTCAGCTTTTGCCGGCCTCGGTGTAAAGCAGCCTTCACCGCTGCTATCGAGGTTTCGAGGATTTCGGAAATTTCGAGCAAAGAATAGTCGAGAACGTCCTTGAGAATGAGGCAAGCTCTCTCTTTGGGAGGCAGGCTGTAAACAAGAGTGGAAAGCGCTTGCGAAACCATTTCCTGCCTTTCGACTTCGTCCGGAGGGGTTGCAGAGACTTCTGTTTCTTCTTCCAATGAAACGAACTTTTGGCGGCGCCGGCGCAGAAAATCGACGCACTTGTTGTGGGCGATCTTAAAAAGCCAGGGGCGCAAAGGAATGTCTTGTTGCAGGAGTGACAGCTTGTAATAAGCCTGCGCCAGAGTTTCCTGAACCAGATCTTCCCCGTCCAGGGCCGATCCGGTCATTCGTGAGCAGTATTTGTGCAAATCCGGGCGGAGATCTTGAATGATCTCTAAGAATTTCTTGCGAAGCTCCTTGAGACCGGCTTCAAGGTCTTCGAGCTCAGGCACTGGCACGCCTCATTTCTTTCTCAAGCCATTCCTCTATTTACTACTACGAATAAAGACGCTTCGAGGATACGTCTGAAACCCTCGTTTAATATGGCCTCGGTTTGCGAAAGTTAAATCTTTGCAGAAAAAGCAAAAAAAATTCACGCAAAGCCGCACAAAAAAATTCTTTGCGTGTTCTCTGCGGCTTTGCGTGCGCTTTTTCTCTGTTTGATTCTTCGACACAAAAGCTCAAAGCCAGATCACATCCAGGGTTCATCCGCTGAAGGCCCGTAAATCGACGGCACCTTGCCGCCGGCCATGCGCACATAAACCGAGAATTGGCCGCGATGATGAATGGCGTCCATCATCATCATCCACAGCACGTCGGCTTTGCGGAAATCGCCCATCTGCTTCGGCCCGATGGGGAACTTGACCGTGCTGTTGTAATCCGCTTCCGAGAGCGCCTTGACTTTCGGCGCCATCTCTTTGTGCGTGCTTTCCAAAGCCGCCAAAATCTCCTTCATTGTCGCCGGCGCCTTCGGCCCTTCTTTGAAATCGATCTGGCCTTTGACGATCATATCGACAATCGCTTCTTCTGCGACGAGCGTCCACGCCAAATCGCGCGCGGAACGCGAGCGCTCGTGCGGCTTGAAATCCAGCTTGTCGGCAGGATACGCCTTGAGAACCTTCAATGTGGTTTGAAACTCGCGCTCCCAGCCTTGCAGGTACATTTCCTTTTCCGTCATGGCAGACTCCTTTTTTAGTTTGTTAAAAGTTAAATCTTTGCAAAAAAAGCAAAAACTTTCACGCAGAGACGCAGAGCCGCAAAGGCATCGCAAAGAAAACCCTATAGGCTTAGCCTTTGCGTTTTCTTTGCGTCTTAGCGGCTTTGCGTGATGCCTTTTTCTGTTTGGTTGCGACTCGTCAGTATTGGGCCAAGTTTGAGGTTCTGCTTGTTTTCGCTCGTTCTCATACTCTTAAGCGCTTTTGTAAACTTTCCAAAACGAGCAAGAGTAAAAGTACGAGTATGATCGTAAGAAGTTGCATAGTTTTCTGCGGCTGTCTTTAAGCCCGCGGCGGTCTATGCGTCCGCAGTCGCCCGCGCGTTACTTCTTCCGTTCCAAAGTGAACGTCATCGGCATATCCTTGCCGTCTTGACGATAGTTCCACACTTGCGTTATATGATCCTTGTCTTGGAAAGTCATGGCGAGACTGTGCATGTGTGCGTCAGCCGGCTTGGCCATGTTGGTCGCATCGACGAAAGTGAAGTTGAGATTTTTGATCTCACCGGCGGGCACCGGCGCGCTCATACGGGGTTGATTGCCGACGGCGCAATAGTGGGTCATCATGAGCTTGTCGCCATTGAGATGATAAACCGTGACCATGCTCTTATCCGTTCCAGGCCCGATAATCTCCATGACGCTGTGCCCGCCGGAAACAAGTTGATAGGACACCGTGACCGGCCCTCCGGACTTTGGCCTTGCCATTCGCCCACGAGCGATTTGAGTTTTTCAAATCCTGGCGCCGCCTTGCTCTGCGCCAAAACCGCATTCGTCGCCAACGCGATAACGGCGAGCAACAAAAGAATCGATAGGGACCTTTTCATTGTACTACTCCTCCTTTCAGATGGTTGGGATTAAAACGTAACGCAGACTGCCAGTCTGCAAAGCCAAATTAGCCAGCAAAATTGAAACGTAAAAATTGGTAAAAGCGTCAATCATACGAGAATTTCGGAAACCAGTCCGTTCCCCTGCCTTCGGAAGTCAAGTCAAACAAGTTCCATAACGGCCAGACCAGGTCAACGTGTCTGGGGTTTTGCCCTTTTTCGGGAGGCACGTAGAGCAGCTCGGTATTATAAAAATGATAAATGCCCTCAGCCGTTTTCTGAAAGACGTTGAGAGCCGGAAGTTGGCTTCCTTCAGAACTTTCCGCAAAGTAATCCGCATTGTAGGTGTTTTTTAGAGAAGACAAAAGCCGCAAGTTTTTCCAGCCACGACTTAAAGCCCAGCTTCTGATTTTTTGAATCGGCGCCTTGGCGACGACGGCAAAATTCACCCGATTATTGACGTGTGGCGAATTTCCGTTGAGGCCATCCAGAATCGAAGTACACATCGGGCAGGCATTCTCCGCCTCGGGCGCATACATAAAACTGTAGATAATCAGGCTGTTCTTCCCTTTTTCAAACAGCTCTGAAAGTCTGGTTTGTTTCACTGTCTGTTGATCCGATAAATCCGTAGCGCCCTCGTCAAAGACATAATCCTCTTGCAGCTTTCCTCCGAGCGGTAATGTTCGTCGAAGCGCCGCCACTTCTTCGATGCGCTTCCTCAGATCGATTTCCATCGCGAGCAGCTCGTTGCGCGCTTGGCGATACTCGCCGTTTTCTCCGGGAAACCGGTGATCATGAAATTTTCTCATAGCCTCTTCTCTCCATGATTAAATTGGATTTGAATTTGATGAAGCATGTCTGCCATGTTCTTGTTCTCCCTGATTTCATTCAAACATTTTTGCCAACTGGCCGAGACAACCCATCCAACCTTGATTGTGCTTGTCGCGTTGCTCAACGTTCGGAAAGAGCTCTTGCGTCAGCACCAGCTCCGTTGACGCGCCATGATCATGAAATTCCAACGTGACGAGTGTTTCGGGCATGCCTGAGCCTTCCCAGGTCCAGGTGAAAACCAGTTTCCGTGGCGATAAAATTTCACGATACGTTCCAATTGCCACGTGCAAATTGCCGTCCGGCGCCTTCATGGCAATGCGATATTTGCCGCCCACGCGCAAATCAACCTCGGCGGCGGGAACGGAAAACTCATCCGAAGGCGCGCACCATTTTTTGAGCGCCTCCGGTTGCGTCCAGGCGCTAAAAACTTTTTCACACGACGCCGTGAAAGTGCGCTTGATTTGTAGGGTGGTTTCGGTGGTGGGATTTGTGTTCGCCATAGCTTTTCTCCTTTTGATTATTTTTCCAGCATCGCTTTCATTGGGTTCCAATAAAAATCACGCCAGCCTTGTTTAATGCTTTCGTATTGTTGATCCGGCACTCCGCTTTGCGTGAATACCAGGCGTGTGCCGCCTTTGACTTTGGTTAGCGTGAAAGTGGCTTTCGAGTAATGCCCCTCCGGCCAGTCGCTGCCGCGCCAGGACTGCACGATCTTTTTGTTTGGCACAAGCGCAAGATTCACGCCGTTGATATACCCGCCGTAAGCCGCGAACTTGCCGCCGATTTTGCGGCTGATGCTGGCTTTGCTGGCGCTAAATTTGGCATGTTGGCGCGAATCCATCAGCATTTCGTAAATCTGGCCGGGCCGAGCTTTGAATGTGACCGACTGGCGAATGGTTTTTGGCATGGCTCAGCTTTCTCGCTTTGATTTTTCCAAATAAGCGGCAAGTGAATCGAGTTGTTTTTCCCAGAATATCCGGTACCGGCTGGTCCACAACGCCGCATCCTGCATGGGCGTGGCAACGAGGCGACAGAGATTGAACCGTCCCTCTTTCCGGCGCTCGATCAGGCCCGCGCGTTGCAGAATGCACAAGTGTTTTGAGAACGCCGGCAGAGAAATATTGAACGGGGCGGCCAGCTCGGTTACGGAAGATTCCGCAAACGCCATGCAGACCAGTATCGCGCGGCGGGTGGAATCGGCCAGCGCAAAGAAGGTTGCATCGAGCGCGTTTTCATCAAAATTAACTGAAAGGTTAAATAAAACCGGCCACGAGCTTTTGGCTTGGGAAAAGGGGAAGGGCAGGTGCTTGGCCGCTGCGGAGCGCCGGGAAACACCGCCCTGATTCACTTTGCGCCCGGAAGCCGGGGGTGGGGCGGATTGATTCTCCCAGTGATGCTGGTAGCGCGCGAGCCACTCCGTGGCGGTCTTCATCGGTCCCGCCTCAAGGCGGCAGTGCTGTATTCTGCCGTTTTTCTCGCGTGCGAGCAAACCGGCTTTCGTGAGCACGCGCAGGTGCTTCGAGACCGCGGGCAGCGAAATCACGAAAGGCGCGGCCAATTCCGTCACCCGCGCCTCACCGCGCGCCAAGCGCTCCAGGATGGCCCGGCGCGTCGAATCGGCCAAAGCCCCAAACGTAGCGTCGAGAGATTTTGTCGGATATTTAACCATAAGGTTAAATATAATAAAAAGCGGGAAAAAGTCAAGGAGAAATTTTAAAAAACACGTTCATCAATTGCCGTTAAAACCTGCCAATCAACCGGTCGCGGAAACGGCGGCTGGCGGTGAGCTTGGCGCCGTTTTTGAGAATGATGACATAATCACCGTGCGACCAGGGTTGCATTTCCTGGATGAAATCGAGGTTGACGAGATAGGAACGGTGGATTCTGGCAAATTTGGCGGGATCGAGGCGCGCTTCCATGCTGTTCATGGTTTCGCGAATCAGGTAGGTCTCTTTTTCGGTATGGAGTTTGACATATTTCTCATCCGAGGAAATACACATGATGTCGCCAGTTTTGACAAAGAAGAGCCGGGAGCCGGCATTGACCATGATTCTTTTCAAGTATTTTTTCTCGCGGTTGATCTCTCCAAGCAGTTTCTGAAAAATCGCGGCATTCTCGCTCTTTAATCGTATCTGTTCCACCGCGCGGTTGAAAGATTTGCGAAACCGCTCCTGATCGAAAGGCTTGAGCAGATAATCCACCGCCTGCACCTCGAACGCCTCGAGGGCATACTGGTCATAAGCCGTGACAAAAACCACCGCCGGCATGTTTTCAATGCCCACCGTCTCAATCACTTCAAACCCGTTCATCCCCGGCATTTGGATGTCGAGAAACACCAGATGAGGTTTGTTTTCCTGAATCAATTTGACCGCTTCAAGGCCATTGGCGGCTTCGAGAACTGAATCAACGCCGATATCTTCTTTTAAGAAAGAACGAATCTTTCTTCTCGCCGGCTGCTCGTCGTCGGCAATCAGGATGTGAATGCCTTGCATCGGCATTTCCTTCCTTAAGTTTCGTAGTGATTTTCAGGAATGAAAGTTTCAAGCTGAGATTTTGAACCGCAAAATTCTTTACAAACAGAGCAAGTTTCTCCCAACGGATTGGAATCCCGCTGTTGCGGGACAACTGATATAAAATTTTTTATCCGTTGCGTTGTTTCTATCTGTTGGGAAAATTCTTTCTCGTCGGTTTGAGGCGAAGCTTCGCTGGACGATTAGTCGTACTGGGAAGTGATCTCTTTTTGCAATGCTGAGAACGCCTGAAGGCGTAACTAGTGTCTGTCCGGAAATACCGGTTTTTTAAAAAAGTTTGAGGTGAAATAAATGGCAGCATGGATGCCGGGAGTAACTTTTTTAGCTGTCGTAAACG
>JAKEEU010000013.1 GCA_022616415.1 Candidatus Zhuqueibacterota bacterium | reverse complement strand
CCGCTCTCCGGCTTCGGCGCGCCCTTGCGTAGTGTGCCGAGCGTTGGAAACGCGGCTGGTTTATCCGTGAGTCCGATGATCATTTAACCTCCTATTTCTTGCTGAACCTCGACGGGCAGGCCAGCGAAGATTTCGAGTACACTGGCGCGAGGGTTTTTCGTCTTCAGAGCTCGCGCCTGCGCTCTGACGGCTTCTTTAACGTCCTCGAACAATTGCGCTGTTGCCGTCTTGACAGTATCGCCTTCTTCCAGCAATGCACCGGCAGTTGCCTCGATATGGACCGAGTTGAAATCGCCGAGGTTTATTTTTCCGCCATACCAGACGGTGATCTCTGTAGCTTTCATCACTCCTCCTTATAGCGCCTTTGCGCTGACTGGTTTTTGCGTAATAGCGCGCAGGGAGGTGAGTTCGATTTCAGCCTCCCTACGCGCTGCGATTGCAACGATCTCGCGGTCGCGCATCAGGTCGAGCGCATGATTTTTCTCCCTGCTGAGGTAGATGTGCAGGAGAAATCCAGCCGCGAGGCCGACGCTTATTCCAATAAATATTCCGATTGCGATTGCAATCTCCATCACGTGCCTCCTTATTTCTTGCTGTTGAAGAGCGCCGCAAATATCACGCGTGGGTCGACGGCGGGGCCGCCTCGTCGAGGCTCCCTCCTTGCCGGTTGTTTCGGCTGTGGCGTCGGCTTGTCGCTCTTTTTGATAAGTTTGGCTTTTTTCATTTTTTTGACTTGCTCGCATGGCGTTAACTATCTCTACAAGCTCGCGCGCGTGCGCCTGTTCGCGCCACGCTCGCGGCTTTTCAAATAGCTTTCAATATCAACGGGCGAGGCGGACTATAAACTAGCTGTTGATATGCGTCAACTGTTTTGCTTATGCGGCGATCAGTTTTTTTTTACTCTCCGTGGTGAGAGTGAAGATGTCCCGTATATCGTAGAGCAAGCACATTTGGAGCAAGATCGCGGACGGCACTTTGCGTGCGCCGTTCTCGATCATATGCAAGTATTGGTAGGAGATACCAAGCTGTTTTGCCACGAGTGTGGGTTTTCTGTTGCCTCGTGCAGCCTTCAGTTTGTCCGGATCAATTTGGAGACTAACAATCCGCGTGTCCATGCGCGAAGGTTATATGAGCTATCGAGTGGCGTCAACGACCAGTTGATTATTGATGGAGTCGGGTATATAAGCCAATTATCGACACCGAGGAGGGTGTCCTTGTCATGAAAATGGAACCAAAAAAAATACCACAAAACGAATGGGCGGAAGCTGTCAGGTTGATATTTGTCTTGATCGGTGTATCCGCTACTCTCATCTGGTTAACCAGCCTTAGTCCGGTCGTCTCAGTTGGATTGATGGCGG
>JAKEEU010000117.1 GCA_022616415.1 Candidatus Zhuqueibacterota bacterium | reverse complement strand
GTTTGAAAATCACCGGCCCACTGTCGTTCAAATAGACGTAAGCCGCGGCGGTTTGCGTGTGATCGTGCGCCGGCACTTTTTCGCGCGGGCCGTAACGTACGCGGACGATCTTCACCCAGTCGTTCTCCAGTTGGAGCCTATAATTTTGCGGCGCCACCAGTAATGGGTCTTGCGCAAAGACGCTGCTCGCCAACAGACAAACGAGTGTAGCTGAATACAAAAAACGATACATTCTTCTTTCTCCTTTTGGTATTTGGTTGTCGCGAGCGCAATCGCTCGTCAACCGTGAAGACGAAAGATTCGCAAAAAGGATGCAAGGCGGGAGAAAAAAAATCAGCAAGGCTTGTCGCCACAATTCGAGGCGTAAGAGATCGGCTTGCCGCGGCTATCGAACTCGAACTGGCAGCAGGCCAGCATTAACTCTTTGAATTTTGCCCGGCCGCGCTGGACGCGGGATTTCGCGCCTGGCAGCGAGAGACCGAGCCGTTCAGCGACCTCTTTCAACGGCGCCCCTTCAAGCTCGGCCAGCAGCAAAGCCTCGCGGTAATGTTTCGGCAGATGCTCGATCATCGGGCGCAGGCAACATTCCAACTCGCGCCAGATTTCGTCGTCATCATCAGGCTCATACACGATGTCGTCCGGCAGAGGCTCGTGTCGCTTGCTGACACGATGATGGTCAACGATGGTGTTTTGCGCGATGCGGTAGACCCAGCTCCGGATGCGCTCCGCGTCCGAGAGCGTGTCGAGCCGGGAATGGATTTTGACGAAGACGTCTTGCAGCAGGTCTTCAGCCGTGTGGCCGTCGCCGACGCGGCGGCGGATGAAGCTCAAAAGGCTGTTGTGATAATCACGCCAGATTTGTTCGGATGATTTCATAACCTTCCCAACCGCGAATCAAATTACGTTTGGCGCATCATCTCACCCGGCCAGCGCTTCTTCAAAGCGGTGGCCGGGAATCCTCGCCGCCAGAATTTCCATCGGATAAATTGCGGACGAACGTTTCTCTCTCTCGAATATGCAAGCAGTTAC
>JAKEEU010000116.1 GCA_022616415.1 Candidatus Zhuqueibacterota bacterium | reverse complement strand
TTTGTTGACTTCATAACTCAATTTCATGAAAAACTGAGTTGAAGTAAAGACAATTAATTAATGACAACATGATTGAGTGACAAAATAATTGTTTTAAAAAATATTGAATCATTTTGTCCCTGATCATTTTGTCTAATGCTTTTGCTTTTCATCCTATATGTCCGAACAGTCTGAATCAAACCATCGTGGGATTGAAACAATTCAAGCGCCAATTTGGCGCTGTTCTGAGCGACAAAGTCTGAATCGAATCCTCGTGGGATTGAAACCCGACATCCTGTCACCTATGTCCGTTGGGAAATTGTTTTTGCTATAAACCTGTTTGGTTGCGGCTCGTGTTGTGCTTCGGGGTAATCAAAAACATCGTCGATTTCGCCCTTTTGGGCTTTTGATAATTTTTGTTCTTCAATTTTCTTAAAATCTCTCCACTTGCTTCTTGCTTCAATTTATTGTATCTTTCCTTGATGAACCCCCGTTTTCTTGGGCAAGACAACTTGCGAGTTGTTATCCTGAACTTTTTACAATGAGATTTTGATGTCGTCGTCTCTGCAATTGACGGCTGGCCGCCGTAATCCCCATGATCGCCTCATACAGCGCGCCTGGCAAGGCTGTCGCGAAGGGTTGGCCATTTGTCGGCGCGATGAAGCAGCGCGGCAAAAGGCGTTGGAATTTTCCAACCACGCCAAAGCCGTCGCGCCGACTCACATGCAGCGCTGGATTGAAATTTTACAGGGCGAGCACGCTGACCATGTGGCTGCACTTTTTGGTATTGAAAATTTTTTCAGCCTAACGCCACAAGAACAGGCGTGGTGGGATCAATTAATTCAGAGTGCGCCGTTTGCACCGGTTCTCATGAAACGGCAAAAAACAAACGACCAAAAGGAAAGAGAAACGAGCAGACAAGAGGCTCACATGACATTGGAGCAATTTGATCATATTTGTCGGGCCGCCGCTGCCGTTGCCGGTGTCCAACAAGTTTATGTTTTTGGTGCCAACGCCATCATCTCTTGGCTGGCGCAGGCGCAGCATACCATTCCTTTGCCGGACTTTGTACCATCGCGCGAGCTGGATGTATCAGTCGGAGATGAAAAACTTGACACCCTTATCGATGCTTCGATTGGCGAGCTGTCTTCGTTTGACCAGACGTTTTCCGTTTATGCTCATGGCGTAAATCTCGCTGCTTTTCAAGCGCCGGCCAATTGGCGGCAGCGTACCGGCAAGCGCATCGAACCGGTTAGCGGTATCGAGATCATCGCGCCGCATCCCCACGATTTGATCATTTCCAAACTCAGCGCCGGCCGCCCTAAAGATTTTGATTTTGCCGTCAGCGTCGCGCGGCTTTTTCCGATGCCGGATAGTGTGTTGAGCAATTTGGTGGAGGAATTTCGCGCCGTATATCCGCAAGCCCAAGCCGCTTTGCGCGCCAATGTTGAAATTTGGCAGAACAAAATATTGACGAATGCAAATAAACAAGATTAAGTGACACCGACCGATCACTCCGAGTGACCGGTCGGTAATACGCAAAAACCGCCTATGAAAATGCGGGAAATCTTGGTGCCGACCATTTTCGTGACGTTAGGAAAATGGTCGGCAATAGGAGGAACTCTATGGACAGAGAACTCATACAATCCCTTGCCAAAGATTTCGAATCCTACGCGATTGAAATCGATGGTGTTGAGTGCTGGTTTGCGCGCGATCTCCAAACGCCGTTGGGTTATGATAAATGGGAGAATTTTTACAAGGTCGTTCAGAAGGCAAAAATCGCCTGTGAAAATGCGGGAAATATCGTTGCCGACCATTTTCTTGACGTCAGGAAAATGGTCGACATCGGGTCGCAAGCAACGCGTGAAATCGATGATATCATTCTGACGCGCTACGCGTGTTACCTCATTGCCCAAAATGGCGACCCCCGCAAAGACGAAATCGCTTTTGCGCAAACGTATTTTGCGCTACAAACACGCAAGCAGGAACTCCTTGAAGAACGCCTCCGTCTTGCGGAGCGGCTGCGAGCGAGAGAAAAGCTCATCACGAGTGAAATCGAACTTTCTAAGCTCATTTACGAACGCGGGGTGGATGAAAGCGGATTTGGCCGGATACGCAGTAAGGGCGATGCCGCCATGTTTGGCGGCTACAATACTCGCCAAATGAAGTATCGTTTGAGCATTCCCCAAAATCGTCCTTTGGCCGATTTTCTCCCAACCGTTACGATCACCGCTAAGAACCTTGCAACTGAAATAACGAATTTCAACGTCCAACAACAAAGCCTTCACGGCGAGCCAGCCATTACCAGTGAACACGTCAAAAACAATGCGGCGATCCGAAAGACTTTGATTGAACGTGGCATCAAACCGGAAAACCTTACACTTGATGATTTTGAGCGACTATTAAGCGATAATTTACAGCGTATGTTGTTAGAATAAGTTCCATGAAAATTCTATTTCGTCGATCTGGAATGCATCATGAATTTGGATGATCTATTACAAAACCCCGAAAGCGCCACCCTCGCACGCAAAGCCGAGTTCGACGCGGCCTGCATTGAAACAGCCGCAGCGATGGCCACCGGACGCGGCGGCGTCATTCTCGTTGGTATAACGCCCGAAGGCCAAATCACCGGCGTGCAGATTGATGAGGCCGGTCTCGAAAAATGGACGACGCAAATCGCGCTGGCGACCGAGCCTGCGATCGCTGCGGATGCTGAAATTCATCCCGCCGGCGAAAAGCGCGTGGTGGTGTTGACGATTCCGGAAATGCCGATCAAGCCGGTGGCGGCGCAAGGGCGATGCTACAAACGACTCGGCCATCACAATCATGTGCTCACACCGGCAGAAGTTGCCGAGCTGCACGCGCTGACCACAGGCCGCAGTTGGGACAATCTTCCGGTCGAGGCAGCCACTTTCGATGATCTCGACCTCGCCAAAATCGAAAAATACATCGAGACGGCCAATGCCCGGCATCGTCGCAAGATTGACAAAAACGAATCGCCATTCACAATTCTCGACAAGCTGCGGCTTATTCGCAACGGTAAGATCACCAATGCCGCGATTCTGCTTTTTGGCAAGGAACCGCAGGTATTTTTCCCGCAGGCCAAAATTAAAGCCGGCCGATTCAAAAGCGAGACGGTGATCGTTGACGACGCGGAAATCGGCGGCGCGCTGACCGAGCAGATCGAAGCTGCTTTCGCATTCATCCAGCGCCATCTCGCCGTGCGCCTGGTGATCACCGGCCAGCCGCAGCGCGAGGAAGTTTGGGAGTATCCGCTCAACGCGCTGCGCGAGGGGCTGATTAATGCCGTCACACACCGCGACTATGCCGCTGGCGCCGTGACGCAAGTGCGCATTTACGACGACAATCTCCTCATCTGGAATCCCGGCAATCTCCCGCTGAATTTGCGCCTCGATGATCTTAAACGCAAGCATCAATCGGTTTTGCGCAACACGCTGGTCGGCTTGATCTTTTACGATCTCGGCTACATCGAGCGCTGGGGCAGCGGCACCAATCGCATTGTGGAGGAATGCCGCAGCCTGCATTTGCCCGATCCCGAATGGCGCGAGAACCAGGGCTTGATGCTGACTTTTCGCAAAGACGTTTTTACCGAAGACAATTTGCGCGAGATGGATTTGCCCGAGCGGCTCATCCAAGCCGTTTTGCACGTCAAGAAAAATCGCCGCATCACCAACCAGCAATATCAGGAGCTGCTCGGCGTCAAGAAACGCACCGCCTCGGAAGATTTGCACGAGCTGGAAGAAAAAGGCATTTTGGAGCGCGTCGGCTCGACGGGGAAGGGGACGTATTACAAAATTAAAGGTAGATTTTAAATCATCTTGCCATAATTATCTTGCGTATGGTTTTTAATTGTCTTGCCATAAAATAATTTTGCCTAAAGACAGAAAGGAGTTGCCATGTCCACCATCAAATTTTTCGAGCAGGTCAATCGCAATTTCGACAAGGCCGCGGCTTTTACGAAATATCCGAAAGGCTTGCTCGATCAAATCAAGATTTGCAACAGCGTTTATCACATCACATTCCCCTTAAAGAAAGACGACGGCTCCATCGAGACTATTCACGCCTGGCGCGCCGAGCACAGCCATCACAAGCTGCCGGTGAAAGGCGGCATTCGTTACAGCCCGAATGCCAACGAAGACGAAGTGATGGCCTTGGCGGCGCTGATGACGTATAAGTGCGCGATCGTCGACGTGCCGTTCGGTGGCGGAAAAGGCGCCATTCGAATTGAGAAACGCAACTATTCGGAGGCCGAGCTGGAACGGCTCACCCGGCGCTACACGTATGAGCTGGTCAAGAAAAATTTCATCGGGCCCGGCGTCGATGTGCCGGCGCCGGATTACGGTACCGGCCCGCGTGAAATGGCCTGGATTGCGGACACGTTCAACGCAATCACGCCCGCTGAGCTAAATTCCTCGGCATGCGTGACGGGCAAACCGATCACACAAGGCGGTGTGCGCGGCAGAACCGAGGCGACCGGCCGCGGCGTTTATTTCGGCATTCGCGAAGCGTGCAATGACGTGGAAGAGATGCGCAAGCTCGGCCTCACGCCCGGCATCGACGGTAAAACGGCCATCGTGCAAGGACTCGGCAACGTCGGCTATTATGCGGCGAAATTTCTGCAAGCCGGCGGCGCCACGCTCGTGGGCTTGATCGAATACGAAGGCGCGATTTACAACCCCAAAGGCTTGGATCTCGACAAAGTCGTGCAGCATCGCAAAGAAACGAAATCAATTCTAAATTTCCCCGGCGCGACGAGCATGGCGAAAAATGCCGAGGCGCTCGAATTGGAATGCGACATTCTCGTTCCCGCCGCGCTTGAAAATCAGATTACCGCTGAAAATGTGAGCCGCATCAGAGCCAAAATCGTTGCCGAAGGTGCGAACGGCCCGGTCACTGCCGATGCTAACGAGTTTCTGCTGCAAAGGGGTGCGCTCATTATCCCCGACATGTATCTGAACGCCGGCGGCGTCACGGTTTCATATTTCGAATGGCTGAAGAATCTTTCGCACGTGCGCTTTGGCCGCATGGGCAAGCGTTTTGAAGAGAGCATGAACAAAAGGATGCTGCAAGCCGTCGAAGAGCTGACCGGCAAGAAATTTCCCCAAAACATTTTCGACCAAATCGCCCACGGCGCCGACGAGGAGGATTTGGTGAATTCCGGCCTCGAAGAAACGATGATTTCCGCCTACAATCAAATGAACGAGATCCGCAAACAGCACGGCGGCAAAGTCGATCTGCGCACCGCCGCTTTTATCAACGCCATCGATAAAGTGGCGCGGTCGTATATGGAGTTGGGGATTTTTCCGTAGACGCACTGCCAGTTTACCACAAAAATTACCGACCGGTCACTGCAGTGACCGGTCGGTTTATTTTTTGAGGCCCCGTCTCGCCTGAATACCCTCAATCCTATTTATCACATCTTTGGCTGGAATTTTTGATAAAAATTTCTTATCTTGTTAAATAGAATTATGCTTGGCCAATCTTCCAAACCAATTCCGGCTGACGTCGCGTTTGAGAACAACCGCTTGCTGATCACCTGGGACGACGGCCACAAAAGCGTTTACGATTCGTTTCATTTGCGCCTGTCCTGCGCGTGCGCGCAGTGCGTTGACGAAATCACCGGCGCGCGGATGATTCGTCCCGAGCACATTCCGGCCGACATCAAGCCGCGCGAGATGCGGCCTGTCGGCAGATACGGCGTTTCGTTCGAGTGGTCGGATGGCCACAGCACCGGCATTTACACGTTCGAGCGGCTGCGCGAGCTGTGCCAGTGTGGATTTTGTAGCCCAGCCGGTCCGGCTGGCGCTTATAGCGGTTAAAAAATAGCAAATCATGTCGCATTCGATTTCAGAAAAAATTTTGCAATTCATTCACACCGTCCCCATCGTAGAGTGTGATGACGAGGCGTTCAACACTTTGGCTTTGCAATTATTTCAATATCAATTTGAAAAGAACGCCATCTATCGCGCCATTTGCCAACAACAAGGCCTCGCGCCTGATCGTGTGACGAGTTGGCGCGAAATTCCGGCGGTCACCACCAGCGCGTTCAAAGAAGTGCCGTTGACTTGTTTTCCCCCGCAGGAAGCGGTGGCGGTTTTTCATACCAGCGGCACCACCCAGAAGCGCGCTGGCAAGCATTATTTTCGCACGTTGGATTTTTATCGCGCTGCCATGCTGCGCAGCTTCGCCGCGTATTGCCTGGATCAACAGCCTGGTAGTGCGCTTAGAGTAAACAATGAGACATTGCACGACTCCTTGCGAGATGTCATTCCGGAGGAATCTTTTTACAATTCAGAGCAACAGGTTGAGATGAAAAAAGATTCTTCCAGAATGACACTTCCCTTTACTGTTGCCAAGATCAATAAAATGCGAATGTTTTTTCTCGGTCCAACGGCCGAGCATTTCCTTAACTCCTCGCTCGGCTACATGTTTTCGGAAATACGCGATGCGTTTGGTGAGAAACAGAGTGCGGTATTTTTCTCGCCGCAAGACGTCGAGGTAGATGGTTTCCGGACCGCGCTTGAAAAAGCGTCACAGGAGAACGTGCCGGTTTTCATTCTCGGCACCGCGCTCGCGCTTTGGGAAGCCATGGAGAAATTTTCCCAGCAAAACCTAAAATTCACCCTGCCAACCGGCAGCCGCATCCTCGACACCGGCGGCTACAAAGGCCGTCGCGTCGAAGTGGCACGCGACGAATTTCAAAATCAACTCTGCGAAACCTTCGGTGTGCCGCGAGAATATCTCCTGAATGAATACGGCATGACCGAGCTATCATCGCAATTTTATGCCAGTTCGCTTTCCGGTATCCCAAAACGCAACGAGCGCCAAGCGCCGAGCGCTATGCTCTCAGCTCTCAGCCCTCAGCCCTCAGCCCTCAGCCCTCGGCACTTCCCCCCACCCTGGGTGGGCGTCGCCGCCGTCGATCCGGAAACGCTCCAAATTCTACCGGAAGGCGAAGTCGGCTTGTTGCGCATTTTCGATCTGGCCAATGTCGATTCGGTGATGGCGATTCAAACCGAAGATTTGGGCCGCGCCTGGCAAGATCGGCTTGAGCTTGTTGGCCGCGCCACCGGCGCCGAGCTGCGCGGCTGTTCGTTATTGACCGAATCAATTGTTGGAAACGCTTAATCTTTTTTTCGTTGCGGTTCTCTTTTCGTTGCATTTCATTTAGCTACTTCAACTTATGTTGCGCGATTTTTTTGTTCCCGACATTCTTCAAAAGCCGCCAACGCACGCGTTTCAACAAGACGGTGTCGTTTACGACTCTGCCAATCTTTCTCCGGCATGGCTCAAAAAATTTGCAGAAAAGTTCATGCAGCCTGCGATCGGATTTAAGCAAGGCGCCAAAGCCTGGCAGCAACGCGCCGCCAATGCCTGGAGCCAAGTCGCGCAGGAATGGTGCAATTTGCAATTTCCCGAGGCGGAAGCGCTGCTCACCGCGCTCAAAGCCAAAACCGGACTGAGCCGCAAAATGCTGCAGGAAGCACTGCGCAATCATTTTTGGAACATGCGCGATAGCGTCCTGCAAGGCTGGCTCAAGCAAGTACGGAAAGATCGCGGCCCCGGAAATTTGCCGCTCGCAACGACTTATCCGGAGCTGGTTTTTCTTGTTGCCGCCGGCAACATCCCCGGCGTGGCGATTCATCCTGTCGTGCAACTTTCGCTGCTCGGCATACCCACGTTGGTGAAAAATGCTTCTGCCGAGCCGTTTTTATTGCCGGCAATTTTGTCTTCACTCGCTCGTTACAATCCGCAAGTTGCCTCGCGCCTCGCCGCGCTGACGTGGCCGCGTGACACTTCAGCGCAGACTGAAGCGATCATGGCATTCAATCCACAATTGGCGATTTTTGGCGATGATGAGACCATCGCAAATTTTGAAGAACGGAGCGAGCAGTTGGCCGGCTTTGGCGACCGCTTCAGTCTGGCGTTGGTGAGCCCGGATGCAGACGAACCAAATATATTTGATAACCTGGCGTATGATATTTGCATGTTTGAGCAGAGGGGTTGCATGTCGCCGCAGGCGATTCTTTTGCTCACCGACGATTGGCAGAAGGTCGAGCATTTTAGCCAAGAGCTGGCCACTGCGATGACGAAAATGAGCGAAAAGTTGCCCATCGGTTTGCGCACGCCGGTGCAGCAAGCCGCCATTCAACAATGGCGCGGCGCTTATGCTGCTCGTTGCGCTGCCGGCGAGAAAGTTTTGCTATTGACCAGCTCGGGAACCGAGTGGACGGTTGTCGCCGCCGAAAATATCGATCTCGACGAGCGCGTGGCCCATCGCTTCGCGCGCGTCTGGCCGATTCCTTCCATTAATAAAGCCATGTCGATTTTGCGCCGGTACGAAATCCAATTGCAAGCACTGGCCACGAGCTTGACGCTTGATGAGACAAAAATATTTTTTCCACAATTTTGGGGAGTTGATACTCCGTTTGTCCATATTGTGGATACGTTTCCAGGTTCGATGCAGAAGCCGGTCTTCGGCTGGATGGATCAGAATAAAGCTTGGCTGCGATTAACCCGCGCTTTTATAGAATGGTAGCCACAACACGAGAAAACTTTCTCCGCCATCTCTGCCAAACCTCGCCCGAACCGCTTGGTTTGGAGATCGAACGCGCCGCAGGCATTTATCTTTTCACGCGCGACGGCAAGCGGTATATCGATTTCATTTCGGGCCTCGGCGTCGCGAATATCGGGCATCAGCATCCGCACGTGCTGGCGGCGATTCGCCCGCAGCTCGAGAGCCATCTGCACGTGATGGTTTACGGCGAATACGTGCAGGAATCGCAAGTCGAATATGCGCGCCGTCTCGCTGAGCTGGCGCCGGTGAGAGAGGGCGTCGTCTTTTTCTGCAACAGTGGTACCGAGGCCATCGAAGGCGCCTTGAAAACCGCGCGCAAATTCACCGGCCGCAAAAAATATATTGCGTTCGAAGGCGGCTATCACGGCGACAGTTACGGCGCGCTCTCGGCGATGTCGAGCGAGATTTATCGCGCGCCGTTTTTGCCGCTACTGCCGGAGTTTGAGTTTTTGCCTTTTGATGATCTTGGCGCGTTGTCGCGCATTGACGAGAAAGTCGCGGCGGTGCTCATCGAGCCGGTGCAAGGCGAGGGTGGCGTGCGCATTTCCTCGCCGGAATTTTTGCCAACGCTGCGAAGGCGCTGTGACGAAGCCGGCGCGTTGCTGATTTTTGATGAAGTGATGACCGGCTTTGGCCGCACCGGAAAACTTTTTGCGTGCGAACATTGGCCGGATTCAAAGCCGGACATTGTCTGTTTAGCTAAAGCCCTCGGCGGCGGCTTGCCGCTCGGCGCGTTCATCGGCCGGCGCGGGATCATGCAGACGCTTTCGGAAAATCCACCGCTCGCGCACGTGACCACCTTCGGTGGGCATCCACTGAGCTGCGCCGCCGGCTTAGCCGCGCTCGAAGTTTTATTGCAAGAAAATCTCATCACGCGCAGCGCTGAACTTGGCGAATTCTTTCTGCGCGAGCTCCGCGCGTTGGCGCAAGCCAAACCAAAGATTCGCGAGGTGCGCGGCCTCGGCTGTTTCTTCGCCATCGAATTTCAAATGCCGGAAGCAACGCAGCAATTTGTCCAACGGTGCCGCGAGCAAGGGCTCATCATCGGCTGGACATTGCACCACAGCACCATCGTCCGTGCCGCGCCGCCGTTGTGCATGGCAGATGAGCAGGCAGAAGAGGCTTTGCAAATTATCAAAAGAGCAATTTGTCAAATCTGAATTTGGAACAGGCTAATCCGGACGATTCGGAAAATCCGGATACCATATAAAAAATCGGAAAATCCGCATGTCAACGTTTGCCGTTCTCGTTCGCCACATCGAAATCTTTCCCCATCCCAACGCCGATCTGCTCGAGCTGGCGAAAGTGGATGATTATCGCTGCGTGGTGAAAAAGGGCGAATTCAAAACCGGCGATCTCGTCGCGTATATTCCCGAAGCGTCGCTCGTGCCGGCGCCGTTGCTGGCCGAAATGGGATTGACCGGCAGATTAGCGGGATCGGAGAAGAACCGTGTCAAAGCCGTGAAATTGCGCGGAGAAGTGTCGCAAGGGTTGGTTTATCCGGCCAGGCCACATTGGAAGGAAGGCGACGACGTGACCGCCGAGCTTGGCATCGTCAAATGGATTCCGCCGATTCCGGTGCATTTGGCCGGCGAGCTGGCGCCCGCGCCCGAGGGCTGGCATGGCTATACCGATATTGAAAACATCAAGCGCTATCCCAACGTTCTGCAGCCCGGCGAAGAAGTGGTGGCGACGGAAAAAGTGCATGGCACCTGCACGCTGGTCGGACTTATGAATGGCGTGGCCGCGGTTTCCTCAAAAGGCTACGGCGCCGGCGGCAAGGTCATCAAGGAAGACGAGAAAAACCTGTATTGGCGCATGGCGCGAAAGTATAATTTGTTCGAGAAAATGGAAGGCCTCAGTGGCGCCAAAGGCGCTATCATGCTTTTCGGCGAGACTTTCGGCACCGGGGTGCAAGACTTGGGCTACGGCATGCAAAAGGGCGAGCCGAACTATTTTGCGTTCGACATGTCCGTCAATGGCCGCTATCTCGATTACGATGATTTTGTGAAAATCTGCACGGAGCGCGGCATTCCGATGGCGCACGTGTTGTATCGCGGCCCTTTCGGGCCGGAATGTTTAGCGCATGCAAAAGGCAGGGAGACCATCAGCGGCAAGGAAGTCCACATGCGCGAAGGCATCGTGATTCGCCCGATCAAAGAGCGCTACGAGCACGACATCGGCCGGGTGATTTTGAAGAGCGTCAACGAAGAGTATCTGCTGCGCGGTGGGGAAGCGACGGAGTTCGAGTGATTCGAGTAACCCCTACGGGCGCAGCCAGGCGGCTCGACTGGGTGTTTATAAATGCAATTGAAAATTTAAAATTGTAAATTTTCAATTGCAAATTGTGATCAAAAATTGAAAATTTCGTCAAGCCGAATCTCCAGCCCCGGAAAGAGCGGCGAAGTGAGCACGTCGGATTTTCCCAAACGAGCGACGAGAACGAGTTCGCCTTTCTGTAGGCGATAAATTTCTACGGTGGCCGTTTTTTCTTTTGCCATCCAATATTCTTGCACGCCGAATTTGGCGTACATTTTGAGCTTGACCGTGCGATCACGTTTTTCGGTGCTTGGTGAAAGAACTTCGATCACCAAATCCGGTGAACCTTTTACATGTTCTGGCTTGACAATATCCCGGCGGCTATTGCTAATGAACACAACATCAGGTTGCGCCAAATTGGTTTTGGAAAAAAATACTTCCAAAGGCGCTGACATCAATATGCCGATGGGATGGTTTTGAAGATAAATGAACAACAGGCCAAAGAACTTACCGGAGATAAGTTGGTGTTTTGTCGTTGGAGTGTTAGACATATAAAGCTCCCCGTCAATGATTTCGTAGCGTTTTCCGTCATCCGGAAGCTCCAGATAATCTTCGTAAGTAAATTGAATTTTGGGTGTGGACGGAATGATTGCGATAGCCATAATGCACCTCAAATTGCTTGACCAACTCTTCCTAAGATAAACAAAGATCGCAATAATAGCAAGATGATTTTTTCTTATGCGCATCACCGAAATTTTCTACTCCATCCAAGGCGAATCCAGCTTCATTGGCAGGCCCTGTGTTTTCATTCGCACCACCGGCTGCAACCTGCGTTGCGTTTGGTGCGACACGGCCTACTCGTTCTACGGCGGCGAAGAGATCAGCCTCGACGACGTCATGAAAAAGGTTGAGAGTTATGGCTGCCGGCTCGTCGAGATCACCGGCGGTGAGCCGATGCTGCAAAAGGAAATTTATGAATTGTGCGACCGGCTGCTCGCGGCAAATTTTACCGTGCTCATGGAAACCGGCGGCAGCCTCGATCTCTCCAAGCTCGATCCGCGCGTCATCAAGATCGTCGACCTCAAATGCCCCGGCAGCGGCGAAGTCGAGCGCAACTATTGGCCCAATCTCGAAATCCTGCAACCGCACGATCAAATTAAATTTGTCATTAAAGATCGTCGCGATTATGAATGGGCGTTGGAAGTGATTCGGAAGCATCGTCTCGATGAACGTTTTCATTTGCTGTTTTCGCCAGTGTTCGGCGAGATGGAGTTGCGGCCACTGGCCGAATGGATGTTGACAGATCGCGTCAAGGCGCAATTGCAAGTACAGTTGCACAAATATATTTGGTCGCCGGAGATGCGAGGCGTTTGATAATAATTATTTGTTACTATTCAGCCGTCCTCTTGCATGTCATTCTGGAAGAATCCTGTTTCGCACTAGGATTTTGATGGCCAATAACCTTTACAAACAGAGCAAGTTTCTCCCAACGGATTGAAATCCCGCCACGGCGGGACAACGGATATAATTTTTTATCCGTTGCGTTGTTTCTATCAGTTGGGAAAATTCTTTCTTGTCGGTTTGAGGCGAAGCTTCGCTGGATAGTTAC
>JAKEEU010000115.1 GCA_022616415.1 Candidatus Zhuqueibacterota bacterium | reverse complement strand
GACAGAACTCACCACATGATGAGGCGGCCATCGTACGCCCGAACGTCAAAATTTGCACACGGACGGGCGAAAATCACCCCGCAAAAACAACTAAACAAAGAACAGTTTTAAATTAAATCGACGATACTCAAAATTCATACACATTTTTGACTTGGCGTCACGGATTCAGGTAATAGAAAACAACTCTCTCCACTTTTCGCTTTTCATTCAAAACAGAGGCAACCGTGTGCCGCATGTCATCCGTCTCGGCTTGTTCGAAAAAAATGGACGTTTCAATGTCTTCCGGAAAAAATTGGCTCTCACCCATTGGGAGCAATTTGAACTTACCGACTCCGGATTCCATGATGAGATAATTTTCTTTCGTTGTAATCGTCATTTCCCCCAGAAATCGATGCCGGTATTTGCCTTGAAATTTGTTGAGAACGTCGTTATCGAGTTTCACGACTTCCGGTTTAGGTTTGGGGGGAGGGTTGTATTCGACAAGCCGCGGCTTCGCTTTGGGTTCGGCGGTATTGGCTTCAAGAATCAATTCGAGAAGCTGCTCAACCTGCTGCTCACTCACCTCATTGTTGTCATACGTGTTGACGGTATGAACGAAAACAAGCTTGGCTTGAGGCAACACGCAAATCCTTTTCCCGCCGCAACGATCTTATTCAACGTGGCCTGTCCTTTTTCACTTTGCAAAAATTTCAACAACTCCTCATCGGCGCTGAAACGATCAATGATTTTATTAAAGCGGACGGTTTTTGCTTGTACGGCGACATGATATCTTTGATTCCTGAGATGATTGGTCCAGCCAATCAACCCGAAGCTTCCCAAGATCAAAGCCGTGAATATCGCTTCCATGGTTTTCTCCCTTTCATGAGATCCAATATCTTATTTGTTTCTTTATATAAGACGATTAGCCATTGTCTTTGGTTAACAAAGAATTTTTTGGCGGAACCGTTTATGGAATGATTGGCGCAAGGCGGGAGATTTAAAATAAATTGACAAGGCTTGCCCACTAAACACGCGAAACACATAAAAGAAGAGGACAATTCAATTCAACCACAAATCTCACTCTTCCCTCACTTCTTCAACAGGTCGCAGGCGAAACAACGCCAGGGAGCGCGCCTCCAGCCCGTAAGGTCTATCCCCGCCCTTCATCAGCCGGTGTGCCCATCTTCCGGTCGGCTCACGCGTGTCCAGCAACAACTCCCAACGCATGTTAAGCTGAAACGCCGGCAGCACAAAAGGAAGGGGCTCGTGGTGCGCATTGAGCAGAATCAACAACGTATCATCCACAATGCGATTGCCGCGCTCGTCAACCTCTTCAATCGCTTCGCCGGAAAGGCGAAGGCCGATGCAGCGGAATGATGGATTGCGCCAGTCTTCTTCGGTCATTTCCTTGCCGTCCGGCCGCAGCCAGTAGAGATCTTTGATTTCGGAGCCGTGAATCATGCGGCCTTGGAAAAAATGCCGGCGCCGCAACACCGGATGTTGGTGCCGCAGTTTGATCACCAAACGGGCAAACTCCAACAACTGCCGTTGCGCTGCATCCAGATTCCAATTCACCCAGGAAATGTCGTTGTCCTGGCAGTAAGCGTTGTTGTTGCCAAATTGCGTCCGGCTGATCTCGTCGCCGGCCAGCAGCATCGGTATGCCCTGGGAAAAAAGCAGCGTCGCTAGAAAGTTGCGCTGCTGGCGCGCGCGCAGCGCCAGAATGGCGGGATCATTGGTTGGGCCTTCCACACCGTGATTCCAGCTCAAGTTTTCATTGTGGCCGTCGCGGTTTTCCTCGCCGTTGGCTTCGTTGTGCTTGTCGTTGTAGCTCACCAAATCGCGCAACGTAAAGCCGTCGTGCGCCGTCACAAAATTAATGCTGGCATACGGCCGGCGACCGCTGTGCTCATAGAGATCGCTGCTGCCGGTCAAACGATAGGCCAGGTCATCAATTTGCCCTTCATCTCCCTTCCAAAAGCGCCGCACGGTGTCGCGATATTTTCCGTTCCACTCCGTCCACAGAATCGGAAAGTTGCCGACTTGATAGCCGCCTTCACCGACGTCCCACGGCTCGGCAATGAGCTTCACTTGCGAGAGCACCGGATCCTGATGGATGATGTCAAAAAACGCGCCGAGTCGATCCACCGCGTGAAGCTCTCGCGCCAGCGCCGAGGCCAGACCGAATCGAAAGCCGTCCACGTGCATCTCCAGCACCCAGTAACGCAAACTGTCCATGATGATTTGGAGCGCACGCGGGTGCGTCATGTCCAGCGTATTGCCGGTGCCGGTGTAATCCATGTAGTAGCGTCGATTGTCGTGCACCAAGCGATAATAAGCGGCATTGTCAATGCCGCGAAAGCAGAGCGTCGGCCCGAGATGATTGCCCTCGGCGGTATGATTGTAGACCACGTCGAGAATGACTTCGATGCCCTCGCGATGCAGCGTTTTGACCATCGTCTTGAAATCCATTAGTTGCTGGCCTAAAATCCCGATGCTGGAATAGCGCGAGTCCGGCGCAAAAAAACCGATGGAGTTGTATCCCCAATAATTGGTGAGGCCGCGATCCACGAGATGCTTGTCCGCCACAAAGTGGTGTACCGGCATCAGCTCCACGGCAGCAATTCCCAACGACTTGAAGTAATCGAGAATAGACGGGCAGGCCAAGCCGGCGTAAGTTCCGCGCAATTTTTCCGGAACAAGCGGATGCCGGGCCGTAAATCCTTTGACGTGCAACTCGTAAATCAGCGTTTCGTGCCACGGCGTGCGCGGCGGCGCGTCATCACCCCAACTGAACGCCGAATCGACCGCCACGCATTTCGGCATTCCCGGCGCGCTGTCCCGCTCGTCCCGAGAAAAATCCGCCTCCGGATGCCCGATCGTGTAGCCGAACAACGCCTCACTCCACTGAATCGTGCCAGCGATGGCCTTGGCATACGGATCCAAAAGCAGTTTATTCGGATTAAAGCGATGGCCTTCTTCCGGCGCATAAGGCCCGTACACGCGATAGCCGTAGAGCTGGCCGGGGCGGGCTTCCGGCAAATACACGTGCCAAATCTGGTCGGTCTGCTCCGGCATGCGAATGCGCGCCATCTCGCGGTTTCCTTCCGACCAATCAAAAAGACACAGATCGATGGCAGTAGCGTTCTCTGAGAATATCGAGAAGTTGACGCCGGCGCCGTCCCAGGTTGCGCCCAATGGGTAAGGTTTACCTGGCCAGATTTTCATGTTGCTCGTATATTCGTTTTGCATTGTCTTGTGTTTTTGCTCAATCGTAAATTGTGTCATTTTGAGCACAGCGAGAAATCCTTTCGGAAAAGCAAATCATGACATCTTTTAAAAACAGGCCGATGCAATTATAGTCACTGTTTCTTATAAACGGCGAAACTGTGCCCTTTGATCGTCAGCTCTTTGCCCGGGGTTATCCTTTCCGGAAGCATCATGCCCGGCCCGCTCCAAATTTTATCCGAAGAGTCGAGAATTTTTTCCCATATTCCTTTATACAGAGAGGCAGTGAATGCAACTTCTGCGTTGTTGAAATTGAAAATCAACAAAACCTGGCTTTGGCCCTTCCACCGCCGCACAAGCACTATTTTATTCTCTTCAAACCCCACGGCTTCGAGAGCGTCTTTATCAAGATTCGCCAACGCCGGCATTTCGTTTCTTAATTTAATCAGATTTTTGTAAAAATCCAGCAGCAAACTGTGATTGCCCTGCGCGCGTTTTTTCCAGTCCAGCTTCGATTTGAGAAAGGTGTCCACGCTTTGGGGATCAGGAGGTTCGCCAATCCAATTGAAGGATTTAAATTCTTCTTTTCTGCCTTTTCTCACGGCTTCAATGAGATTTGCATCGGAGTGGCTGACAAAGTAGATAAACGGCGCGGCTTCGCCATACTCCTCGCCCATGAAGAGCATTGGAATGTATGGCGAGAGAATAACTGCGCCGGCAACAAGCTTCAACGCTTCAAAAGAAACGAGCGTCGATAGCCTTTCCCCCAACATGCGATTGCCAACCTGATCGTGATTTTGAGAAAACACCACAAACTGTTGCGCGGGCATATCTTTGGACGAGTTGCCGTGGCGGCGCTTGCGATATGGCGAATATTGTCCCGAATAGACAAAGCCCTCCTGCCAGCACTTGACGAATTGCTCAACTCGGCCAAAATCGACATAATATCCGCGATTTTCTCCGGTCACCAGCGTGCGAAGGGAATGATGAAAATCATCGCACCATTGCGCCTCCATGCCAAAGCCGCCCAGCTCGCGTAGCCTGATGATTTTTGTATCGTTCAAGTTGCTCTCAGCAATCAAATAAAATTTTCTTCTTGCGTTTTTTGAGAACTCCTCAACGCGCTCGGCAAGCTTTTGCAAAAAAGGCCTGGCGCTCATATCGAAGATGGCGTGAACCGCGTCGAGGCGGATCGCATCGAGATGATAGTTTTCAAACCAGTGCAGCGCATTCTCAATGAAAAAATTTCGCACCGCATCGCTGTGGACATCGTCAAAATTCAGCGCTTTGCCCCACGGCGTCTTGTACTTATCGGTAAAATACGGGCCGAAGGCCCAGAAATAATTTCCCTCCGGTCCAAGATGGTTGTAGACGACGTCGAGAATCACGGCGATTCCATTCTGATGGCAAGCGTTGACGAGCCTTTTCAATCCGTTCGGTCCGCCGTAGCTGTTCTGCACCGCAAAAGGATACACACCGTCATAACCCCAATTCCTCTCGCCGGGGAATTGCGCCACCGGCATCAGCTCGACGGCATTGATGCCGATCTCCTTGAGCGCGCCAAGACGCGGAATGATCGCCTCGAAAGTCCCTTCCGGCGTGAACGTGCCGACGTGCAGCTCGTACATGATCATTTTCGCGAGATCGATTCCCTTCCAGTTTTCGTCTTCCCAATCGAACGCGGCGTGATCGATAATTTGCGAAGGGCCGTGCACGCCCTGGGACTGAAAATGCGAGGCTGGATCAGGCCGGTCTTTCTCATCATCTAATCTGTAAAAATAGAGATGATCGGACGAGCAGCCTTCGATGGTGGCTTTCCAATAACCCCATTCATCCTTTTGCATGGGAATGATCTTTTCTTCAGGCAAAATGATCTTGAGCTCGACTTTCGTTTTGAAAGGAGCCCAAACGACGAACTCGCAGGTTCCGTTGCCGCGATAATTTGCGCCGATTTTCATTAGAAATTTTCTTTTACAGTTTAAGCTTAGCTGGGCTGCAATTCTTCAACCGGATACCAAATGGCCTTCTCTTTTACGACGACAACCAATTCTGGATCGTGCCAGGGATTGAGAAAGTCATTGATCTGATCTTCTTTGGGAAACATGCGGTGGCAGTAACGCGGCGTGATGTTTTCCGGAACGATTCCCAGATAATCCACGCCTTGCAACATCCGCAGCATTTCGTCTTTTTGATGAAGAATAAATGGAACGCCATGCTCAAACAAAGCGATGGCCATCTTTGCCGTTTCAACCGCATGAAAGAATCCGGCCAGATAAAGTTTCCACCCCTCTCCTTCTCTGGCGACTTGAAGGGAGATATGAGTGGTGTTGCCGCCTCGGCATATTTCCCATGGATGCGTGCCTGTCCAACTGCCTCCCTCGTACCATTTCCTGAAAGCCTCAGGACTATCAGGGTCGATGTCGAGCAAACCACCGTGCCGCAAATCAGCGAAGGCTTCGTACTTTTCTTTCGGCGACATCGTTCTTTTGGCATCGCGAAAATATTCATTGGCGTCGTAGCCGATCTCACAATATCTGAGAAAATGGTTGACCGTCATTTCTTGGATAATCCGGCTTTCATCCACGTTGTTTACGACGTGCTCGAATTTTTTGAGATTTTCAGTGCCAAGCTCTTTGTCCGGACGAACGGCATCTTCGACACCTTGCCAAATATCCATTCGCTTTATCTTCCCAATCCGCTTCCGAAGCGGGAGATTTGCAGCGATGAATTTGTTGTAAGCCTCCGGATTTTTGAGAAATTCATTGACTTCTTTTTCCAATCCAGTGAGGAGCCACAAGATGAAATCTTTAATGTCTTCGTGCTCAACGTCCGCTCCGGTAATTTCATTGGTCTTGATATTAACCTCGATCTGAGGCTTGATCTTCTTTACGAGATCGAGGGTGCGGGCAATTTTCTCAACGATGGAGGTCGCGGCAACCGGCTGGGATGAGCCATGTCGCATCCATTCCAAAATACGATCAATTTCCGGTGAATGTAATCGTTTCTTGCTCATTGCTGCCCTTAGCTTTTGAAGAACACTACGCTCAGCGGCGGCAACGTCAACGAAAGAGAATAATACTTGCCATGGGCCGGTACCGGCGCGGCTTCCATGCCGCCCATATTTCCCTGGCCGCTGCCGCCGTAAGTTTTGGCATCGCTGTTGAGCGCCTCTTTCCAAAAGCCGCCGCGCGGCACACCGACACGGTAGTTGTGTCGCGGCACCGGCGTGAAATTGCACACAACGAGGATGACATCTTTGGTCTTTTTGCTCTTTCGCAGGAAACTGATAACGCTTTTTTCCCAATCACTTGCGTCGATCCATTCAAAACCTTCCGCGGCAAAATCAATTTCGTGCAATGCCGGCTCGGAGCGATAAAGGTAATTCAAATCCTTCATCCATTGGCGCACGCCCTCGTGCGGCGGAAATTGCAGCAGATGCCAATCCAAGCTGCTATCGTGATTCCACTCACGCCATTGGCCAAGCTCGCCGCCCATGAAGAAAAGCTTCTTGCCGGGATGGCCGTACATGTAGCCGAACAGTGCGCGGAGATTCGCGAATTTCTGCCAATCGTCGCCGGGCATCTTGCCGAGCAGCGAGCCTTTGCCGTGCACCACTTCGTCGTGCGAAAGGCTGAGCATGAAATTTTCCGAAAACGCATACCAGATGCTGAACGTGAGCTGGTTGTGATGATACTTGCGATGAACGGGATCATTTGAAAAATACTTCAACGTGTCGTGCATCCATCCCATATTCCATTTCATGCCAAAACCGAGGCCGCCGACGTACACCGGCCGCGACACCATCGGCCACGCGGTCGATTCCTCGGCTATCGTCTGCACGTCCGGATGAGCGCGATAAACCGCCTCGTTGAATTTCTTGAGAAAGTCGATCGCTTCGATATTTTCACGTCCGCCAAATTCGTTGGGAATCCATTCGCCCTCCTTGCGCGAGTAGTCCAAGTAAAGCATCGAGGCCACGGCGTCCACTCGCAAGCCGTCGACGTGATATTTTTCAAGCCAGAAGAGGGCGCTGCTGATGAGAAAGGCGCGCACTTCGTTGCGGCCGTAGTTGAAAATGTAGCTGTTCCAATCCGGGTGATAGCCCTTTTTCGGATCGGCGTGCTCGTAAAGATGCGTGCCGTCAAAATAAATCAGCCCGTGCTCGTCGCTGGGAAAATGCGAGGGCACCCAGTCGAGAATCACGCCAATGCCGTTTTGATGAAGATGATCGATCAGATACATGAAATCCTGCGGCGTGCCGTAGCGGCTCGAGGGCGCAAAATAGCCGACGGTCTGATAGCCCCACGAGCCGAAGAACGGATGCTCCATCACCGGCAGAAATTCGACGTGAGTAAACCCCATTTCCTTGACATATTCGGCAAGCTGCGGCGCGAACTCACGATAGTTCAGCGAGCGGTTGCCGTCTTCCGCCACGCGCCGCCACGAGCCGAAATGAACCTCATAAACGGAAAAAGGCGCGTTGAGCGCGTTGGCGGTGCGCCGGTTTTTCATCCAATCAGCGTCGTTCCACTCGTAATTCAAATCCCATACGGTTGAGGCGGTTTTCGGCGGCATTTCCCATAAAAAGGCAAACGGATCGCCTTTGTCAACCTCGTAGTTGTTGTAGCGGGATTCGATATGATATTTATAAGCCGCGCCTCTACTCATGCTGGGGATAAATTCTTCCCATATACCCGATCCATCTGCTCTGGCTTTGAGATGATGCGAATTGGGTCTCCATTCATTGAAATCTCCGATCACCGAGACATTTTTTGCATTCGGCGCCCAAACCGCAAAGTGCGTCCCCTCGACGCCATCGACGGACATGAGATGCGCGCCGAGCTTGTCGTAAAGCTTGCCGTGGCTGCCTTCTTTGAAAAGATAGATGTCGTGATCGGTGAGAAGGCCGGGGTTTTGCAAGCCGGTGATTGGCTTTTTATTTTTGTTTTTTGGTGGCATCATTGAACCTCAAAGGATGATATTCGAATGAAGTACCCCGAAGGGGTAAAATACGACAGCCCAGGGTGCAACCCTGGGATTAATAACAAAAATTAGCGTAAGCCCCAAAGGGGCACAATACATTTTGTGAAATTAATGTCCGATATATTGGGGTCGCGACATATTCCGCCCCGTTGGGGCTTCCGGCATTGGGTGGTATCTTTTCCCAGGGCGTTGCCCTGGGCTGACACATTGCACCCCTTCGGGGTAAGTGACGAACTCACGCTTCCAATAATTGTTTGATCCCGCTAAGCGGAATCACCAGCCAGTCCGGACGGTTGTTCAGCTCGTAGCCCAGCTCATAAATCGCTTTTTCCAGCAGAAAAGTTCTCAGCAAGATGTCGGATTCTTGCCGATCTTTCGGCATGAACGGCGCGTCGCCGGAGGTTTCGAGATACGACCGCAAAAAGACGCCGGCTACATATTTGTACCAGAGATCGGCCCAGGGATTGAGCATGGGAATATCTTCCTGCCGGATCGCAGCTTTTTTGAGCAGGCCGGTATAAACGGCGTAATGAAACGACCGGATCATGCCGGCAACGTCTCGGAAAGGTGAGCGTTTCAGCCGGCGCTCGCTTAACGCTTTGGCCGGCTCGCCCTCGAAATCAATGATGATAAAATCATTGCCGGTGTAGAGCACTTGGCCGAGATGATAATCGCCGTGAATTCTGATCTTCATCGCCGACAATTTTCTTTTGAGAATGGCGCCGTAGCGATCCATGATGTCTTTTTCGCGTTGCAAAATCTCTTCGGCGACTTTCCTGATCTCTTCATCAGGCAAAAGTCTGAGATTTTTTTTCAGCAATTGCAAATTTCTTCTGGCGGCGCTTTGCATCGACTGATAGATCGAGCGCTGATAGAGCACCGAAAACGGCTCGGGCGCAAAATTCGGATCCTCGGCATTCGAGGCGAGCGCGAGGTGCAGTTCGGCGGTTCTTTTTCCCAGCAAAGTGGCGCGCTCGAGATAAATTCCCCCGATCAATTCCTGCACGATCGCCGGTATTTCCTGAAAAGCCAGATCCAGGAGCGAGGACGAAGCTTGCGGCATTTCCTGAATTTCGTGCTTTTTGGAGAGCACACGCTCAAAATATCTCCCAATCGAGCCGAGAGAATATTTCCATGCATCACCTTCATTGGGAACGAAAGCCTGTAGGATGCCGAGAACCATCGACGCGGCGCCGGGCTTCCGGTACTCCAGCGCGCCGGCCATGGACGGGATGTTCGTGTAAGCCGTCTTTTCGGTGATGAAGCTGCCGATTTCCAAATCCGGATTGAGGCCTTCGTCGAGACGCCGGAAAAGCTTGAGAAAAAGTTTGTTGCCGTAAATCAGCGCGGTGTTGCTTTGCTCGACTTTGAGAACCTGCGAATCCAAAGCCAGCTCCTCTTCGGGCGCAGCTTTTTTAAAGGCTTTGGTCGGATGAGCAACGAATTCTCCCAGGCTTCCCCGCAGCTTTTGCTTTTTCGCAATCATCCGCAGAAGCTGTTGGCGAAATTCTCCATTATATACGCCATCATAAAGAATTCCTTCCGCCTCTCCCACTTTCAGGCGGGCGATAACGCCGGGCTGAAACGATTCCAAAATTTCCTTGGCTTTTTCCGCGGCTGCAAAGGCTACGGGCAGCAAATACGTTTCGGGCAGGCCTTCGGTATATTGCACTTCCAGGAAAAGCAGATGAACCGCCATGGAATTTTTTTCCACCGCAATGTCTTCGAGAATTTGAAGCTGCTGAATCTCGCGCGCCTTGCCGCCGAACCAACGGCGCTCTTTGAGGTACGAAGGCAGAATCACGCTCTCGAGCTTCTCGCGCGCTTTTTCTTCGAACACATTTTCCCAATTGCCGATCACAGCCAGATCCGGAATCGCCCCTCCGCTTTCCAGCTTGGCGGCGTCGCGTTGCTGGCGCAGCGCAAACCAGTAATACCCATACGACCCGAGCGTCAAAAAGTAGGAAGATTCTCTAATCGGAGGAAACTTGTTGCGGCCAAAAACTTCCTCCGGGGTGTATCCGGCAAACGTCGAGAGATCAAGCTCGACCGCCTGAGAATGTCGAGAAAGATTCACCACGACGAGGATATTTTCATCTTCGTATTGGCGGACGAAGGCCAGCACTTTGGGATTATCGGGATAGAGAAAGGCGAGGCTCCCCCTGCCGAAGGCTTTAAATCGCTTGCGCATGGCGATGAATCGCTTCATCCACCAGAGCAACGAGGCCTGGTTGTGCTCCTGTGTTTCCACGTTTATCGCCTCGTAGTGATAATCCGGGTCGATAATGACGGGCAGATAGAGCTTTTGCGGATTGGCGCGCGAGAAGCCGGCATTGCGGTCGGCGCTCCACTGCATGGGAGTCCGGACGCCGTTGCGGTCGCCGAGATAGTAATTGTCGCCCATGCCCAGCTCATCGCCGTAGTAAATCACGGGGGTTCCGGGCAATGAGAGAAGAAGCACATTCATCAAATTAATCTTGCGCCGGTCGTTCTCCATCAGCGGCGCCAAGCGCCGGCGGATGCCGAGGTTGATTCTCGCCGTCGGGTCGCTGGCGTACATGCGGTACATGTAATCGCGTTCCTCGTCCGTCACCATCTCGAGCGTCAGTTCGTCGTGATTGCGCAAAAAAATCGCCCACTGGCAGCTTGGCGATATAGGCGGTGTTTGTGAAAGAATATCGACGATGGGAAATCTGTCCTCCATGCGAACCGCCATGAAAATTCGCGGCATCAAAGGAAAGTGAAAGGCGGTGTGGCACTCATTGCCGTTGCCAAAATAAGCCGCAGCGTCCTCCGGCCATTGATTGGCCTCCGCCAGCAACATTTTGGATTTGAATTTTTCATCGAGGTGAGCGCGAAGCTGCTGCAAGAAGGCGTGTGTTTCCGGCAGATTTTCGCAGTTGGTGCCCTCGCGCTCGAAAAGATACGGGATCGCGTCCAAGCGCAAACCGTCGACGCCGATGTTGAGCCAGTAATCCAGCGCTTTCAAAACCGCCTTTTGCACGTGCGGGCTGTCGAAATTCAAATCGGGTTGGTGCAAATAAAAGCGATGCCAATAATAGGCTTTGGCCACTGCATCCCACGTCCAGTTCGAGGCCTCGAAGTCTTTGAAAATGATGCGCGCGTCTTTGTATTTTTCCGGCGTGTCGCTCCAGACGTAATAATCCCTTTCGATGGAGCCGGGCGGCGCTTTTCTCGCGCGCTGAAACCAGCGGTGCTGATCCGAGGTGTGGTTGATCACCAGCTCGGTAATGACGCGGAGGCCGCGGCGATGGGCTTCGCTCAAAAATTCTTTTAAGTCTTTCAACGTGCCGTAATCAGGATGAACGTCGTAGTAATCGGCAATATCGTAGCCGTCATCTCTAAGAGGGGAAGGATAAAAAGGCAAGAGCCATATCGCCGTGACGCCGAGATCTTCGAGATAATCGAGCTTTTGCGCCAGGCCGCTGAAGTCGCCCATGCCGTCGTTGTTGCCGTCGAAAAAGGTTTTGACGTGAAGCTGGTAAATGACGGCATCTTTGTACCACAAGGGGTCGTCTTCAAAGATGGTTTTATTCTCGCGCATTGATATTCCTTTTCACATAAAATAATCAAAATCCATCTCCCGCTTCAAGCGCTTCCGCAGCCGGAAAATTTGCGCCGGCAGTATTTGCGGATTAAGCTCCACGTAATTCAGCTCGCCTTGCCAGAAATATTTGTCGTCGCTCAAAAGATCGTGGACGAGATAGGCCTGCTTGAAATCGATGCCGAATTCACCAATGGGAACTTTCAACCAGCCAGAGTGCGCGCGAAAAGGCTCCAAATTGACGACGACGAGAATGATGTTGGAAAGATCCTCGGTGGCTTTGCCGTAAAAGAGCAAATGATCGTTATCCACTTCATAAAATTTGAGGTTCTGCGTCGCGTGCAGCGCCGGGTTCTCTTTTCTGATCTTGTTGACACGTGCGATAAAATCCCGCAAATTGCCTTCCTGATTCCAATCCCAATTTTTTAGCTCAAACTTTTCCGAGTTCAGGTATTCTTCTTTTCCGGGCAAAGCCTCCGATACGCAAAGCTCGAACGCCGGGCCATAGATGCCATAATTGGATGAGAGCGTTGCCGCCAGTACCAGGCGCAGCATGAAGGCCGGCCTGCCACCGAACTGCAAATGCTCCGGCAGAATATCCGGCGTATTCGGCCAGAAGTTCGGGCGGAAAAATTCACTCACTTCCGTTTGGGTCAGCTCGGTGAGATAGTCGGTAAATTCTTTTTTGGTATTTCGCCACGTGAAGTACGTGTACGACTGCGTGAACCCGAGCTTGGCCAGGCGATACATCACTTTGGGGCGGGTGAAGGCTTCAGAGAGAAAAATCGTTTCGGGGTAATCGCGTTTGATTTCTCCGATCATCCATTTCCAAAACGGAAAAGCCTTCGTATGCGGGTTGTCGACGCGAAAGATGCGCACGCCGTGGCCGATCCAAAACTCCACGACGCTTTTCAGCTCCTGCCACAGCGCTTCCCAATCCTCGGATTCAAAGTTTATCGGAAAGATGTCTTGATATTTTTTTGGGGGATTTTCGGCATATTGAATCGTTCCATCCGGACGTTTTTTGAACCACTCCGGATGTTCTTTGACGTAAGGATGATCGGGGGCGCATTGATAGGCCAAGTCCATGGCGATTTCCACGCCGTGATCTTGCGCTTTTTTGACCAGGCGTTGAAAATCTTCGAGCGTGCCGAGCTGCGGATGAATGGCTTTGTGCCCGCCTTCATCCGAGCCGATGGCCCATGGGCTGCCGACATCATCGGGTTTTGTCGCCGGCGAGTTGTTTTTGCCTTTGCGGTTGATTTTGCCAATGGGATGAATAGGCGGAAGGTAGAAAACATCAAAACCCATACGCGCGATTTCGGGAAGGATGGCCTCGCAATCTTTGAAGGTACCGTGCTTGCCGGGCTTGGGCGAACACGATCTGGGAAAACGCTCGTACCAGGCGCTGAACCGGGCTTTCTCGCGATCGACAACGACGGCAAGCTCCTTGTCATAGCGTGTGGCAAATCTCTTGTCCGGATATTTTTCCACGAGCGCCAAAAGCCCACGGCTCAGGGCAACCTCCACGGCTGCGGCAAAATCCTTTTCATTTTTTATGGTTTCGGCAAACTCAGAAAGGGCATTGGCGTCCTCGCCTTTCGCTCGGTTGGCCGCGGCTTCAACCAACTCCACGCCGCTGAGCAGATCAACTTTGATATTCTGATCGGCGTCAAATTTCTTTTTGATGTCCTTGCGCCAAGTCAGAAAGTGGTCAACCCAACCCTCGATGGTGTAGAAATAAATTCCAAGCTCTTTGACGGTGAATTCCCCCTGCCAGCGGTCATTTTCAAGAAACTTCATGGGGATTTCCTTCCAACCGCCGTCGGTTTGTTTTTTATATAAGAGCTGGGCGAAAACGGCGTCGTGGCCGTCGGCAAAAACGTCGGCGAGCACGACGACTTTTTCCCCTACGGCTCTTTTACTCGGAAAGCGGCCGGCGTCGATTTCGGGCTTGACATTTTCGATGATGACGCGATTTCTGCCGTTATTCAGCATGGCTACCCTCATCAGTTAATTTTGTGCAAAAAGCGAAGGCGCGCCAAATGTGCGATTTGTCTTCACAGGTGCGAAAATTCATCCTTCTCGGCCTTGGCTTTGGCTTTTTGTTTGGCCTTGCCGAAGCGGCGCTCGAGAATATCGTGCGCCAGATCGCGGCCGCCGAGGCCAAAGGCCAGCGCCAGCGCCAAAACCACGCCGCCAAAGAGAATCGAAAAAGTGGCAACGATGATGTTCTGGCCGATGCCGGCTTGCTCCAGGGCGATGGCTAAAAAGAAAATCAACACCAGCGATTGCGCGGCAGTAGCGAGCGCACGCGCAAATTGAAAATTGGCATTGACCGCGGCAATCAGCACGGTGCGATTGACGAAGGCGCTGAGCAGATAACCGGCGAACAAAATGAGCAACGCCGCGGCCAAGCGCGGCAAGAAGGCGAAGAGCTGGCTGATCAACATATCTATTGCCGGAACCTCCAACGCCTGCAATCCCAGCAGCAAAAAAACGAAAAACAGCAGATAATAAGCTGCAATGCTGACTGCCATAGCGGGTTCCGAACGCACGCCGGCGCGACTGAGCACTTCGGCGAAACCGAGACGATACGCAAAGCGGTCGAAGTGGATTATCCGCAACAAGCGGTACAACACCCAGCGGAGGATCCGGCCAAGGATCCAGCCGGTGAGCAGGATCAGCAGCATCACCACGATGTTGTCGATCATGCCGTAGAAGTCAAGCCACAGCTTCTGCAGCGGCGCCCATAACGTGTCAGTTAGAAACTTTTTCATGCTTCACCTCCTGAGCCAGTGGCGGTGATTCGAGCAGTTCCTTCTGCCTGCGTTCCTCTGTTATTTGCAAAACTTTGCGATAACAGAATACGGCGATGCTGATAATTGTCATCCAGGCGATGGCGATGAAGATCCAGCCGGCGGCCGTCATACCCGCCGGTTGGCCGGTTAAAGATTGCGCGGTTTCTTGAATGAAAAGCATGATGATTTTCTCCCAAAGTTAGGTGACATGGGTGAAGCCGGACTGGCGCACCACGAATCTTCAAGCTTTGAAAAATCCGGCAGCGCAAGTTTAACTTCACCCAGCCCATCTTCGCAACAAATCCGGTTTGAATTTTTCATAAACCATGCAGAGATTTTCGAGGCGCGCTTCCACTTCTTCGGCCGTGCTCTCCGCCATTTCCAAAACAAAGGAAGCGGTGCGGCCAAGATACAGCGGGATCAGCGAGCGCAACAAATGATCGGCCGGGAAGCGGCGGTGATGGTACGCCAGCGTAAAATCATAAACCGCCTGCACCCACAGCTCGTCGCTAAAATGGCATTTTGCCTTATCCACCGCAGCGAGTTCGACAAGCTGCGACAAGTGTGATGATTCGAGAATTTTTTCCCACACGGAAGTCAAATCTCGGCAGCCGAGCCGAAAATTGTCCAACATGCGATCGACGTTCACGCGCACCGGTTCCAAGCCGACTTGATAATGAAAGCCGAACGTTTGCACCTCGCGCGAGCCGTTCGCCGGCGTCCATGCCTTTTCGTGGGTTTCCATCAACGCGAACACGGCGCCGACCACTTGCGTGAACATGGCGGTGAGATCGGCGCTGGGGTCTTTGGCGTCGTGCAGCTTGGCGCCGAGATAGGATTGGCAGACTTTGAAGCCGTCGCCAATGGCCGTCGTGGTCATCCAGATGTCGATGCCGAAGCGCGCCACCTCGGTATCCCACACGTTTTTGCTGAGATAGTGCTCGGCCAGCCGTCCGGAAAAACCGAAATCGCCGCCGATGGGTTGGCGAATGCGCTGGCCGTAAAGCGCGCGGGTAAGCGGATAAACGATGCTGTTGGTGATGGTGCCGTCGAATTTGTGGCGCTGATACAGCGGGGAAACGAAATCAAATCCATTGTCAAGAACGGGATCGAGCAGCAGCTCGATCCATTCCGGCGTGATGCTGCGCAGATCGGAGTCGACGACGCAGCACGCTTTCGCGCCGAGTCGGGCCGCAAGGGCAAAGATGGTGCGAAACGCGCTGCCTTTGCCGGGAATGCCGTGATAACCGGTGACGATTTTATGCACCGGAAACTGCGGATGCTTGACGAGAACCGTCGCCAGATTATCAATGCCGGTTTGCCGCACGATTTCAGAAGTGCCGTCGTTCGAGCCGCCATCGGAGTTGATCAGCACGCATTTGCTGCTCGGAAAGTATTTGGCCAGTCCCGCTTGCACCGCTCGCACAACATGCCCGATGGTGCGGGCATTGTTGTAACTTGGGATGCCAACAACGATATCCGCTTGTTCAATCGCTGCAACTAGTTTTTTGGCTTCGTCTTGTAATGGTACGGAATCAAACAGCTTCATATTAACGATTATCCTCTTCAACCGCGGCCTGCAGGTGCTCCAAGAAACCCGGGATCGCCGAGGTGACGCGGTTCCAGTTGGGGATCAGCGGCGCGCCGAAGGGGTCTCTCAGGAAAATCTCCGAGGCTTCGCGGATGCCGCGCGCAAACGCCTCGACCGCTTCCGACTCGGCGTGGCGGTCGAAATTCAGGGCGTTGATCGCCGCATCGTCTTCGTACAGCTTCACCGTGTCTTGCGCGGTGCGCAGGTAATGTACCTGCAGCGTTCTCAGCACGCCTTCGGAAAGCACCACGCCTTCGTTGGCGAGATTGCGAAAAATCGACTTGGTAATGTCGATGCACATTTTTAGGAGTCCTTCCTGCGGGTTGTTGGCGGAAAGCTGGCTGTGCTTGTGCTCGTACTGGTCAATGATATCGATTTGGCAAACGCGCCGGACAGTGACGTTATGAAAAACTTCAGAGAGCAGGCCGACCTCGAGTCCCCAATCACCGGGAATGCGAATCACACGCGCCAGCTCGGTAAGCAGCGCAAATTCGCCGGCGAGGGCGTAACGGAAACTGTCCATGAACTTGAGATACGACAGCGGCCCGACGATGGTCCGCAAGGCGCGAATCAACGGCGTGACCAACAGGCGCGTGACGCGGCCGTGCATGCGGTCGGTGACGCGATTGTAGTAGCCTTTGCAAAATTCATACGGCAGGTTCGGACTGGCAACCGGATACACCAAACGCGCCAGCAGCTCGCGTTTGTAGGTGGTGATGTCGCAATCATGCAGCGCAATCACTTCGGAGAGATCGCTGGCAATGACGTAGCCGAACGCCATCCACACGCCGCGGCCTTTTCCCGGGGCGCCGGCAGGAAGCCCGTTGTCATCAAGCAGCTTGTAAAGCTCGGCGAGCCGCGGCCCGTCCTGCCAGATGATTTTTAACTCCTGCGGCAGCCTGCGAAAGAATTGCTTTGCATAAGCGAATTGCTCGGCATTGGCGCGATCCAGCGAGACCACGATCTGCCGCAAGTAGCGAACCTTTTTCAGCTCCTCAAGAATGTGCGGCAACGCCTCGCCGTGCAGCTCATCGAAGAGCGATGGCAGCACCAGCGCGATCGGCCGCCATTTTGAAAACGCCTTGAGGTCGCTTTCGATTTTCTCCAGCTTGAGCTCGCCCAGACGGTGAAAAGTCGCGATAGCGCCGGTTTGATAGAAATCGCCCATGAGAAGCCTCCTTCCACAAAATATGGCCGGTGTGAGAAAGCCGCAACAGCACAATCCGCTTAGCGGAAAGTTGCAGGCTTGGGGGAAAAAAATTACGCGAAAATAGGACGAGAAACGTGGTGCAACGACAGGATTTTTAAGAAAACGAAAATATGGTGCATGGTTATAGCCGGCCTGTGGTTCGCATTTGAAGCCAGCCAAAAAACATGGCTTTATTTTTAAATACAAATTTAATCACAGAATGTCAAGTCTTTTTGGAAAAGCCGCAAAAAAAGAAACCGCCAATCCGGTAACCCGACGTGGTCATCACCGAGATTGGCGGTTAATTTAATTGTCGTTTTGTCAGCGAAAAAAACGTTCGCCGGCACTAACCTTTGCAAAGACGTGCGTTCTTTGCAAGACTTATAAGCTCCGGTTCACAACCAATTCGGAAAGAATCAAGAGAAGGCGGGACTAATATCCAAACGTGTAAACTTGCCGAAATGTGGTGTTGCCTTTGGCGGGGTCGATGGCGCCAAAATCATCCCAGCGCTTGATGCGTTCGGCAATGCAATTTTCAACCGCCGGATTACCCAACGTCGAGGCCAGAATCGTCACGGTTTCGATCGTACCTTGCGGCGTAATCACAAAACGCACGACCACTTTGCCTTTCAGGTTCGGGCTGCGCTTCAGCTCGCGTTGGTAGCAAAACTGAATCGCCGAGATGTGCTTGGCGACAACGGCCGCAACGGCATCGCGATCGCGCGAGCCGGTGGCTCTGCCGTCTTCACTCTCTTCGATCAACGACTCTTCGCTGCCCACTTCCAAACCGCCGGAACGTTGCACGCCTTGCGCGCGGCCTTCGCCGAGACCCTGCACCAAAGCGTCGATGCCCCCGGCATTAGTGGCGCGGCCGCCGCGCACTTCACGGTCGTTGCCGCCACCCGAGCCTAAAGGCTTGCCGGCATCAGCCTCGCTGCCTCGGCGCAAGCCGCTGCCGCTGACTTTGGATAACGCTTCGTCCAAATTCGCCGGCGCGTTGTTGCCGTTGAGCACGTCTTCCGCAGCCTCGCCGCTCGCCAAACCGCTGTTGCTGGTCAACAAGCCGAGAATGCCGGAGCGGCTGACGTCGCTGGAAATTTGCTCGCGCGTGCGGCGGCCGGTCGCGCCTGGAATTTCGACGCCACCGCCTGCAACGCCGGTTGCTGTGCCGGAGGTGGCTGCATTTGTTGTCGTGGAAAAACCCGGCCGTCCTCCGCTTGTTCGCACGCTGCCTGAATTGGCAGGAGCCGCCGTCGTCTCTGGCGGCAGTTCCTTCGCGGGCGTGGCTTCGGCAAATTTGACCTCGGGCTCGGCGGGCGGCTGCTTATCAAGAACCAATTTGGCAAACCGATCCTGGATGCGCGCGATATCTTTATTGCTCAGTTGTTGCGGCGCATTCATCACCAAAAATGCAATGATGAGAACATTGCCCACAAGCGATGCCGCCAAAACCGAAATAAAGCGCTTGTCAAAATGTTCCCAAAGGCTTTTTTCAAAAACTTTGGGAAAATTGGCGACAATCGCAAACTCGTCTTTCGGCAATGCCGCATCTGCAGCCATGGTGGTTTCCTGTTTTAATTTGGAGATCATCTTTCACGAAAAATTGAAATCCCAACTGCTGCTACTCTCGATAGACGAGCAAGCGCATGTTCGGATAATCTGAAACCCCGCACGTGCGGATAACTTTCACCAGCTCCGAATAGGGCAATTCCTTGTCCCCCTGTATCGTCACCTTGCCGGAGAATTTGATGCCGTAATCGACCTCCATTTTCTTGGCCTGGCTGCTGTAAAAACGCAGTCTCTCCTGCAGCGGCTTGATCACCCCATGATCCATAATCGCCGGATCATTTTTTTTGACGTCGTCCAGCAGCGCGACGGTTTCGTGATTGACGAGAATCACTTGCTTGGATACGACCACGTCCAGGCCCACTTCCGGCGGCTGTTCCACTTTGGAATTGGGCAGCTTCAAATAATCCGAGGGCGAGATGAGCTGGCCCTCCGTGGAAAAATTTTTCAGCAGGAACACCAGGATGATGGTGAACATGTCCATCATCGAAGTGAGATTCAGCTTCGTCTCCGCCGACTTGACGTTGTGCTTCTTGATTCGAGAGGGAATGAAAGCCATAATTTCTTTCTGATTAAATGACGCCGGCGCTCAATGAGACCAGCGGGAAGAGCGGCACGCTCTGCTCGCCGATCTTGAACTCGCGCGCCGCGTCCATCGTGCTCACCAGGATCTGATAGCTGATGTCTCTTTCCGCTTGAATCACGATTGCTTCCGTGTCCGGAAAATGCTCGCGGGCTTTTTGTTTGACTTCGTACAGTTTCTTGCTCAACGCCTCGAAATCATAAGCGCCATCGCCATTTTTCGGAATCGTCGGCCCGGCGGTGTCGTCGCCCGGCAGCACGGCGAGCGCACTCGAAATGTAAAAACCGCTCTCGGTAATCGAGACGGTGAGATCGAGCGTGCGCTGCGTCTCTTTCGGCAGCGCGCCGGCAGCCGTAGCAACCCCCACCGAAGGCGGCAAATTCAGCTCGAGGATGCCGATCTTGACGAATTGCGTCGAGGACAACAGAATCGGAATCATCACCACCATCAAATTCATGATCGGGGTAAGATTCAGCTCCGTGCTCTCCATTTCGATGTGGCGCCGCTTTGAAGGTTTGAACGCCATAGTTTAACGATTCCCGGTTAACAGGTTGATCAGCTTCACGGTGTGCTCGTCGATTTCGTCGATGATCTTCACCGTTCTGTTGTGGATCATGGTATAGATCAAAATCGCCGGTATCGCGACGGCCAGGCCCATCAAGGTCGTGTTCATCGCCGCGCTGATGCCGGCGGCAAGCATGCGCGCTTTTTCTGCGGCGTCGATTCCCGCCGAAGACACCGAGCGGAACGCCAGGATCAATCCCCATATCGTTCCCATCAGGCCCAACAGTGTTGCCACATTTGCAAGCATGGCGAGAAAGCCGGTGCGCTCCTGCAGCTTCGGAATGATCTCGAGCGTGCCTTCGTCGACGCTGTTTTGGATCGCGCGGAAATCAGTGGTATCGTTTTCCGCCACCTTGCGCAATCCGGCCGCTACGACGCGCGCCAACGCTTTGTTCGGCGCCGCTTCGCACAGCGCCAGTGCTTTTTTGTATTCTCCCGCCTTCACCAGCTTGCGGATTTCAGCCATAAACTTAGGCGCATTGATATTCGAACGCACGATGATGTAGTAAGCGCGCTCGATCGCAATCGCCAGCGCAAACGCGCCCACGAAAGCAATAGCGTAAACGTACCACACGCCGTCGGAGTCAGGCCGAAATGCGGCAATGAACTCATTCATGCAAAATACCTCCTGCCACGTTTGTTTCAAAGGGATGTCGTGAATTATACAACTCTTACTTCTTTTTCTTCTCCAACAATTTCTTCAAGCCTTCGAGCTTGGCGACGCGGTCGAGATCGTCGTTGAGCAGCAGCAAATCTTTCGGCACTTCTTTGAGCTCGCGCTCAAAGCTGCGCTCGACGAACTCCACCTCCTCGAGATCGGGCGCGATCCGTTTGGGGATGATGTCCACGTTCGGCTTCTCGATGATCGCCTCGATGGCAATCGCCTCCAGTTCCATTTCTTCTTCGGCGCCGGATGAATCCGGTTTTAAGGGACGCGAAACCTCAACCGGCTTTGCCGACGTCTTGGCTTTCACAGTATCCGCCGCCGCATTTTGGGCGTTGCTCGATTCCGTTTGCGCCGCAGCAAGCGCGGGCAAAAAGCTCAAAGCGAAAATGCCAATCAGTATGCGCTTCATGTTCGATTTATTGGTTCTTCGGCAAAACGCCGCGTTCAAAAATCATCGTCTCTTCCCGCTTCTCTTTTTTGGCTTGCAGCTCGGCTTCGCGCTGCTCCCATCCCGGCAGTGATTTCACAAACACCACCGCTTCCAAAGCGCCGCCGCTGTTGTCCTGGTCGCGCACTTCCAGCGCCACCGTGTTCTCGCCGGTGCGCAGAAAATTGGAAAGATCGTGAATGCGCGTGCCGAGCGCTTCGTTCAGCGGCTGGTTAAATTCCGCAATGTACTCGCCGTTGACGAACAAATTATACGAATCATCCGCCAGCAACTGAATTTGTCCCGACACCGGCAGCCCGGCGACCGTGATGTTCTTGCGGAAATAGAGCAGGCTGTTTTTCTTAGGCGCCGGCGGCGCTTTCGCTGGATCACCCGCGGCAGAATCAACCGGAAAATCGTGGCTCATCGCAGCCATGCTATCACCGGACAGCCACAAGCGTTGCGCGCCGTAACCTTTAAATTGCTGGCCTTCGCCGAGATTCTGCGCCGCCTGCCAGCCGCTCGTGTTGAAGCTCACGTTCGTCCAGCCGGAATGATAAGCCGGCGTCGCCAGCCAGGTCTCATCCGTCGGCGCCGAGAGCTGCGCGAGCTGCAATCCGAGCAGGCCCGCATATTTCTCCGGCTCGCTCTTCACCAGCAACAAGACGATTTTCTCCGACCAGGCGTTCTCCAGCTTGTGCTTTTGTGCCAGCTCGAACCCGAGCTGCAAAACCTCGGTCACGCCTTCCGACAATGAGTAGTAATTGTCTTCAAACGCCACGGCGGCATCCTGCAAATCGTCGCCTTTCACGGCGCCGTTGCCGGTGCGGCCTTCCTTGATTCGCGCTTCGAAAGCCTGGCGCTCAGCTTTCGCAATTTTCGCCAAAGAATCCATGCTCGTCGCAAAGCGGTAAGCAAAGGCGAACGCCGCCTCTTCGGTTTTTTCCAGCTCGCTGCCGGTGAATTTGATCGCCGCCGCACGGTCGAACGTTGCGCCATGTGCCTGCACCGTGGCCTTGGCAAACGACCGCGAATAATCGACCAGATTTCCCATCTCGTCGCGCAAATCCAGCGCGCGAACGTCGCCGGAATTGACGTAGGCCTTATAATCGCTGATATCGGCTTTGTATTGCGACAGCGCCCGCCAGCTCAAGTCCGCATATTCGGCTGCCAGAATGTTTTCCGTGGTGATGATTTTCCGGCGCGATTTGTCCACCCAGTGATTGTTCAAGCCGAGCGAATCCGCCTCGGCCAAATTGCGCTGGTGCGCCGTCACGATTTGCGCAATCAGCGGCTTGATAAACTTGCCGAGCAATTGGTGGTGAAATTCCAGCGCGGTGATTTTGTCCATGTTCTCCGGCACTGGCGCTTCCAACAACTGCTCCACCGAAGCGTAGTTGATCTCCGCCATGTCGTAAATCACTTCGGAAATTTTGAGCTTGCTGCGCTCGATCCAGCGCTGCGCGATGCGCAGCGTGGTGTCTTCAGTCGCCACTCGCCCGGCGGGATCGAACAGCGCCGTGTCCGCCGTCGCATACACCTGCGCCGCTGGGTTGTTATAAAGACTCGCCAGCTTGGCCAACGCCTTCGCCGCGTTTTTGTAGGCGAGCAAAGAGCGTTCATAAAGCTCCGCCGCGGTCTGGTTGATCTCCTTCTTGGCAACGATGCGGCGGGCGGCATCGACTTCCGGAATTTCCTGTTCCGCCCAGGTGGAAGCAAACTCTTCGTAAGCCGCGCCGATTTTATAGGTGGATTCATACAATCGCAGCGTGCCGTACGCGGCCACCTTGGTGTAATTGTCGACGATCTCGAGCAGCGCATTTTTCTTGCGCTCTTTCGATACCTCCATCTGCGCCTGCGGCAGTTTGAAACGAATCCCGGCAAACTCGCCATACTTGATCTCAGTCAACCGGAAGAGCGCCTCGGCCGCAAAAAATTCGTTGGCGTCCATTTGGCGCGACTCGAACGATTTGCTCTTGGCAATCGCCTTTTCGTATTCGACCTTGGCCTGGCTCGGGTCGTTTTTCTTTTCATAATATTCGCCGCGGCGGTAAAAAGTCTCCACCGTGCGCGGCGAGTCGGGAAATTTTTCGGCATATTCGCCGTAAACCGCGTTGGCGTTGTCGAGATCTTCGAGCTTCAAATGGAAATTGGCGATCTCGTAAAACATGTCCGCCGCGTCTTTGGACTTGGGATAGCGCGACACGAATGAGCGGTTGACGCGAATCGCGCGCTCCCATTCTTCGGCGCGCACGTAAAACACGCTGGCGTTGTACAGGTTAACCTCGGCTTTGGCGCTGTCCGGCTCTTCGTTGGCGAGGCGTTCGAAGGTGAGCGCGGCGTTGCGAAAATCATTCAACGCGCCGTAATCGTACGCCATGTTGTTCAGCGCCGGCAAATAGTGCGGCGACTTGGGGAACGTTTGCGTCAAAATATCATAAGTCTCGACGGCCCGGCGATACTCGCGCGCCTGGTCGAACTCCAGTCCCGAATTGTGCAAAGCCAGATCCGCAAATTCCGCATTGGGCACTTCCTCAAAAACGCGGCGATATTCTTCCGCCGCTTTCAGATGCTCGGCGCGGCTGGCCAGGCCTTCGGCCTGCAAGAAAATCGATTCCGCCAAACGCTGCTCGGCCCTGCGAACGTAATCTTCGTTCTTGCTGTTCAGTTTCAGGCGCTTGGCGACCAGCTCGGAGCTTTTGTAATCGAATTTGCCGAAATAACTTTCCATCAGCAGATATTCCGCATATTCCGCCGACGGGCTTTCGGGAAAATGCTTCAACAGCGTTTTGAAATACTTGATCGATTCGGCAAAAGTATTGTTGTTGTAAAACAAGGCGCCGGCTTGCGCCAGACGCTCCGCCGTCTCCGCTTCGTGCGGAAAAAGCTTGATGTAATTGTCAATGGCCGCCGCCAGCTTGGCCTCGCCCGCGGTCAAGGGCTTAGGCTCCAGGTGCAAAGCCCGCCGCAACTTGCTGCCAGTATCGGCGCCGGTGCTGTCTTGCATCCTTTCTTTCATCTCGCCGATGTTCAGCGGCATCACCGCCGGGCGGGAGATCGAGTCGACGCCGGCGATTTCCTGTGCGAGCGCGACGGCGTTCTCCGCCGCCATTTTTTGGAAACGGCTGTTCCAATACGAATTACTGCAGTTGAGGTATTCGTCGTAAGCCTCGTCGCGCTGGCCCAGCTTGGCGTCGAGCGTCAGCGCCATATTCCAGTGAATCTGTGAAGCGGCGGAATCTTTCGCGAAAGAGCCGAGATACTTGCGGCTGTCTTTGACGGCTTGCGCGTAAAGATTGGCGTCGTCGTTCTCGTCGGCGCGTTTCAACAGCAGGTTGACGTTTTCGCGCAATCCGCGCTCGACGAGCTGGTGCGTCTTCACCCGCAGCTCGTCGCCGGTGTTGTTCGCCCACCACGCCGTGCCTTCGCGATAATCCTGAAACAAGCTGTCGCGCTGAATGTAAGCCATCTGTTCTTCGCCCATCGCTCGAAACGCTTCGGCGATTTTGGCGCGCACCACCGGCGCTTCCGCCACATAAGGATACATGCGCAGCAAAATGCGATACGCCTCGACGGCTTTGTTATATTCCTCCTTCACGTTCATGTAGGCGTCGCCAATCTTGCGTAAAATATCGATGCCATATTGCCGGCCACCGACACGGTTGAGATACTCGGCGGCAGCCGTGGCGCCTTTGTAATCGAGAAACGCGATGCCGATGTACTCGATCGATTCTTCGGCCAGGCTCGGGTTGGTAATCTTGTGCTTCGGGTCGAGGCGTTGCGAGCGCTTGACGTCGTCCGCCAGCATGGTAAAACACGAGATCGCCTTCGGATAATCGTTCTGCTTGTAGTAGCTCCAGCCGAGGCGATACAGCGCTTCGTCGTACTTGGGACTGTCGTTGTAGCTCAAAATGCGGTTGTAAATCTCAATGGCGCGCTCGATTTGATTCAAGGGCGGATTAAAATAATATTCGGCGACGCGGAAAAGCGCATCGGGCACGTAGCGGCTCTCCGGAAAGCCCTGCACGAATTTTTCGTGCAAGGCGACCGCCTCTTCGCGCTGGCCCAAATCCTCCAGCAAAAACGCCTTGTTATAAGAAGCGTCGTCAACCAGCTTGCTTTGCGGAAATTCATCGATGATGCGCTGATAAAGCTCCAGCGAGCGCGAGAAATCCTTGCGCGGCTCGGCCGGCGCTTCGGTCAGCAGACCCTTTTCGTGCGCGGAGAGATTGTTGGAGTATTGCTCCTGGTCTTGGTTATACTTTTCGAGAGCGCTTTCGTAATGCAGCTCGGCGAGCCGGACGATAACCTTGTCGAGAATTTTGCTCTTCGGATGGCTGGCCAGAAAACTCTCCATATCGCGGATGCCTTTATCGCGCAAATACAACCGCTCGCTATCGAGGCGGAACCGTTCGCGTTCATAAAAATCTTTGTACGCGAGCAAATCTTCAATGCTATAAGCGCGCAACACCGTATCCCTGCTCGCCTTCGCCGCCGGCATGGTGGAACCCGTTTGTATTTTCTCCGCCGGCGCTGTGGAAGGATTAGTAGCCGCCTGAGCCCACAACGATTGCGGCGCCAAGATCGCCCCGGCGCAGGCCAACAAAGTGAAGGCCGAAAGGCGAATGGCGGACACCCGCAAGGCAGACGCCCGTAGGGCATTGTTTCGACCGGTTCGGCAAAGCGCGCCAGCCAAGGTCCCCTCAAGGTATCGGCAAGCTGTGCCTATGGAGAAATTGTGGAGAGGTCGTCGCATCAAATCACTTTCTTTTCATAAAATCCGCAGCTAAAATGGATCCGGCACTGGCGTCTCGTTCGATACCGGCATCGCCGGTGGCTTCGAGGCGTCGAGCACTTCCGATTTGGTGGTGTCGAAATAAGAATTGCGAAAATACGTGTCGTGCTCCAAGCGGTCGAGTCGCACCTGTTCGTTGAGCAATTCTTCTTCGATCATGCGCATCTCGCGGTCGAAATCCCGCAGCATCTGCTCCAGGGAAATCTTGCGGTCGCGCAAGATATTATCGATGGAAGAGATATTCTGGGAATAGAGATCGATTTTGTGCTCACGCCGGTTGATCTCCTGAAACGCGATGTCGCTCATGCCGAAGCCGGATAAATCCGCCCAATGATCGATGTCCGTCGCCACGTCGTCGATGCTGTAGGTGGAGAGCCAGGTTTGAAAACGATCCATGCGATATTTGAGATTTCTAAAATCGTCTTGCACCGCTTTCAGGTCGAGCGCGATATTGATGTTCCGCCTGGCAGGGGGCTCCGAAATCAGCCGGTCGGCGGTCGAGAGATTTTGCTTCAAGCGCTCCTGCTCCGCCTCCATCTCCTTGAACAAATCGAGCACGATTTGCCGGCGATACGCCGCGCCGCTTTCTTTGGTCGCCAGCGGATAGTCGACGAAATAATTGACGTTCCGGATCGAGCGGTCCGCCTGATACGTCTCCAAGACCCGCACCAGGCGGTTGCGCCGCTCGATGGCATCGCGTTCCACTTCGATCAAGCCGGATTGCCTTGCCTCCGCCGCCAACCGATCCAACTGCTGCAATTGCCGGTAAATATTCTGCCGTTCCTCGGAGAAGGCGTCGACAAACAGCTCGCCGGTATTGCTGCGATAGCCGAAGCTGAAGAGCATGCCCATCAACGACTGCCGGACTTCGGAAATGATGCCGTAGAGTTGTTTGTCCTGATGCTCCAACGCCGCCTTTTCCATGCGCTCGACTTCACCGAGCTGGGCGAGAATTTGCTCGCGCTCCGCGTTGTACTCCTTGGACAGCTCCAGCATGCCGTGTGCGTGTGCGACGTAGCGCAAATTTTCCAAAGCCTTGTCCGGCTGCTCCAACAGGCGCCGGCAATGCGCCGAGAGCACCAAGGCTTCGTACTGGTAATTCGAGGAGAGATAATTGCCCAGCACCGTGCCGGCGGCGGTGATGGTTTTTTCCAAATCGCCCTTTTTCAAATACGTCCACGACAAGCCGATGAGCGTTTGGTCGTAATTTTCCGCGCCGCGCGAAACCTTTTCAAAATAGCGGACGGCATTCTCCAACTCGCCGCGCTGATAATAAATGAACCCGAGCCGCATGAGCGCATTGTTGCGGATCAGCGTCGTGGTCGGGTCGGTCAACGTCAAGCCCGTGACCGGGCCTTCACTTTCCGCGAGATATTGAAAATGCTGTAGCGCGCCGGCCAGATTGCCAAGATTTGCCTGCACGATGCCGCGGAGATATTGCGCGGCAAAGTGATAGCGCGATGCCGGCGGAATCAAAGCCAGCGCCGTCTCGGCCTCCGCATGTCTGTCCAAATTCAAAAGATAATATCCGGCCAGATAGCGGCTGCGCTCGACGATGCGGGAGTCGAGGCGAGGGGTGCCGCCTTTGCTTTTTTGTTCTTCAGTAGAGAGGGCGGCACTGTCGATCCGCTCGTAATACGAGAAGAACGGCTGCTCCCAATTGAGCGTGTGCGCGATGGTCAAAAGCCGCAACAGCACCATGCCGAGAAATTTGGAATCGGGATAACGGCGCAGCAGCAGCTCGTAATTTTCATAAGCCGTGGGATATAAAGAGCGCGCATAAAACGCCTCAGCGCGGTAAAACATCACGGCGTCCCAATTCGTGAAATAACGGCCGTAGTCCTGCATCACGGCGCTGAGCTGCGGCTCGGCCACGCGATAGCGCTCCGCGGCGTAGTTCAGCAGCGCGTCGGTCAAATCGCGCTCCAGCATGCGCGCCCGCTCTTTGGCATTGCCGGTTTCGAGCAGGTTCTTTTTCATGACCGCGTACTCCGCCGCGCGCGCCTCGTAATCCGCCAAACGCGCCCCGCGCCAAATTTGAAACATCTCCTCAAGCGTCGGCTTGTCATGTTCATTTAAGCCTAAAAGCTTCTGCAGCCGCGTATCAAGCTGCGCGATCATATTCCGCCGCACCGTCTCGATCTCGAGCGCGGTATCGAGGGTGCCGGACGAAGTCTTTTCGAGTTTGTCCAGCTCGCCCAGCAGCGTGGCAATGCGTTCGGTTTCCTGCAGAAAAGAGCCGGCGAGATCGGGCGTCGCGGCCGAGTCGCTTTTCAAATCCGTAACCATCCCCAAAATCCTGGCTTTCTGCTTTTCCACCAGCTGCAGAATTGCCGAATCGCCTTTGGCCGCCGCCACCCGCTGAAACTTCTCGAGGCGATTGTAAATGCGCAGCAGCGAGTCGACCTCGACGTCGTATTCTTTAACGAGTCCGCTGACGTGGCTTTTTGTGGCCGGCGCTTTTTTGTACAATTCACGATGATCCAACGCCGCCACCAAGCGCCTCTTCAAATCCTGAAATTTTTCCACCAAATCGTAGCGGCGCTCGCGCTCCAGCGTTAGCGACAGCGCCGAGATCTCGTCGATCACCGCCAAAATCGCTTCCATCTCCGCCGTGTAACTTTCCGTCAGCGTCCGCGTTTTTTTATAGAGCAAATCGAAGCCGGCCTCGTCCTGCGCCAAGCCTTCCAATCCGCGCAGCTTGATTTCGGCGGTGACATTCGTGATGGTTTGCAGCAGGATCATCTCCTTGTCTGCCATCTCGATGAGAAAATTTTTGGTTTTGACGTCGAGATAAAAACGCAGGCGATCCTCGTAGTGAATCGAGGTGGCAGAGGCAATGGCAGTGGCAGGAAGGCCGAGCGTGGTACTGCTGCTGCTGCTGCTGCTCGTTGGGGCCTGAGCGCTAGCCGGCCGAGGCAACGCCAGCGCCAAGAACAGGGCGATCATACTGATGCACGCGGCAAAGCCGAGGCGGTGAGAAAAAACCAAGCCGGCGATAGGGCGTGATTCACGCAAGCAAAGTCGTTTCCGGGGAGGGTGACCTATCCTTAGTCCACGTTGCCACATAGTTTTATCTGCTCGTTTAGTATTCCACACCGTCGCCTCCAAATTCCTATTTTGGATGCCGCGGCGGTGTGCGCAATCATTTTGAATAAAACCGAATAGTATATACGAGCAAAGGTGCGGAATTACGTAAGCGAATTTTGGCGAAGTCAAAAAGTATTTCACCGGCGTAACAACACCGGGCGCGGCGGCATTTCGTAATGCCTCAAAAACACCGTCCGGACGCTTTGTTATATGTGAATTTGGCGGATTTAATAGTTCAGCGTCCGGACGGTCCAACCACAACTGCCTTACGGCGTTTCCAATCTTTTCCTTGCAAATCTGGCCGCAGTTTTGTAAAATTAAGTTCAGCTTGAAATATACCTGCACTCCTTTCAAGTTTCTGAAACAACCAAGAGAAAAATTTATGGCCAAAGCCCAAACGATCAAAGTGCGCTGCAACGGCGCCGGCGAGCACGTCAACGATGTCGATCTTGAAAAAATTGTCAAACCGGTCGTCGTCACGCGCAGCGCCACCCCGTCAAAACCGCGTGAAATTCCGGAACGTTCGGTTTTCAAATGCAAGTTCTGCCAAGAGGGTAGAATCGTCATCACGCGCGAGATGGTGGAAGAGGCCGCGAAATGAAACAATATGGACTGATTTATAATTAAAGGGGAATTTGGCGACACTTGCCGGCATGGGGCGCGCTTACTGCGGTAAGGGCTCATCTAAAAATAACTTCCTGCACAAAAGTAGTCCCCGCCCCTTGTGGGCGGCTGTCGAAGCCACCAAATTCTCGGTTGCCACAATGCCCCACAAGGGGGCAGGACTACGACTACCTCGGGAAGTAATTGTGGGACGTTCACTAAGTTCCCCCCGCGCGCAATCTGAAGTCGATGGGAATGGAAATCGACAGCGAAGCTGAAGCCGCGGCCGCGGGCTTTGCACTCCACTGCCATTTGGGCTAAAGCACGAACAATTTTGCACCGATGCTGAACAAATAACCGCCGACGCTCGAGCCTTCGAAGCCGCTTTTTCCCTCGAGGCCGGCGGAGGTCACCTCGATTTCGAAATCCAACGAGGCGTATTTGCTGAAGCGATACTCCAGGCCGCCATCCAGGAAAAATCCGCTGGCGCTGCGCTTGCCCGGATCGCGGCCAAAAACGCTCACTGTGCCGGTCTCTTTAATGTTGAAAAACGCAAAGCCAAAGCCGAAATAGCTGATCAGTTTGCGGTCGCCATAAGAAAGATAACGCACGCCGGCGGTATACCAATTCTCCTTCCAGCTTTGCGGCTCCGGAACGTTATTGACGGCGACGCTGCCGTCCTTTTCAAAATGCCGGTACTTGACGGCGAGGTAATAAGGCACACGGATTTTCAACAAACCCGTCCCGCCGAGCGTTGCTCCGCTGCGTTTGTCATAAACCCGGGTGAAGCCGTCATAACTGACGCGGAAAATTCCGGCGTCGCCGCCGATGATGAGGCGATCTTTGCCATCGCCTGCGTACCGCTGCGCGGACACCGTCGCCGTCCACAGCAGCAGACAGATCAAACCTGTCGTTGTGCGCACATTTCCTCCCGTTCTCGTTTTTGATTGCAACCTTTTTCAGCTTGCTGGTGTCTTAATAATAGAAGCTGAAGTTGGTAAAAAGATTTGACCTCGAAAAAGTATGACAGCAAGGATAAATTTGCAGGTGTGGCCATGGTTTCGACGATCATCGTTGTTTTTTTAGCCGCCGCGGTGATTTTATGGAACGCGCCATTTTCAATCAGGCCGATTCTCCGCATAGTGCATCGCCGCTGGCGCCGGGTGTTGTTGGCGGTTTTGCTGATCGCACTGGGCGCCGCCGAGACTCACACCTCAACCACCTCCAAACGGGCTGGCGATTTGAGCAACAAAAAGCATGGGGAACCGTGCAAGCGAAGCTAAGAGCATTTACATTTCATAAATGGTTTGCAACGAAAAGGCCACGCCCGTAGGGGAACCGCAACAAAAAAATTTTATAAAGGCGCGGTCTTTCGTTTCGCTTCCGCTTTAATTTTCTCCGCTGCCGGCGTTGACTTGCGGCGAAAATGAAAGAACCAGCTTCCCAGCGCAATCCCACCGGCATCCGCCACTGCATCAGTCCAATCCATCATACGGCCGGGAACGAAATGTTGATGAAACTCGTCAGTAATTCCATACAACATTCCGAGCGCGATAGCGAGCCATAATGTTTTGCGAGTGCTGCTCCCGCGCCAAACCAGGGAACGCATCAACAGCCAACCCAGAGGCGTGTAAGCCAACAGATGATGCAGCTTGTCATCCCATTCAAAAACATGCGCCGGCGGCGAAAGCTCGGGGATCGACGACAGAATAAACAACAGTGCCGCCCAAGCGATCGTCCAACCGTAGCGTCGTCCAAGCTCGCGTATCAGTCCTTGATTTTGCATATTAAAAAATTAATTGTCGGCAGCAAGCAAACCAGCAACAAGCGCCCAGCAACCAGCCGTCAATCCGTTCCTTCCACGACCGGCGCTTTTCCCAAGACTTGCTCAACCGTCATGACTTGCACGGGGCCGAGATTGAGCGCGCGCACGGCCTTCTCGATTTTCGCGCGATCGCCGACGACGATGACGGCGACTTTTTCAGGATCGAGATATTTTTTCGCCACGCGCTCAACGTCTTCTTTGGTGACGGCGAGTATGCGCTGGATGTAATTGTTGAAATAATCATCCGGCAAATCGTAAATCACCAGCTCGGCCAGTTGGTTGGCAATCTGCCCAACGGATTGGAAATCTTGCGGAAAGCTCAAGGCGACGTAATTCGTGCCGCGCGTCAGCTCGCTATCCGAAACCGGTTGGAGAATCGCGTTCAGCTCTTTCATAAATTCGACAAGCGCCGAGTCCGTCGTTGAAGTTTGCACCGCGGCGCCAGCCACAAACGGACCCGGCAGGGGGCGAAAGTCAAAGGACGAGCCGGCCCCGTAAGAATAGCCGTGTGTTTCGCGCAAATTCTGATTCAGCCGCGAAGTGAACGAGCCGCCGAGAATGGTGTTCATCACCACCAACGCGTAATAATCTTCGGTCAAGCGCGGCACGCCGAGGCGGCCGAGGCGGATTTCCGATTGCTCCGCGCCGGGCTTGTCAACCAGCCAAACCTGCCGCTTTTGCACCTGCGCCACGCCCGTCCAAGTTGCCGTCGGAATTTTGCCGGTTTCCCATTTGCCGAACGCCGTCTCAAGCTTAGGTAAAACAGTGCTTGCCGTCACGTCGCCCACGACGATAAGCGTCGCGTTATTCGGGCGCAAATATGTGGAGTAAAAATTTTTCAGGTCTTCAATGCGAAAACTCCGCAAGCTTTTCTCATCGCCGATGGCCGGCAATCCATAAGGATGCTTCTCGCCGTACAACGTGCGGCTGAACATCACCGAAGCGATGGTGCCGGGCCGATCGTGCCATTGCGCCAAAGTGGTGAGACGTTGCTTGCGCTGCCGGTTCAATTCTTCCGGCGCAAACGCCGGGCGCAATGCCACGTCCGCCATCAACGCGAGCGCCGAATCCAACTTTGACAGCGGCGTGTTCAAGGTGATTGCAGAGGTGTGCTGGCCGGTTCCAGCCGAAAGATTGGCGCCGAGAAAATCAATCGCATCAGCCAATTGCAACGCATTGCGTGAGCCGGCGCCTTGGTCCAGCATCGCCGCCACCATGCTGGCCAGCCCGTTTTTCCCAGCCGGGTCCATCGCCGTTCCGGCCTTCACCAACAAATCGATTTGCACCAGCGGCACATCACGCTTTTCCATCATGACCACCGGCAAGCCGTTGGACAATTTGAAACGTTGAATCGGGGGCAGCTTTAAAGCCGGCGACGGCCCGAGCGCCGGCGGCTGGCTGCGATCCGGGGCTTGGGCGTGCAAAGTTGAAAAAACAACTAACAGACAGCAAATGGCGAACGATATGCTACTCTCAAATATCTTCAAGCTTTTGCAGTTTTTCATAGGAATAGTTTTCTCAGATTAAAAATACTCCAACAATCCAATAATCCAGCACTCCAATACTCCAGCTTTTCGTTAATCCATCGCCTTCGCCGCAGCCAGCTCTTTTTTGCCTTGCGGCACGATGCTCAACACCACGCGGCCATTGTCTCTTAAATAAGTCTGTGCCGCCGCTTGAACGTCTTTCGGCTCCAGCGCTTTGTAGCGCGCCAAATCTTCGTTGAAATAATCGGGATTGCCGGCCAACATAAAATAATTGTTGAGCAGGTCGGCTTTTGCACCGACGGATTCGAGCTGGCGTAGAAACATGGCTTCGTATTGGTTGACGGCGCGCTGCAGCTCGCGGTCGCTTGGCGCGTCATTTTTCATTTTGTCGATTTCTTCCTGAATCACTTTTTCAAGCTCGGCCAGCGTGTGGCCGCTGCGCGCCGTCGCGAAGATGACGAAGGACGAGCTCAAGCGGCCGCTCCTTTGGAAGGCCGTGACATCCTGCGCGACTTGCAGCTCATACACCAGCCGTTTGTAGAGACGAGAGTTGAGGCCGCCGGCAAGAATGCTCGACAATAAATCCAACTCGCCATCGCCGGGAGCGAGGCTCGGCGCCGAAAGCCAGG
>JAKEEU010000114.1 GCA_022616415.1 Candidatus Zhuqueibacterota bacterium | reverse complement strand
GAATTTTCTCCGTTGTGTTCGTCGTTAGATGACTGTAATATAATAAATTGCAGAGAAAATTCCTCCGACTTTTTTCACTTTCTTGAATAATTCAGGTTAAGGGGCATCAGCCGGCGATAGGCCTGCAAGTAATACAAATCAGTGGCCTCGATGACAACGCCATGAATGATGCCGAAACATCCAAAGCTCACCAGAGCAGCATTAAACAAGTCATCATCGCGGATCAGCTCCGCTCCTAACATACTCGGAAACGTATCTGCAATGACCGGCTGAGAGGCACGCTCGAGCCAAACCGCGCGTTCTGGCGCGACGATGAGGTGAAGCGCAACGACGTAGTCTTGTATCGAGCCGACATCTAACGCCGAGCCGTGAGTTCCCGTTGAGAAGGCGCCGACTATGGTTTGGCCATTACTAGCTCCTGAAGTCTTGAGCGATTTTCCCTTATTTCTTAAGTAGCGATTCAAATCGGCAATTGAGATTCCACACTGCACAAATGCAAGATTGCTCGCATCACCTCCGTAACCAGGATGGGCTTGATTATGATCGATCCTAAAACGGTAATTCAGCGGCCTGGTGTTGAGAAGAATACCATCGGTCCTCGTCACGTCGGAAAAAGACCACCCGCCTCCGATGGCGCGCATGGAATCGCCTCGGCGCAGGGCATCGGCAATGACCTCCTGAAATCCTTTGGTCGCAGCATTATACCATTCGATGCGAGATTCTTCGGGCCGGACGTTCCACACATCGATCAGCTTCTTCAATGGTTGGGGCTTGAAATTCTCGTGCCAGTTTACCCATTGTTTGTGACCGGTGACTTGAAAATTAGGTTTTAGATCATCAGGTGGCATGGCTAATGAATCCTCGTGGTATCGGTGACAATGACGCCCTCGCTTGGTTGCGGTGGCGCGCATTTCCACTCTACTTTTTTAGGTGAGGCAAATCCCAGGGTTGCTACGGTAATGAGCTCAAAGGCGAGATTGCTCCGCACCGTGACCTCGGCCATTGCCTGATTATTGCAATTATCGATTCGGGGTTGCTCCTGAATCAAACCCCACGCAAACGACCATACGACCTCTCCTTTAACCGCCACACCATACTGGCCAGGTGCTTGTAGCCTATAAGTGTAGCAGCCTTGCGCCGAAATGAGGCAAAGGAGTAGCGTTATTGTAGCGAAACGTTGTAATGGAGTTATTGTCATGGTTTTCTCCGTAGAAAATTTTCTCACTGGCTGGCCTGTTTTTTTCTTTGAAGCCCAAGCTTGACTCAAATTCGAGCCGCCGCTACACTGGCTTGTGCCTTTGGCTATCTACTTATATAGACACCCAAAAGACCAAATTTCTCCCGCTTTTTTTTTGCTAAAAAACGATTTTCAAACGAATAATTTTCGTTTGTTTAAGGTAAAATTCGTTCAAAATCCCTTGACGATGATGCTGCCATTGACCGTCTTGAGCGCGATTTTCCCCTCGCCGCCGGCAAGGCGGCCGCGCACGGATTTGGGCGTAGTAATGGCGTCGTGAATGATCAGCCCTGTTGTGCTGATCGAGCCGTTCACCACCTCCGCAGCGAATTGCGCCGAGGTGTTTTGGGGAATTTGTAGACCGACCGTTCCATTAACCGCGCTCATGTCGCACGTTCCTTGTGGCGGCAAGGTCAAGCCGGCGTCGATATTGCCGTTCACCAACGCAATAAAAGTGTTGCCGGTGACTTTTGCAAGCAAGATGTTGCCATTGGTCAAGCCAACGGAAATCGCTCCTGAAATCTCACGCAATTGAACATTGCCATTGACCAAGCCAGCGGAAACTTTCCCAGCCAGTGAGTCGACGAGAGCATTTCCATTCACATTATTAACCAGCGCCTCCCAGTTGTCCGGCATGCGAATGTGATAGATGACCTCCAAGCTGCGGCCGCCAGTTTCGCGCGGCTGGATGGTCTTGACAAAGACTTCCTCGGCGCCATCGGTTACGCGCACTTCGAGATTCTTCAAATAATCCCTGGCATCTTCAGTGCTTTTCGATTTGACCCGCCGCTCGCCCCAAATTTCAATCTTGGAGGCGCCAGGCACGCCAACGATGTCGATAGCTCCGTTAATGCCCTCGATACGAAACCGGCTTTGATTGGCCACGTCGATCCGATATGAAAAAGACTCGGCAACCGTTGCCTTCTGGTCGGGATCGACAGGGGGATCTATGACCCCGTTGGGATCACACGCGCTGAACATGAAAGCGCATGCCGCCAAGAGCCATAAGCGCTTGGATATGGACATCTTATTGAGCTGTTGCATATCGTTTCCCTTTAATCGTAAAAGTGAGCCACATGCGAGATTTCTACAAAGTTAAGCCAGCAGATGAAAAGTGACCAACGGATAAGAGGACTTTTTACAAACAGAGCAAGTTTTTACGGATAGAAGAACCCAACTGATCTAATCCGCTGGGTTTTTCTATCCGTTGGAAATTTTTTTCTTTGCAAGCTCATCGGTTTGAGTTCCGACTTTTCGAGATTCGCTGAACATTTGCTCCCGATTCTTTTCAATCGGCATAATAATACCCGAACAGAATCTGCATCTCATCCGTGCTCAGCAACCCATATCGCAAAGTTCGGCTCGTCGAATTTTTATAAGTGGTAATCAGACGCAGCCCCTGCCCGGGCTCCAGCACCAACGGCGGATCGAAGATAATTAAATACTTCCATATTCTGAGAAATATAATTTCCAGCGCGATCACGAAAATCTCGATATACTCCGGCAGGCGGAATGATCGAGGCCGGGGTATTATCCTGAAAAGCATACAACAAGAAATGATGGCTGCCGGGACGCATGGCGACTTCAACGCGTTTGGTGAAAACGTCATCGGAATGATTCAAAGGCGAATAATACAAAAACTCGCGCTCATAATTGGCGGCGACCTCGAACGGCCCCAAGTGGAGTTGTACTCCTTTTGCCGGCGGCGGCAACGCCTCGAATCCCTTCGGCTCGTACCGGCTCTTATCTTCGAGCACGGCAGGATCAACGACCTTGCCGGCATCCGGCGCGCCGGCGACAATCCACCGGCGAATCAATTCCAGCTCGCCATTCGTCAATGGCGGACCTCCTAATGGCATGATGGCGCCATAGTGCGGATGATCGGCATAGAGATGATCTTGATTCGGCGCATTGACTTTTTGCCACAGAAAGCTTTTCTCCAGACTTGCCAATCCTTCTTTGCCAACTCTCACCAGCCCATCCGCAGCCGCAGACTGGTTTTGGGGTGGGACATTGATGAGCTGTTTGTATGCCACATCTTTCGTCAACACCAGCCCCGATTGTCTCGCAAAAGAAGTCCCGGCAGCATGGCAGCTCACGCAACTGGCGTCAAAGATTTTCTGCTGAATCAATTCCCAGGTCGAAGTAGGCTCAGGCACGGGTACTGGTGAACTGATTTTGTCGTTCTGGCAACCGATTAAGGCGATGCCAGCAAGAACGAGCCAACGATACAAAGTTTTTGTTTTCATGAAACGCCTCCTAAGAATTCAAGGGCGAACCAGTCGGACTGTGCAAATTTCTTACTGCAAAGTCCGACTGCACTCGCTTAAGGATTATTTGCCGCCGAGCGGAAAGGCGATGCCGCCCATGATCTGAAATCCTCTGGTTTTCACATCCGCATCACCGGACACTATCTCGTCGCCCATAAATTCGAGCGCGCCGGCTTCAGCAATATCCGTGAGGCCAAGGGTATAGCGACCTTCGACAAAGATGGAGCTGGTGCCAGCCGGGAAACTCACACCGGCGCCGAAAGCAAGGCCGAAATCGGTGCTTTTGGTGATTTCCTTAGCGTCGATTTCTGCGCTGATGCCGAGCGCGCTGAGCTCTAATTTCGAGCTCAAGTTGAACCCGATGGTTGGGCCGGCCATCAGATAGGGTCGAGTGGTGCTCGTGCCAAGAGCAATCTTTAAAAGAACCGGCACTTCCAGATAGGCTGCTTTAAACGCAAATGTCGCCGTGCCTAAATCCGGATCGGTCTCTGTTAATTCCGCGCCCTTTTGCAAATACATCGGCTCAAAGCGCAGCGCGACATTTTCGTTCAGGCCGACATCCAAAACACCGCCGACTCCCAAAACCGTGCGGCTGGAGAAATCGATCTTGGTGCCATCGACCTCCTCCCCACTGAGGTTGGCGAAATTCACGCCGCCAATGACGCCAAGCTTGACCTGGGCGCCGGCTGGCAGGGCAATAAACAGCGCCAAAAGCGCGACGAGTACGAGATTAATTTTATTCATGACACCCTCCTTAAAAATAGGTGTGAACTTAGTGGCGTGCTTGTTTATTTGATGCTTCGATGGCCACTAAACATCAAAAGCTATCAGCATGCAAAACTTATTCGTTGTAGAATCTCAGCAATGCCAAGACCGATGATTATCGAAATGTTGCCGGATCTATTACTGTCCAGGCATCGGCATGCTGCTGTTCCAAATATCCGCATGCAATTTCCACGTGCCATCGACCTGCCGTTTCCAGACGACCACATATTTACCCGAGTCCGACATGCCCTCTTGGCCCGCTGGCTGGATTTTAAGGGTGTACTTGCCGATTTCGAAAGCTGTATCGCCGTTCCCTCCAACATCCACAGTGGTCAAGGCCGCATCTTTCAGACCCATTTGGAACCCGCCGTTCCAAAAGTTTTGGATTCCCTGCCTTCCTTGAATCATCTCGCTATTCGGGGGCAATAAGGCCGCATTGTCTGTATACAATGCGGCCACACCGGCTGCATCGCCTCGATTGAACGCCTCAACCCATTTGGCATTTCCTGCCTCAATAGCTTTACGAACCGCAGCCACATCGAATGTCTCGGGTTTGGTGCAAGAGAGCAGCGCAAGGGATAGGCCCAGCATAAATAATACAGCATACTTTAAGGATTTCATAACTTTTTTCTCCTTGCCTTACATCAGGGTTTTAAGCGGTTCCCGAAGGAACCGCTATCTCGTTTTTCTCACCTTTACGGTTTCACAGGCCGTATTTGATTTATGCGACGGAGTCATCTGTGTGCTGACATCGAGTTGTTGCATCAACTCCATCCGATCCCACGTCGTCCAGCCTTCGGCCACCACACATCGCCAGGCTGAGCGGCTGCGGGGGCAAGACAGAGTTTGATCGAAGATGAAGCGTTGAAACTGGCGCGGGATGAAATTCATGCCTTTGCCCCCGCCGTTCGCGTTGGGCGAATCAATATTCACACGGCTGTATGCACGCTCCGGCTAAATCTTGCGGTTTAGTTCCCTCCATGTTTCCGTCTGTCATCGCCTTCGTCGTCATCGTCATCATCTCCATCTTCTCCTTTCACAATGCGTCCGGTAACTGTGTACACGCTGGTGCCTGGGGGGTCACCCTGCTCCAGGAAAGTCGCCTTCATCTTCATTCCCTCGAAGCCGCCGGTACCCTGGGCCTTGATTTTGCCTTCGGCAATCCCGGCCGTCCATTTTCCCTGAAAACGGCCTTCAAAAGTTCCGCTCAGGTCTCCCATGGACACGTCCAGGGTGAGGGTTCCACGAAACCTGCCATTCCCCACAGCATCCTGCCTGCCAGTGACTATTGCCGTGGCGGTGCCTTTGAGGTCTTTAGTAACTGGCCCGGCAAGCTGGCAGCCATTCAATTTTACACTGCCATCCGGGAACACTTCAAGGCACTCCGGATTAAGGATGCCGTCACTTAGATCCACCTCAGCCGCAAAGCGTGTACTCCTTCCCTTCGCTAAAGCGGCCACTCCGGTTTCCTGCTCACTTTGTTTGAAATCTGGAGCGGTGGGGGTTTGTTCGCTGCACGCCAAAAACATCAGCGTAAACCCAAAGGCGATTAAAACAAAAATTCGTTGAAACATGGCATTACCTCCTTTTGGGGTGGTTAAAAAAATGTTAGTTGTGATTTTTTTTCAGGGAGCGTATTTTTACCGGCTAGGAATTGCGCCCATCTGTTGCATCATGCCGAGATAATCCGCCTCCTGCCACATTTCCACGATTTTGCCTCCGGCTATTCGGAAGAGATCGAGCCCCGTTACTTTTATCGGTTTGCCGGAAGCGGGAACGCCAAACACATTCCCGGTGTGAAGGCCAGTGCCGTCCCAGCGGATAAGCACCAGGTCGCCCTCGGCGATGGTCTCATAATGTGTATTGTGGAGATTGGAGATGCCCGCGCGCAGCGCGGCAAACCATTTTTTCACGCCCTCCGGGCCCTTTGAAAACTCCTCGGGAAGTCCGGGCACGCGCGCCACAAAGTCGGGGCTGATCAACTTGTCGATGAGATCGAATTTCCCTTCTTGCAGCATTTCCAAATGGAAACGATGCGCCAATGCTTTGTTTTGCTCTGACATGATAGGCTCCTTTCAATTTGAGGTGTGCAATGCTTTAGCATTGCCTCTCGTTGTTTTGGCAAATTACTTTGCACTTGAAACCGACGGTGGCGTCAGGGTGAAACCCAATTGTTGCATCAAAAATAGATTGTCCGTCTCGGCCCAGTCGTCTACGATCTTGCCGTTCTTGATGCGCAAGATGTCAATGCCCGTGCTTTTGACCTGCTTGCCAGTTGGAGGAAAATTACCGGCGCCGGTATTCGTGGCGATATAGCTCCATCGCACGATCGCCTTCTCACCAACATAAATCTCCTCATCCAGAGTGACATGAAAATCCGGATACGCAGTTCGAAGATTGGAGATCACTTTTTTTAATGAGTCAAGGCTAACGGCAGAAGTTGTTCCCGCAGGACTTGTATGGCGTACGAACTGGGGATCGATAATCGCGTCCAGTGCGTTCAAGTTTCCCGTGTTCCAGACCTCGGCGTAGGCGTCAACAATGGGTTTTAATTTTTGAGCCGCATCCGGCTGCTGGCAGCCCATAGCGATAAAAAGCGCCATGATCAAAACCACAAGAACGGTGCGCATAAAGGTTTGAGTAAATTGTTTCATCAACTCCTCCTTGCTGGAAAAACCAGCAGTTTTAAATGGTTCACCTCGACTACGCTTGCAAATTCACTTCATAATGCTCCAGCACAGGCTGACCGGCAAAAAGCGGCGTGAATTTGGCGAGCATCTGCTGAAAGACGCCGCTTGACTCCACGGCCTTCATGTCGGCTTCGGTTTCCCACAGCGTGAGGGAGATACCCTTGCCCGTTTCACGATTGGTGAGCAGCAAGGCATTTTTGAATCCCTGCAACTGCTTGACCACCGGCAAAACGGAATCGCGCCAGATACTCAATACCTCATCCATTTTATCCGGCTTGACTTGAACAACAACGACGCGTGTGTACATGGTTTGACCTCTTTCTTTAAAAGTGAATTTTATTAGAAATTGAATAGCGAGGCGTCAGCGGACCGGCTCGCCGAATCCGCTGCACGCCCTTTAGGCACCGCTGTTAGATTTACCATCACTTTTCGAAAACAGCGGTTTGTTTTAACGGCTCAGTTATTACTGGTTGCCTTCAATTGTCATTGTCGCCGGCACAATGCTGGCAATGCCGGTGAAGATCGAGATCACTCCATCCACAAATTTGATCTCAGTCTTGACGCGCGCATTTTTCAGATTGTTCTCGGCGATGACTTTACTCGACGTATTGTCTGTAATCGGCACCAGGCCCCACAGGGCATACCAAACTTTCACTTGTTTTTTGAAAGTCGCTGGCTGCTCCTCGGAGATCGTGGTTACACTAACGCCAGCCGGTGCGGCGTACTTCATCGTGTAACATCCGGCACAAAAACAGACCAACAATGCTGCTGCAAAAATTCTGCGCATACAAGCCTCCTTTTTTTGTGAGTGAATTGAAAAAGCGTAAAACGTAAAAGCGTAAAACGTAAAGACGTGAAACGTAAGTGAGTGACATTTCATTACATGTAATTGTCAAATGATTTTTCGCAAAAAATCGTCATTTGGGGGTAACACTTTTCGCCACGTTTATTCCGAGCTCGAGCATACGGGTTTCGACGTG
>JAKEEU010000113.1 GCA_022616415.1 Candidatus Zhuqueibacterota bacterium | reverse complement strand
TGTTAATGCCGGCATAAAACTCCCCACTTTGGCCGGATTATAATTCCCCACCTTGTTATTCCCCCTGAGTTTTTCAAACTGTATTTGATTCGTTTGATTGCGGCCAGTTTTTGAAGCGATGGTTTTTATTCCGCCACAATGCTTTATCATGATCTATGAGTGTTCTTGGTGAAAGACCTACCCAGAGCGCTCACCCCAAGGACGCCATTGTTTGACGTCTTTGATTTGTGGACACGATTCGTTACCTGACACCGTGGTGATCATGATTCAGCACGAACCGAAAGTTTGCCTGTTTTGCGAGGAAGTCTTTGAGCCACATCCCAAAGTTGGCTCACGACAACTCGCCTGCGAAAAATGGTATTGCAAACGGCAGCGCGTCAAACGCACCAAAAAGCTCTGGTCCGACAAAGATCTGGCTTGCAATTACAGCTACGTCAAGAAATTCCGCCGCAATCATCCCGATTATCAAAAACAATGGCGACAAAAGCGAAAACAACAATCCCCTCTTGCGGGACAAGCCAATTCCCATCCGATTGAAGCCAAGCTTGGTTCGCTGGTATCCCTCAAGACAAGCTCGGCCGAACCCGACGGGCGGAACCTGCCTTGGGCGGATGAGATAAGGAACCAGTTAACCCTCACGAAAACAACAACTCAACTCGATCTGTTTCGCACCGGTGAGATAAGGAACCAGTTAAGCCTTTGTATTACCTTGCCGTTAACTGAACTCCTTACCCTTTGCACTCAAACGGCAATCGGTGAGATAAGGAACCAGTTACCCGCTTGATTCGCCTTGAGTTAAGCCGAACTTTTCTCGCCGCGAGATATGGAACCACTTAGGTTTTTTCCGCCGGCCGCCTTATCTTCTCCTAAAAACGGAGACCATTATGCCAGGCAGAGCACCGATTTTTCCAGACCGCATCCGCAAGATTCGCGGGTCTTTTAGTTGGATCGAGCATCGCTTCGTCCACGACGGCTTTCTGCGCGCGCTGTCGGGTGACGAGTTGTTGCTCTACTATTTTCTGGTGACGGTTGGCGATCGCAATGGCATTTCTTACTACGACTACGAGAAAATTTGCCAACTGTTGAAGCTTGAAGTCGAGGCCTATATCCGCGCCCGTGATGGTCTGATCGCACGGCAACTGATTGCCTACCAGCAAGGGGTGTTTCAAGTCTTGCCCTTGCCGGTGCGCCCCTCGCTGCCACGGCTTACCACTCAAGTCCCGGGGCGTGAGGGCGATTTTCATGCCCTCGCAGAAATTTTCAAACGTCTTGAGGCTACGCCCGCAGGGAGGGTTGATGATCACGATTGAAACCTGGGCCTATATTCGCCGCCTGTATCTGCATGACGGCGTCAGCATCTCCGCCATTGCCACCGAGTTGGGACTGGATCGCAAGACGGTGCGCTGCGCTATTCGCACCGAGAATTTTCTCGATCGCCAACATCAACCACGCGCGCGTTCTTCCAAACTCGATGCCTTCAAGCCGGCGATTGATCGCCTGCTCGAAAAGACACCGCATCTCAGTGGCGTGCGGATTCTGGAAAAACTCAAGCCCCTCGGCTACACCGGCGGCAAGTCGATCCTCAACGAATATCTCGCCACCTTGCCGCAACGCCAAGGCGAAGTCTTCTTGCGTCTGGAAACCGGCCCCGGTGAGCAAGCGCAATGCGATTGGGGCCAATGCGGCACGCTGATGATCGGCAACACCAAACGGCTGCTCTCTTGTTTGGTGATGACGCTCGCCTACAGTCGTTTCATGTACGTGCGCTTCTATCTGGCCGAGACCATGGAGCATTTTCTCGATGGTCACGTGCGCGCCTTCGAGGCTTTCGGCGGCGTCCCGCCAACGATGGTTTACGACAATCTCAAAAGCGTGGTCTTGCAACGTCACGGCAAAACCATTCTCTTCAATCCGACGCTGATGGACTTTGCCGGCTATTATTTGTTCAAGCCGGAGCCGTGTCGCATCAGAGCTCCACATCACAAAGGCAAAGTCGAGCGCGGGGTGGATTTTGTGAAAAGCAATTTTCTCGCCGGCCGCGAAGAAATCTTGGCGCCGCCGGCAGAACTGGCGGTCGTGAATCACCAATGCGCCCAATGGCTCGCCGAAGTCAATCGTCGCATTCACGGCACCACGCACCAGCGACCGTGTGATCTGTTAGCTGAAGAACGTTCGCAACTGTTGCCATTGCCGGCCCATCCTTACGACATTGCGCTCAAGAAATCCATCTACGCCGATCAGCAAGCCTTTGTCCATTTCCAAACCAATCTCTACAGCGTACCGCCCGAAGCTGTCGGCAAGCCGCTCGTGCTCAAAGCCACGCCGTACCGGATTGCGCTTTATCACCATGAAGTGCTCGTCGCCAGCCACGACCGGTCGTTTGAAAAATATCGGGTCTTTGAAAACCCCGAGCATCGCCACGCCATCCTTCGCCAAAAGCGCCAAGCCCGGCGGCATAAGCAACGGGATTTCTTTCTGGCGCTCGGTGAGGTAGCGGAAAAATTTCTGGCCGGCCTCACTTTGGCTGGCGCGCGGATTCCGTACCACCTCGAGCGCATCATGCAAATGGTCGATATCTACGGCAAGATCGAAGTGCTCGCCGCGTTGGAGAAGGCCTGCGAGCATGGCGCTTATCATTGCGAATATATTGACAACATCATCCAGCAGCGCCGGCGGGCCGAAGAAAGCGCAACCGCGGCGCTCCGCCCTGGCATCAAACACGGACGGGAGATTCGGCTGCAAGATATCGACATGTCACAGTACCACCTCAACACCGAGAACGACAATGAGTAAGGACCGCTTGGAAGACAATCTGACTTATCTGCAGCTCGTCACCATCCGCCGCGTTTACGAAGAGCACGCCGCCAAAGCCGCGCGCGACAATCTTTCGTATCTGGATTTTCTCGCGCGCTTGCTCGAAGAGGAGGCCTTGGCCAAGAAAGACCGTGCGGCGCAAAAACGGGTGCAGGTGGCGAAATTTCCGGTGCTCAAAACCCTCGATCAATACGACTTCAAGCATCCGCAGCGCCTGCCGAAAAAATTGGTGCTCTCGTTGTTCGATCTCAACTTGGTCAAAAACAAAACCAATGTGCTTTTCGTTGGGCAGCCCGGCGTGGGGAAAACCCATCTGGCCATTGCACTAGGTTATCAGGCGTGCCAGAAAGGTGTGTCCACGCTCTTCACCACCGCTGCCGGTTTGATCAACCACTTAAACGCCTCTCTGAGTGATAATTCGTTTCTGGAGGCGATGAAGAAATATCTTAAACCCAGACTCCTCATTCTCGATGAGTTGGGATTTCTGCCGATTGACAAGCGAGGTTCGGATCTGTTGTTTCAAGTCTTCAGCGCTCGTTACGAGACCGGAGCCACGGTCATTACGACCAATCGCCCGCCGAACGAGTGGGACAAAATTTTCAACAACGATACCACCCTCGCCGCGGCGTTAGCGGACAGAGTCCTGCATCATTGTGAGGTCGTCGTTATTGAAGGACAAAGCTATCGCGTCAAGAACAACAAATCTCAAAGTTGATTGCTCTCGGCGTCATCCGAAGATGAGGCCCGTGGCTCGGTCCCGAAAAATTTATCGCCTCAACCGCGTAGGGGAAAATTCCGTTCATGACGAATTTCCCCGACTGGCCTCACTCCGCCCGGCCCAATTTGCCTGGGGAATTTCCTACCGGC
>JAKEEU010000112.1 GCA_022616415.1 Candidatus Zhuqueibacterota bacterium | reverse complement strand
GCGCTCCCTCTTTGAGGGCGTGTGGACTTTCTAGTCCACACGCGCCTCGCGGACAAGAAAGTCCGCGCTCCCTCTTTGAGGGCGTGTGGACTTTCTAGTCCGCACGCGCCTCGCGGACAAGAAAGTCCGCGCTCCCTCTTTGAGGGCGTGTGGACTTTCCAGTCCGCACGCGCATCGCGGACAAGAAAATCCGCGCTCCCTCTTCGTCGCGCCGAACGTAGGCGCTTGCGCCCATGGGTACAAGGCTTAAAAACAGCCAGGTTTGCTTTCTATGCTCCCAATTATGTGTTGCCGCTCCTATCGTCCAAACCATCAGAACCGTCAGCCAGAGTCGACAACTCCATTTGGGTTGATGGATGGCGTAATAAACCGCCATCGCTAAAATGATCGCATATAGAGCAAACCCAATTATCCCGACTTCAACCAGAAGCGAGAGCACGAAATTGTGGGCTATCTTGCCGGTTTCGGTGGCAGCCGAGCGGAAAGCTCCGCTCCCAACGCCTAAAAGCGGATTCGCGACAAACACGGCAAAGCCTTCACGCCATACAGCCGCGCGGCCATTGAAATCGCCTCCGATAATGACGCTGTCCGTTGCCGCCAATCTCTGAAAGGATGATTCAGGGACAAAGGGCAACAACCCCAACAGCGACACCCCAAGCATGACAAAGAGCAAAATGCGGACGTGAAGCTTGAACCGAGTCAATGACAAAAAGATAAATAAAAAAGCGGGCATAGCGGCAATGATCGCGCCTCGAGAAGCGGTCAACAAAATGGCCAGGGTTGCTGCTGGAACGTAAGCGTAGTTGATCAATCTTAGCCAATAAGATTTTTTGCCATGCTCATTTTTAATAAGCGTTAAATACCAGGCGACAGCTATGCCCAGCGCCAGTGTCAATGCAAGATCGTTAACGTGCATGCCCGCGCCGGCGTAGCGCCGAGAATAAAATTCAATGTCATGAAAATAGTTAAAGATCGTGCTGGCAATGGAAATATAGGCGCCTAATATGTAAGCTTGCAGCCCGGCTCTCAAGGCTGTGGGTGTGGCATAAAGATCCGAGATGATCAAGACCATGACAAACAACTGAGCGTAAGTGACGGCGCGGTCCATGGTTCTGTCATGATCCACACTCCAGAAAATACTCAGCGCATTCCAGAGGACAAAAAGAATAATGACTGCATGGAACGGGCGGGGCTTGCGAGCTTTGCCGGTGATCATAACCGTGGCGATCCATAACGCCGCCGCCAAAAGCCCAACGGCCTTGCTCAACCTCCCCAAGCCTTGAATGAAGACCGCATTTTCCAAAGGAATAACAAAGATCAGGGCTAGCGACAACCAAAACGTGACTTTACGCATGACTAACCCTCTACCAGAATTTGAAGATACTGTTTCACGATTGTCTTCAACTCAAACGGGAGCCAGCTTTCCCGAGGCGGGCGTGGCACCTTAGCCGTGAGAGCCATTTCAATAGCGCGCGCCAACGCCGCCACCTCACCGACGGGAACCAGTTGCCCATACTGTCCGTCCTTTAATATTTCCTGCGGCCCGCTGGGGCAGTTGGTTGCAATAAGCGGAACGCCGCAATACATTGCTTCAATCAAGACGCCTGGCAATCCTTCCCATCGTGATGAAAGGACAAAGAGCGAGGCGCGGGTCATATATGGATAAGGATTCGCCACAAACCCCGGCAGACTTATGTCTTGCTCCAGGCCCAATTCCCTGACCAACGCCTCAAGCGCCAGTCGCTCCGGGCCCTCACCCAAAATTAACAACCGCGCCAAGTGGTTCCGCCGCACCTGAGCGAACGCCTGAATCAGCGTGGGAAAGTCTTTCTGCGGCTTGAGCCGGCCTGCTGCGAGCACAACCGGAGGTTGGCCGATCTCCAACCACGGATGTTGCAAGGGGATTTTTACCCGCTCTTGCAGCTCGGGCGTCACAATCGGGTTGTAAATGACCGCAATGCGCTCGCGAGCCAAGCCGGTCATTTGCGTCAAGTCATCGGCTACCCCTTTCGAGACGGCAACAATACCATCAGCCCAGGGATAAAAACGTTTGATAAAATGCGGCATCAACCGGGCGCGCACATTCGACCCATGCTTGGATGAGAGCGACAATTGGTTGCGCTCACTCACCACCACGCGGGTAGAAACGCCAGCCAGGCGCCGAGCCCACAAGGCGACTATGTTGACATAGTCCAGGGCGGAAAGCATGGCCGCAGGACGTTCACGTTTGAGATAACGAGCCAGAGCCGAGGTGCTGGCCAAAACGCGCGAGGCTTTGAGATCGACCAGCCGCACCGATTCGGGCAATTCACTCAAAAACGGGCCTTCGGCTTTGGCCAAAATGAGATCCACAGCATAACCACGCTCGGCAATGCCGCCGGCAAGCTTAAGCGTTGCGCGCTGGGCGCCGCCGCCGCGCATGTGAGAAATGAAGAACGCCACGCGTTTTTGCCGATTGCTCATTTTGGTTTCACGCTTAAACACGATCTCGATTATTCCGCGCCCGCTGGACGACCACGCGAGCGCGTTGCAAGATATATTTTCGCTGGTCACCCGAGAGGCCGGCATAAAATGCGACGAGCGATATCACCAACAAAGTTGCGCCAACCGCAAACACCAGCCCCGGCCAAGTGGTTGCCGCCCCAAAAGGGCTCAGAAATGACACCGGCCCCCAAAGCAAAACGGTTATGAACGCCGGTCTCAACACACCCTTGAGTTGAGAAGACAACGGCATCTCAAGAAAACGCCCCACCAGCCACGGATAACTCAAGCTGAGCATCAAGCGCCCCGCAATGAACCCCACGCATAATCCCACAATTCCCATTTTAAAATAACTCACCAAAGTCCCGGCGATAACTAATGCCAGCGCCGTCGACAACAGGCCGATCAGCACTTTGCGCCGCAGGTCAAGCGTGAGATCGATGATATTGGCATCATTGCGAATCAGAACAAACTGCGCCGCCATCAAGATAATGAGCAAAGTGGAAGTTGAGCCGGCATCGTATTCTGCTCCCACCCATAAGCTCAGGAAAGACTGATTCCATAGCAGAATAGTCGACCCCACTACCGTCATAATGAGCCACGTCATTGCCATAATCTCGTTTCGCACTTGGACCGCTTTCTGCAAATTTCCGGAGCCAATAATTTTACCCAACCCCGGGGTGATTCCGAAAACCATAATCGCAATCATATTGATGATTGTCTCCGGCGCGTATTTAGTGAGCGAATAGGTTGTCACCGACTCCACTGAGCTCAGCGTCCCCAACACGACGACGTCGCTGGCTCGCATCAGTTTCATGACCATGTTCCAAGCCAGGAACCACCCGCTCAAGCCCAAAAATCGGCGCACGTTCGCAGATGAAGGCTTGGCGATTCCGAACCAAGGCACGCAGGTGCGCGTGACCTGCAAGAATAGAAGGCCGGCCAATAGAGTTGCCGCCAATGTTGCTGCGGCGACGCCAACGAGGCCGGTCTTTAAGTACAATGCCAGCGCCATAAACCCGCCGCCTGCAAAGACCAATATGGCAGACAAGCCCATGCGCTTATAGCCGAGGTTTTCTCCCTCGAGCACGGACCGCGGCAATTCAACTAGAATGGCCAAAATCAAATCAGCGATGAGCAGTCCGGCGGCCATGCGAATGGCCCAAGAAAGCTCTACCGGCGCCTTTAGCCAAGACGGCGCCAACCAGCCCAGCAATCCTCCGAGCAATATGAGAACAGGCAAAAACAGGAACCAAACCGTAACTGCGCTTCCGACATGGCGGCGTTTCTCCTCGTAATTAGTCGAGGCCTGTTGATTGGCAATGGTCCACTTCAGGGCTTGAGTCGGGCGCCCGCTTGCCGGCCCGATGTAACTGATCAAGCGTCCTAAAACTTGCCATGCTCCATATCCATAACTGCCCAACCCGTTCACCAGCAACGGATTAATCAGAAAGCCAACCACTAATCTTGCACCATAGTCCAGCGCGGAAGCAAAGGCATTTAGGGACGCCTTTATCGTCAGATTCTCTTTAGTAGAGGCTGTCGTTGAGGGCAATTTGATGTTCAAACCCATATTGAGTGAAGACATCAACGATCTTTCTGAAAAACCGCGTAACCACGCCAGCCTCATTTTTCTTGAATGCGCTCAATGTGGATATCTACAAGAGTCTACGTATTGCGCTTGACCTCGATTGCAGCCAACATTTCGCCGGCTATTTGTTCGGGAGATTGCTTTTCCGTATCAAAACAAAGCAACGCCGGGCCATGATGAGCGGCCAGCTTCCCGATGATATCCCGATAAGCGCTCCGGTAACGTGCCAGGAATTCATAAACGTCATGCTCGGGTTTTCCCTTGACTCTATGCGTTTGGTTACGGTTATGAATACGTTTCAGCAGCGCGCCATCGCTCGCGTCCAGCCAAAAGATCAAGCTCAAGGTTTTGGCCCATTGCGCGAACACCCTGTTCCACCATTTGTCATAAGGCCGGCTTTTGATCATTTCCGGGCCAAACTCACGCAGCAAAGCCAGCCTAAAAATTGGTCCATGATCCAAAACGACCACGGCATCATCAATTGCTGTCCGGCGCTCCAATACCTGCAGCCATCCGGAGAGATACGTCAGCGCTCTCAGCTCGCCCCAGGTAAACCATCGGCTGTGCGAATACCGAGAGAGAAAAATCGGCAGCCAATAAAAAACTTTACTGATGAAGAAGGGGATATACGTCGTTTTACGAAGCCGGATGCCGGGCAAAATCTTTTTGTCGCGTTGGCACAGGAGGCGCAAGAGCGTCGTCTTTCCGGCGCCGGGTGGTCCGACCAGCTCCACGACCAGCGGCCGCCTTGCTGAAATAGCGTGGACAGACAAAACTTCGCTCTTTGACTCGATTACGATCATGTTATCGTTGCAACGCTCATTTTTTGTCAATCAAAAAATAAATGTAAATGATTTGAGCTAAATACGCCGCGCTCCTGATAATGTCAGCGATGGTTCTTATCGCCACGGTTTTTTTGCCGGCAATAATCACCGTGTCATCCGGCTTCAAAGGCGGGGTTAAATTCAGGTCGCCAGTCGTATAAAACTTGGTCAGATCGATTTTTATAATTTGGGGCTGCTTCTGCTCACCCATTCGACGCACGATCTTCACATCGTTGATTCGTGCATCCTCTCTGAAGCCGCCGGCATAAGCAACGAGCGCGATCAGATCCGTCTCACTGGGAATCATATACTGCCCGGGTTTATTGACGGGCCCCAAAATATTCACCGGCATCAAAAACTCATTCGCTTTGCCGAGAAAATATCGCGAGGCCGCCGTGCGATTCTCCTCTGGCGGCTGCGAAGTCTCTTGTGAAAATACGGCGGTCGATGCCAAGCAAAGCGCCGATAAGAGAAAGACCGAATGACGTGCTTTCATTTTATGAAGACCTCACAATCTTTATCGATGAACAATGCCCATGCTTCAGGAGTTGCCACCGATATCGTAACGCTCCTTGCGGAAGCGTTTTTCACGGCGCCTGGTTAGTTGTAATGCCTCTGGTAATATTTGTAATATTTATAGCCGCCATAGAGCACAGCCGGATCAACCATGTTCAACACCACTCCCACAACCTTGGCTCGGGTATGGTCCAAAACCTTTTGTGCGCGCTGCAATACTTTCTTGTCTGTCTTGGTGGCTTCGACACACAACAAAATTTGATCGGCGTAACGTGCTATGAAGGAGGCGTCCGGTATTCCGATGACCGGAGGCGAGTCGATGACAATGAGATCCACCGCCTGTTTCAAAAGCGAAATGATTTCCTCTATAATCGGCGTGCCCCAGAGTCGATGTGGTTTGATCGGCGCGTCCCCGGCCGCAAGTATTTTCAGCCTATCCACAGCCGGGTGTTGTTGCAAGGCTTGGCGGATGGAGGCTTGCATGGCCCAAGCCCAGGATATAACTTCAAGTTTCGCGTCTGGCGTTGTGTCACTGAAAACTTGTGCCTGATGTCCGTTTAGTCCAACCGAGGGTTCATAACCTGAAGGCTCAAGAACTGAATACATGAGCTCACGTGCTACTATATTAGTCAAGCCCGGCGAGGCGGAGAGCCCCAATATCTTATGTATCATTGGACGGCGTGTATCACCGTCGATCAGAATCGTCCTTTTGCCTTGTTGTGCGGCGATGAGGCACAAATTGGTAGCCACCGTGGATTTCCCTTCAGCGGCACGCGCGCTGGTAACCATTAAAACGGCGCCGCTGCGAGGCAGCGCCAATTCGACGGAACTCCACAAGTAAGCAAAGGCATCGCCCAGCATGGGGACAGCGGTCTCGTGGTTTATCAGCATCCGTCGTTTGGCATGTCCGTTCAAAGAAATTGAAAGGCCGGGTTTGATTTGCGGTACGGAGGCCAAGACCGGCAGGTTGAGAAGTTGCTCGACTTCCTCCTGGGTTTTGGGAGCATCACGCATAAATTCCCGGGCAAATATCAACACCAGCCCAATCACTGAGCCGGCGAAAAAGCCGATTATAAGATTGAGTATCTTTCGCGGCCGGGTAGGCGTGCGGGGTGTTTTGGCCAGCTCGATAACCCGAATATTGCCAATTTCAGCGGCCTCGCGAATCCTCGCGTGCTCGCGCTCCTCCAAAAGCCGGACATAAGTTTTGTTGTTGATTTCCCGGTCGCGCATGAGTCGGACTAATTCAAGCTCCTGCCCGGGGATTTCTTCCAAACGCTCGAGATAACGCTTGAGGGTTCCCTGCAAATTGGCTTTCTGCGCGCTCAAGGATTGCACCTCGACTTCCAGCAAAGTCGATTCCTCAAGATTCTTCTTTAGCTCCGATAGTGGGTCGATTACGCCCTTAAATGCCTCCCCCTCCAGAATCTGTTTCGTCGTGCGAACAAGCTCCTGCTTGATTTTTTCAATTTCCCGGCGCAACTCCACCATTTTGGGATGATCATCGGGTTGGCCTTGTGCCTGCAGGCTGGAGTATCTGACGTTAAGCTCGACCAGATTTTCCTTCAGCTTGGCAGTCAACGGATCTGTAATTTGCACCACGGAACTGGTCAGATCGCGTTTCTGTTCATTGAGCCTTTTCTTGATCGTCGACAATTTCCTGAGCATGGCATCCCGGTCGGCTTTGACCCGGTTCAACAGCACCTCCGCCTGCGTTATCCGCTGCAGAATTTCTCGCGATTCATCATCGATAGCGGTGATTTTTTTGCGCGTCTTGTATTCGCTCAGCGCTTCTTCGGCATGCATGAGCTTTTCACTCACCACCTTGATTTGATCATCAATGAAACTCCCCAGACTGGCATATTCGTGGCGGCGGACATTGAGGTTGGTCGCCTGCAACACTTTGGCGGCGGTATTTGCGACCTTTGCCGTCAACGCTGCATGTTCGGAGGTGAAGGTGATGACGACGACGTCAGTCTCTTGAATCGGCCGCACGGATAAATTGACGCTGATTTCATTTATAATATACTTTTCCTTGTCGAACTCCGGGGGCAAGGTCGGGGGAAGCGGAAAAAGATTGCGCTCGGCTTCCGGCAATTCCGCATAGACCCGAGCCGCGAAGGATTGGGTTTGCATCTCCTGGATGCGGTTGGCAACGAAGCTACTCCACGAAAACGTCCTGGGCATCTCAAAGTCCACGATCGTATTCTTGCTGTAATTTTCGAAGACAACGCAGGCCGAGGCCTCATAGAGCCGCGTCGCCAAATGATTGTAGAGCATAACGAGCAGAAGCGCCAAACCCACGCTCAAGCCCAACGCCATTTTGCGACGTCTGAGAATCTCGATGAACTCGGCGATCGAGATCATTTCACTTCCTTCATTTGACATGGCGCAATCAATCCTTGGAAAAACAAAATGATTAACGTTGCCAAATCCAATTGCGAATTATTGGCAACGTTTTTTTAGCTTGAAATCAACTTTAATGTAATGAGATTGAATAAGGAGTGAAAATTGGTGCGTCACCCAAAAGCCGACACCGGCCCATCACTCAGCCGAGATGGAAAACTGTTACATAAGAACATCCGGGCTGTCGCGCCAAAAAATTTACAACACGTCAAATACAAACTCTCTCCCCAGCAGTCAAACCCATGACGAAAATCTTGATGCGAGAAACGAACCATGACGTGCAGTTTGCCTGCAAGCAAAACTAGCAGCGCCTCAGGCGGAAAACCTTTAGCGATTCACTTCCTTAAAAACAATCATCCTATTCAATCGATTCAGTTAGCAATATGGTGAGGCCGGTATTGACCGGCAGAGCAATGTCCTCGAGCGCTTGCTGAAAGTCTTCGATGATCTGACATTGCTGGGCGGCCTCCGCTGACTCCTTAGCCTGTTGCTCCTGGAGTTTTCTAAAAAATATCTCTCGCACACACTGATAGAATTATGGTAATATCTGCAAAAAAAATGACATTGTCAAGAAAATTTCGTAACTATTCTTAGCGCAGTCCTGCTTAAAGCAATCATCATACCAAAACAAAAACAGCGGGTTTTTGGCATATAGTTAAATGGACTATAGTTTGGTAAAATTATGGGCTATAGTTTGGCAAAATTCAGGTAAATACTTGTTTTTCAGTTCGGCAAGCTATACGCAAAAACAATCACTTACGAAAAATTTGCCAAACTACAGTAAATGGAAATAAAAACTTAAGTCTTCTAAAATGCCCATGCTGTCTGGCATACTTTCAGTAAGAAGGTAACAGGTCATTACATTTTTTTCATGTATCAATAAAAAGTAACAAATCGTTATCATTACGTTTTTGAGATTAACCCATATTAAAAGATGTTCAAATATATATCAAGTAACGAATCGTTACTCCTAATACAGCGACGAGGTAAAACGGCGATGATACTTCTGCGTCAACTCGTGCTCATTGCCGAGCAAGTTGAACAGCGCGACGGACGCTTTGCGAGCGCCATCGTCGTCAAGCTGGCGATTGCGGCCAACCAACTCGATCCAGGTTTCCAGGGCTTCGGCATATTTGCCTTTTTTGAAAGCGGCAATTCCTCGATGGTAAAGCTTCCAATCTTCTTTGGGTTCGCCCGCCGTCTCCTTCAGGTGCGCCAATCGGTGCAGCGTGCGGATGGCTTGCGCTTTGTTAGCCAATGGATGTTCGTCGGCAATCGTCGCCACCAAATCAGCCGCCTTGTCGATCTCGTCCGGCAAGAGCAACGTGGCCAACAAAATTCTGGCTTCGTCATTGGCGGAGTCCTGCTTCACCGCGCTTTCCAATATCTTTCGCGCCTTGGCAAGATTGCCGGCTTGCAGCATCGCTTTCGCCGTCTCCAACCGGCTTTTCGACTCATTCGGCAAATGCTTTTCGAGCCACTTGCGCACTTCAACCTCCGGCAGCGCGCCGATAAACTCATCGACGATTTTTCCTTCGTGAATCATTTTCACCGCGGGAATGCTGCGAATTTGAAAATGCTGTCCCAGCTCCGGCTCTTCATCGGTGTTGACTTTTACCAGTTTCCATTGGCCGTTCGCCTCTTTCTCCAATTTCTCCAATACCGGCCCAAGAATGCGGCACGGTTGGCACCACACGGCCCAGAAGTCAACCACCACGGGAGTTTTGAAACTGGCGTCAATGACGTCTTGTTGAAAGGTTTCTAATGTTGCGTTCATCGGTTATCCTCGTGTAACGTGTAACGATCTAAGGTTTGACTATTTTCTTCGTCCATAGAGGTGTAACTTGTCATTTCGCAGGAATTGTCATGCCCGTTTGGACACCCATCAAGCTCAACTCAGCATCCAGAAACCAGCGTCAAGCAACAAGCATCCAGTTACATCACCATCAACGCCGCGAGCACCTCGATTCCGTCCCACAAATTCTGCAAGCGCAAATTCTCGTTCGCGCTGTGTTGGTTGTTGTCGTGGTTCACAATCGGCACGCCGATCGCGGGCGTTTGCAGAATGTCCGTAAAAATGTAAAACGGCACGCTGCCGCCAAGCGTTGGCATTTTAATGACCGGCTCTCCTTTCATCGCTTCCACCGCCGCGATGAGCGATTGTGAAATCGGCAAATCCATCGCCGTGCGGCTGGCGTTGTAGCCCTCTTCCCAAACGGTTTTGACGATCTTTGGATATTTGAGTCGCGTCTCAAAATCAGGATCGGCATGGACGATATGACAGCCTTGTTGGCGAATATGGTTCTCCACCAACTCGCGCATGCGATGGCGATCCGTGCCTTTGACGAGTCGAATGTCAATCGCAGCAGTGGCGGCCGCCGGAACCACGTTGCGCGCATTATCGCCGGCCGCCGCGCTTTGCAAACCGCGAATGTTGAGCGAAGGCAAGTTGACCAACTCGACTAATCTTTTGCCGCCGCCCTCGGCGCGGGCGAGTCCCAACGAACGCATTAAATCGCGATCGCTGTCCGGTGTTTGTGCAATCGCCTCACGCTCCATCGGTTTCAGTTGTTCGACGCCATCGTAAAAATTTTGGATGAGCACGCGCCCATCTTCATCTTTCATGCTCGCTAAAAGTTGGCTCAACATCATGGCAGGATTCGGCGTCCAGTTGCCGTAATGGCCGCTGTGCAACTCGCGGTTCGCGCCGTAAACCGTCAACTCAAATGAGATGATGCCGCGCACGCCGAAATAGAGTTGCTGCTTGCGGGTTTGATGCACCGGCCCATCGCAAAGAATCCATGCGTCAGCTTTGAGTTGATCAGCATATTTAGCGACAATCGCTTCCAAATGCGGCGAGCCGGCTTCCTCCTCTCCTTCAAAAAAGAATTTGAGGTTCGTGGTCAGCTTCAATTTGTTGGCGCGAATCGCATCCAACGCCGTAAGCATCGCGACGATGGGCGATTTGTCATCCGAAGCCGAGCGCGCATAAATGCGCCATTCACTCTCAAACGCTTTATCCGGCGATGGCATGGAAATGATTTTCCCGCCCGCTTCCGTCGCTTGATCGCGCAGCACCGGCTGCCACGGGTCGGTATCCCATTTCATGGCCGCTACCGGCTGGCCATCGTAATGCGCATAAAACATCAACGTGCGCTTGGCGCCGGGCGCCTTCAATTCGCCAAAAACCACCGGCGGCGAACCCGCCACTTCGAGAAGCTGAGTTCGAACGCCGCGCTGTTGGAGCATCTCCACCAGCTTGGCGGCGTTGCGGCGAATGTCAACGGAATCGGAAGCGAGGTTCGGAATTGCCAGCAATTCCGCCAGTTCGCCGATGATCTTGTGCTCGTTGGCTTGACGATAGGCGCGAATTTTAGCGCTGGTCATCTTTAACGTTTGTTGCGCCGAGGCAATCGACACCGACAGGGCAAATAATAAGTAAATCATAAGATCGCCAAATCTGAAAAATTCTGGAAGTTTGGTGTTACTAACGGATAAAGCAAAATCCGTTGATCGTTTTATAATCCGTTGGACAATTTTTTAATTATATGGCATTCGCTATTTGATTTACTTTACAACCCGGCTCAATGAGCTATAACAAGCTTGTAGTAATCTGTCAATCTGCGCCCAGTCATCCTCCTGCACACCGCCAGCAGCGGCCTGGACGTCGCGAATCACCATTGCATCGGCGCGCAGGCGGCCGTGCTCCAAAGTCGAATCCCGCGAAACGAGATAGATCACCGCGGCGGCATCGGCGCAGGCTTTGTCCAGTGCTTCTTTGCCATAGCGTTCGCGCTCGCGATGCACGATCCACCATTCCAATTCCACTTTCGCGGCATAAGGAACATCAAACTCAATGTTGCCGGTGCGATGGATGGCGGCAAAATAAGACTCGAGCGCCGGTAAAGCTTTTTCGTAATCGGAACGTTGCTTGCCGTCTTTGAAGCCGAACGCCGCTTTGGCCGCATGATAAGCGCCGAGATACGAGCGCAGCCACGGGAACTTGTATTGCGTGCGCAGCATTTCTGCCAACTCGAAAAAAAGCTTGACCGGTTTGCGATCATAATACGAGCGCCACATGTCGGTTTCCAATTTTCCCAACGATACCGGATCAAACTGCCGCAAATCGCGATCGAACGGCCAGAAAAGATCGACCGCAGAAAAAACGAGAATAAGACCAAGCGCTGCGAGCACAATTTGGCGACGCGACCAGCCGGCCGTTTGCGCCTCTTGCTTCTTGCGTTGTTCGCGAGAGAGTCTTTGCATAAAAACCAGTAAACAGTTATCAGTGATTAGTTTGACAAAGAAGATGTCATTCATCAATCATCAAGCATCCAGGATCAAGCATCCAGCATCGAGCATCCAGGTTCAAGCCTCACTTCACCAAATGATACTGCGTCTGCCGCGCCAGCACCCAGTTGATCTTGCCATCGGCGTCAATAAATGCATCTTCTTCCTGCCCGACCCACAACGGCTGGCCGCCCCATTCCGGAACTTCGGTTTGCGCCGAAAGCTCAATCGAGAACCACGTGTTGGGCAAAATCGGCACATCGCCGCGGCCGGGCACGCCTTGCTGGCGATCCCACAAACCGACGAGCGGGCCGGCGCCGTGGCCATGGTCGCCAATCGGGTGCGTGTAGATCGTGCTGTTGATGCCGGCGGCTTTCATCGCGGCAAGCGCATCGGCAAGCACTTCATTGCCGCTTCTGCCGGGCCGCATGCGTTCCACCAACAAATCTTGCATGCGATTGGTGTTGGCGAGGGCCTTTTTGATTCCCGCCGGAACGTCCTTCTCCCCTGCTTGCAACACATAGCCCATGTGCTGCGTGTCAGTATTGAGCCGCATCGCCGTGATCCCAAAATCGACGTGCAGAACGTCACCGCGCTCGATCACCGTTTCGGCGCGCTCGCTGAGAATGCTGCCAAACGGCATGCCTGGTCGCTGTACGCGTACCGTCGGGTGAAACCACGTGCCTAATCCCATATCATTGACGGTTTGGCGCAGCCACCACACCACGTCATCATTCGTAGTTTTATCGGGCGTGATCACTTCGTTAGAAAAAGCGCGATTGATCAGCCAGTGTACCGTATCCATCATTTGACGATAGATCGGCATCATCTCCGGCAAACGGATGCTGATGAAATCGAGCGGCAAATTTTCCGCGCGCACGAAACGGCTCTTCCATTTTTCACCGAGTGCGTCCGTGAGCTGTTCGTATTCACCGGCGGAAAGGCCGTCCGAAAAAGCATGCGTGTGAGAAATATCGATGGCGATGGTTTTCGGCTGGCGCTCTTCGATTAACTTTCGCAGCAGGGCCCATTGGCCCTGTCCCCACAGTTCACGATTCTCGACTTCGGAATCACGATATACGGTGTAAAGTCCGCCCTGCGCGCCGCCGCCGAGCGCCAATCGCTCGATACCGTCTTTCTCGCCGCGATCGAAGAAAACATAAATGGTGCGCCGGCGTGCGGCAAATTGCGTCGCCGAAACCAATGAGAAAAATACGGGATCTTCATTATACTCGCGACAGATGATCAACCACATTTGGACGCCGTCGCGCCGCATCAAAGTGGGGAGCACGCGCTCTAACCGGAGTTTCAGCCATTCTTGTTGGATGGTTGCCTGCTCGCGCAATGGCGGCAAGGGCTTCGGAGCTTGTGCTGATAGAGGTGCTCCATGCGCTCCCAATAACAAGCAAAAAATTATTGCGCTGATAGCATGACACCAATTTTTCATATTCCTTCCTCCGTGCATTAATTGAGGAGAGTGTGGACTTTCTAGGCCACACGTGTATCGCGGACAAGAATGTCCGCGCTCCCTTTTTCTCTGTTTAAAAATGATAATCGAAAAAACGATGGAATGCAAGGCAAAATTTGCGCTTGCTTTTTGGGGGTTTTATGCGTTTATTATTTCGCATTTATCCAATTTGCCATTCCGCAAGAATGGCGAGGCTAATCGAGGAAGAGTCCATGACCAATTAGAAAGGCAAATTGCATGACACTCATTGAAGCTTTCAAACAGATCAAAACAATCGTTTCTCCGGAGAACGGCCACGAGGTTGAAAATACGGTAGCACTGGCTTTGCAACGCCAGCTTGCACCACAAGCAAAACTTGCGAAAACCGCTGTGATTCACGAGCACGGCGGTCTGGGAACTTTGCGCATAGCAGCAGGAAAACCAGATTTAACCGGACGCGACAAACTCCCCACTGGACTTGGGTGGATGCATTTACGGTTGACGGCGGATGGCAGCGGCGAAATAACGGCGTCCTGGCCGGCCTTTTTATATGCGCTGTTTGGCAAAATTAGCGAAGAACTTTTGCAAGAGAATGCCAATCAATTTCAAGAAGGAAAAACGTATGAAGTGAGCTTCACCTGGCATCGCCCGTTGTTCGACTATCTCTTGACGCAAACCTGGCGCACGGCGCGCGGGTTTGACCCTGAAGAACACATTCGTCACTACGCCCGTTTGGGTTATACGCATCTCGAAGTCAACAGCCTTGCGACGCACCTGCCTTATGTCGAGCGCGTTCCCGACGAGTTTTATTCGCAGTTTTATTCTTATTGCGCGGCGTTGGATCAATTCGTCGAGAGCCGGTTGAACCAAGGCATGTACCCGCCGGAGTATTTAAATGCGAACCTGAATCTGCTGAAAAAGTACGTGGCATTGGGCCGCAAGTATGGCCTCAAGCCCGGGATACTTTGCTTCGAGCCGCGCACCGTGCCTGAGAAATTATTTGAGCGCTACCCGATGCTGCGGGGCGCACGCGTCGATCATCCGATGCGCAGTTGGAAACCGCGCTACACGCTGGCGATCTCACATCCGGCGGCGCAGGATCATTACGCGCAGCTCATGCGCAACTTGCTCACAGAAGTTCCGGAGTTGGATTACATTTCGGTTTGGACGAACGACAGCGGCTCCGGTTTCGAGCACACGGCCTCGCTCTACGTCGGCCGCAACGGCGGCGCGTATTTGATTCGCGAATGGCGCAATCATGAAAAAGTTGCCGAGGCGGCCGGAAAAAATGCCGTCAATTGGTTGCGCGTTCTTCGCGATGCCGCGGCGGAAATCAATCCGGATTTTCGCGTTTGTTTGCGCATCGAGCCGTTCAAAGTCGAGCACGACGTCATCGTGCGCCAGCTCGAAAAAGGGTTGGATATTGAAGTGCCCTCCCTGCTCGTGCGCGGTTACGATCTGCCGTACACGCATCCGATTTATTCAGAGATCAAAGGCGTGGCCGGCTCGGCCTATCACCTGAAATTTGATGCACAAGAAAAGCCGCTGCTCGAAAGTTTTCGGCAGCGCCAAATTGAGCCACATTTCGTTTATGCGCGCGGCACCGGCTACAATTTCGAGCCGCTGTTGGGCGTTCCGTATCCGTGGATGACTTACGGAAAGCTCAAAGCCTCGGCGGATTTGGGCGCGAGCCATCTCGCCCATCTCGGCGGCGGCGCGCCACCGAATATGACGCCCTTTAACATTAATCAAGAAATTTGGCGCGAGTTTCAATTTAACCGCGCGCTCAATATTGACGACGCTGTTTTGAAAATCGCCAAGCGTTGGGCCGGTGAAGCGCTCGCAAAAGATCTCGTGCAAGTTTGGCAATTGGCCGAGCAAGCTATTCGGCACGTACCTCCCCTCCCGCTCTTCTCGGGCTTCGGCTTTGTGTGGATGCGCACGTGGGTGCGGCCAATCGTGCCGAACATCGAAGCCGTTCCCAAATCCGAACGCGCCTATTATGAGAGATTCATGGTCAGCGTGCCGAATAATCCGTCGATGGTCGATCTCGGCAGAGACGTGTTGTTTGATTTGATCAGCAAAGAATACGGCGAGACATACGTCGAGCGCGTCGACGCCAACGTTTGGAAACCGCTCGATGCCGCGATTGCGTTGGCCGATACCTGCAGCACAGACGGCCCGTCTGTCTTTATTGATCAATGCGACCGTCTCCGTGGCTTGCGTTGTTGGATCGGCACGCAACGCAGCACCGCTGCATGGGTAGCGGGCGTCTACGGTTATTTGGAAGCCAAAGATAACGCGACAAAGGGACGCTGCCGCACCTATCTCAAAAAAATGGTCGCCGACGAAATCCAATTCGCCAAAGATCTTTTGCATCTGTGGGAAACTTCAACGATTCCGTGGATGGTGGTTTCCAAAGTCGGTGAAACCAGTTACATTTATGGTGAGAATCTCGGCGAGCTTATCCGGAAAAAGATTTCCCTCATGGAGCAGTACGGCGATGTCGAGCCATACATCGATCCAAATTTTATCTGGCGCGTGCCGGGGTATGAGTTTGAGATGCCGAACAAGAAGATTTGACTTTCGGCGATTTTTTGGCTAATTTTAAGCATGCTCGAACCCCAGGAAAAAAATCCCATGCTCTCGCCGCCGCGCAAGTTCAACATCACCGGCAGCATTATTCCGGAAGAGCACTACTACGTGGACCGGACGCCGCAAATCGAAAAATTGACGGCGTTGGTGGAGGAGAAAACTTATTTCGTCATCAACCGGCCGCGGCAGTTCGGCAAGACGACGCTGCTCAATTTTTTCGCGCAGCATTTGCAAGCCACAGGCAAGTATGCGCCGGCGCTGATTTCATTTCAACGTTTCGCGCAATGGCCGAATATCACCGAGACCGAATTCTACACCGAAATCATCAAGCTCATCCATAAAGAGCTGGCTTTCACGCCGAACGGTGACAAAGAAACTAATTTCACGGTTCCCGCCATCAACAACCGGCTCCATTTTTTCGCATGGCTGCAGGAAATATGTCACAGCCGCAAGTTGGTGTTGCTGATCGATGAAATCGATGCGGCGCCGGAAACTTGGGTGATCGGCTTTCTCGCGAACTTGCGTGAGATGTATCAAGAGCGCAGCCGCCAGCCGGCACTGCCGGCACCGCATGCCGTGACGCTCGCCGGCGTACACGACATCAAGAATCTCAAAGCGAAATATCGCGACGAAACTCAGACGATCGGCTCGGGTTCGCCTTTCAATATCGCCATTGACTACGCGCTGCCGCCCTTCAGTCTCGAAAATATCCGACAGTATTATCTGCAACACACGCAGGAAACCGGCCAGGAATTTGACGAGAGAGTTTTTGCCCGCGTTCACCACGTCACCAGCGGCCATCCCTGGCTGGTTTCGGTTTTGGCCAAAACGCTGGTTGAAGAGCTGGCGCCGGATCGCCGGCAAAGAATCACCCTCGATCACGCGGAAGCCGCAATACAAAAGCTGCTTGCTTCGCGCAACACCAATTTTGACAGCCTGTTCAATAATGCAAAAAAGCCGAATCTCTTTCCCATCGTGCGCAATTTGCTTATTGGCCGGCGATACCGGTTCAATATTCAAGACGATGATATCGATCTGGGCGTCCGCAACGGCATTTTTGCGGAGAAAGACCGGCAATTGAGCATCGCCAATCTCATTTATGCTCAGGCTCTTTACCAACATTTCGAGAGAGAATTAAAAAAGACTGTTGTGGAAGAGCTTGTCGAAGGCCATGAGTTTCAAGATGAAGGCGGCCGGCTCGATTTCAGTCGTGTCATGAAAAAATTTCAGGCCTTCATGAAAGCCAAAGGCGCGGCGCTCGTCAAGCATCCAAGCTTCAAAGAAGTTACCGCCCAGCTTCTGTTTTTGAGCTATCTCGATCTGCTGGTCAATGGCAAGGGTTGGACTTTTAAAGAGGTGGAATCCGGCGAAGGCCGCATCGACGTGATGTGCTGCTATGGCCAGCAAAAGGAAATCGTGGAATTGAAGCTGTGGTACGGGGAGCGGAAATACGAGGAGGGTTTGGAGCAGTTGGTGAAATATTTGGACAGCGAGAGCTTGGATCACGGCTGGCTGATCGTCTTCGACCGGCGCAAAACCAAGCGCAAGCGTTACATTTCGCGGCGGCACAAAGTTGCCGGCAAAAAAATTCAGGCGTGGGTGATGTGAGCTCGTTGCTGGTTGCTCGTTGCTGGCTTATCAGCAATCAGCAACGAGCTTCCACAAAAATCTTGGCTTTCATTAAAAGAAGAGATCGTTCCGGGTTTTTATTGAAACCAATTTATTCCATATATATGAAACACGGGGCCATTCTTTTGCTGGCGTTAGAGTTCATTTCTTTATTAAACGCCAACGCGACAGCGCAACTCATCTATTTCGATGACGCGAGCTCGGAGCTTATCAAAATGGGCAACGTTTGGAGTTTTTTCGCGAGTTCGTCGGTTTGGGGCTCGACAATCATCATTGAGGCGTAAAATAAACCAGCACCAATCCCTTTTTGGTCTTGTCAATCAGCTTTCCGCTTGCCACAACTTTCTCGTCCTTGATCCGAATGTGAAAACTTGCGGGCTCCACGTTCGATCCTTCCGGACAGTATGATTCCCATTTCGTTCTCGTTGCCAACATGCTTGCCGCCGCGATGACAACCTCGAAATAACCGGTTGAATCGTTTTCAGCCTGGGGCGGAACGTGAACGGCATAAATCTGTTTCGCGAGCGCCGCGAGGCTTTCGAGATAAGCGAGAACAAGCTCAGGGATTTGCTCGTGGCTGGCATCCGCCGGGCCAAGATCGAAGTCACAGTTGCAGGCTTTATCCCGCCAAGCCTTTTCAAGCATGGCATTGATGAGCAACTGGCCATGCAAAATTTCGTGATACAGCACGGCTTCGCTGACTAAAGGAGCGATGAGGGGGTTCATTTCTCGCTGTGTGGTCGTATCGGAATCCAGCATGATGAAATTGTTGGCCACCACATGTTTTTCCCGATTTTTTATGATAATTTTGGGCTGCCAAATATAATAAGCCGCGGCGTTTGGCGGAATCCCGACTTTCTCATTATTAACGCGCAGCTCCGTATCCCATTTGATTTGCCTGGTCGTAATCCTCACGCTGACTTGACGCACTTTCGTAGTTTCCGGACAATCAAATGTAAATGTGACGCTGTCGGTCAAGCTTTTTATTGCCTCGTCGAGATTTTGGGGAAACAGCACGACGTGACTTTGCAGCTTGTCAAGCTGTGTTTGGAAGTTTTGTCGTTCTGCCAATGTTGGCGGTTTAGGCTCATCAGCGAAAGTCTGGAAATCCAACCATCCCGCCAATGGCAAACTGAGAATAAAAAATGCGCCAACAAAAGTATTTGCCTTCATACAGTTGAGAAAAATCTTTGTAACTATTCGGGGGCTATTGTCGAAAGTGAAGAAATCAAGGCAAAACTATTACGGGCAAAACAATTGTCTTGAAGATTTTAATAGTTTTGCCCCAAATTGTTTTGCCTTTTAAAACGGCTTGAATTACAAATCTTTTTTATCTTTTCGTGAATTTGAGATTTTTCACTCTCCCGGCATCTACGGTGAACCCGGTAATCTGGCTGCTCTGGCTGCGCTGAAAGAAGAGTTTACTCCCCGCTGCCTCAAACGCATCTTTATCGAACGGCTCGACAGGCATTTTCGGATTGTTTTTGATCTGAAGAAATAAGCGGCCGTTTTCAGTTGATACTTTGCAGCTCACCTCCAATTCGTCGCTGTAATAATCACCGACGAAACCCTGCAATTGTGAGTTGGTCAGGATCAGCTTCTCACTTTTCGTCACCGGCGTGGCAGTCGCTTGAATGTTCTCTTCTTTTGAGGTTTCAAGAGGCTTGAGGTGTTCGGCAAGATAAATATCCGCGACCTTGTATGCTAATGCAGCGGGATTAAAACTCGCGAGGTTGCTCAAGATGACAATAGAAAACTTGTGTTCGGGAAATCTGAGCAATTGCGCGCGATAACCGCCGAGAGCGCCTCCATGCGAGATCGTCTTGGCGCCTCGATAAACGCCGTTGGTGAGCGCGAAAGCGTAGTTCACTTCCTCGCCATTGCTCAGCCTGCCGTTGGTGAGCATCGTCTCGATCAACTTCTGCCCGCTTTTGCCCAATTTGTTGTTGTAAAAATTCTGATCCCAGAGAAACAAATCTTCCACCGTCGTATAAAGCCCGCCGGAGCCGACCAAATCAAACCGCATCGTCAAATTGCCGAATTCGCCGTTGTCCATTTTGGTGTATCCAAACGCCCGGTTTTTGATAATGTGCTTGTTGTCGTCATGAAAGTGAGAATTCTTCATCCCCAGCGGCTCAAAGATATTTTCGTGGGCAAATTCTCTTAAAGTTTTTCCGAAGATTCGTTTGACAATAACGCCCAACAAAAAATAGCAGGAATTGCTATACAAATGCTGTTCGCCAGGAGTAAAATTCAATTCTTTCTGGCGGCATATCATGTCGAGAACCGCCTGCTCCGGCATGTAATCCAAATAGCTTCTGCCGGACAATTCCCATAGCGTAAGATAATCGCGAATGCCGCTGGTATGGTGGACGAGGTGGCGTATCGTGATGGGTTTTCCATATTCGGGAAATTCGGGAATAAATTTTCTTATGTCATCATCAAGAGCGAGCTTGCCTTGTTCGGCCAAAAGCAGAATGCACGTGGTGACGAACTGCTTTGAAGTCGAGCCGATATAGAAAACCGTGTTTGGCGAGATCGGAACGTCGTGCTCCAGATCGGCCATGCCGTAACCGCGTTTATAGATGATCGCACCATCTTTTATGACGGCAAGAGCGCAGCCAGGGGAATTGCGGTTGTCCCATTCCGCAAACAAAGCGTCGACTTTAGAAATTCGGGAATTATCGTCCCCGCGAAATGGAGCGGAGCTGCCTGATGCGGCAAGAATGAAAATTGGAAAAAGTAAAATCCAAAATAGAAGCGTTGCTTTTTTCATGTTCTCCACCTCGCGAACTTGATGAGACAATGACAATACCGCTAACCCCAAAGGGGTATAGGTGTCAAGCTAAGAGTTCTGGAACCATCTGAACTCATCCCCCCGGCCCCCTTCTCTTAGAAAGAGAAGGGGGAGAACAGGTTCAAGGCTCTAAAAGTCCCCTTCTCTTTCTAAGAAAAGGGGATTTAGGGGATGAGTTCCTGTGAAACTGTGAACAAAATTCGCATCGACTACGTTAGCTTGACACCCATGCCCCAAAGGGGTATAATTTAATAGCCCAGGGCAACGCCCTGCGGAGGAATAAAGTACGAATATCGACAAGCCCCAACGGCGCGTCATAAAATGAGCTCAAATATCACCCCCAATTATTTCGCACTTTCAGGGCTCTATAATCCACAATTTTTCTCAGTCCCAGGGTTTTGTACCCTGGGCGACCCCTTCGGCGTCGGGGTTTTGCTATTCGGTTTCATCAACTCTTTCTTTTTTCACTTCAGCGCATTCAACATGGGATCTTGGCGAACGCTGATGGTCTCCGTATACGTTTTGCCGTCAACGCTGAGTTTCACCAAATATTCACCCGGCTCGGCTTGCGCGCCTTGCAGCCGGTTTACGGCAATACCACGCAGAACTCGAGTCTCTCTAAAATGCTCCAGCACTTTTTCGCGCACGGTATTAAGCTCATCAACGGTCTTCGCTTGCTGAAATTCCTTCTGAGCTTGCTCGATCCAATTTTCTTCGTGCTTGGCAAGCTTGGGCAGCTTCAATAGCCGGTCAAAGGCCCTCTGCATCTGCTCGACGAATCGCTCGCGCTCCTTCGCCGTTGGGCCAAAACGCAAGTCCCACAACACCCGGTTGATTCCCGGCGCGTTTGCAACCGCAAGCCGGCGGCTGTTCTTTCCCGCAATGTCGGTGATTTCCATCACGACTTCTTTTGCTGATTTTGATTTCAAATAATAATTGATCAAGCTGCCGCTGATGAGTTTTTCGCGAACGATGTTTTCCCGTTTCGGTATATAAGGAGGGTTTTCTCCGGCGAAAAACGTATGGCCGCGCACGCCGCCGCGCGTCGCGTCTTCCCAGATCGTGATTGGGCGATTCTTAAAAATATGGGCGTCGGACTTCATGACCTCCTCGGCCAACTGCTGCAAAGGTGTGACGTCGTCCAAAATCCACAAGCTGCGGCCATGCGTGCCGGCGACGAGATCGCCATCGCGAGAGTGGATGACTAAATCGTGAAACGCCACTGTCGGCATGTTGTTCATCAAACGTGACCAGCTTTGGCCACCATTGATCGACACAAAGCAAGCAAATTCGGAGCCGGCAAACAAAAGGTCTTTGTTCTCGAGGTCTTCGCGAATCACGTACATACATTGGCCGTGAGGAATGTTGCCGGTGATATTCGTCCATGTCTTGCCGTAGTCCGTGGTCTTGAATATCCACGGTGTAAAATTGTCGCTGCGATGGCCGTCGAAAGTGAGATACGCCGTGCCTTCATCAAAATGCGAGGCTTCCACACCGCTCACCCAAAGACCTTCCGGCACGCTGGCGATATTCGCTCGCACGTTCGTCCAGGTCACGCCGCCATCACGAGTCAACTGGACATTGCCGTCGTCGGTGCCAACCCAGACGATCGAAGAATTCAAAGGCGATTCGGAAATGGTGGTAATGGAGCAGTGAGTTTCAGCGCCGCTGGTATCGAGCGTCAAACCGCCGGTCGTGGTGTCGGTTTTGACCGGATCGTTGGTTGACAAATCCGGGCTGATGATTTGCCAATGCGAGCCGGCGTCGACGGTTTTGAAAAGGAAATTGCCGCCCAAATAAAGGGTCTGCGGATTGTGCGAAGACATGACCAGCGGCGCGCGCCAATTGTAACGGAACCGCAGGGGCACGTTGTTTCCTGAAGACGCCTCCGGCTTGGGAGCATGGTCGCGATAATTGACGAGGTTTCTCGAATTCGGGCGGATATTCTCAACGCGACGAGTTTCCGCATCATAGCGGCGCACGCTGCCGTTTTCCGCCTCGGTGTAAACCTTCCGCCAATCGGTCGGATCGATTTGGATGACCATGCCGTCGCCCCAATGCAGTTTCCACCAACTGTCGGTAAGAATTCCCCGAACGTCTTTGCTGAAGCTTGGCCCTCCCCAGGTGCCGTTGTCCTGGGTTCCGCCGTAGACAAAATAGGGATCGCGCATGTCCACGCCGATGGCATAGAACTGGCCGATGGGCATGTTATCGAAGAGTTGAAAGGTTTTGCCGTGATCGTGGGTCAAGGTGAGGCCTTTGTCTTTTCCGAGATAGTAGCGATCTTTGTTGTTCGGATCAAGCCACATCGCGTGAAAATCGAGCCCGCCCTCGAACTCCAGCTCGCCGGCGCGAAAAGTTTTGCCGCCGTCATCGGAGAGCCGGATCGTAGTCGTCAAAACATAAACCCGCTGGTCGTCGAGCGGATTGATACGGATTTGGCTGTAATAGAATGGGCGGTTGTTGTAGCGGTTCAAGTATGCCCAGCTCTCGCCGCCATCTTCCGAGCGATAAATGCCGGCGCCAAGCAGCGTCATGTTTCGATGATCAGCTTCGTATATTTGAGGTTGGAAACCGTGCTCGATAATCGCCATGAGGATTTGGGGATTTTTTCGATAGACATCCAGACCGATTCTCCCAGTGTCGCCGGTCGGCAAGCCTTTGGTTAATTTTGCCCAGGTCTTGCCGCCGTCGGTGGTTTTGAAAATTCCGCCGTTGGGGCCGCCGCTGTCGAAACGGTAGGGTTTGCGCAGTCGCTGGTAAAATGCGACGTACAAAATGTTCGGATCATTTGGATTCATCACGAGGTCGATGGCGCCAGTCTTGCCGTCGTTGGGCAAACCGTTTGTGAGCTTCGCCCAGGTTTTGCCGCCGTCGGTGGTTTTGAATAAGCCGCGCTCGCCGGAATATTCCCAAAGGTTGCCGATGGCGGCGACGTATACGACGTTGCTGTCCGCCGGATGCGTGATGATGCGCGCGATCTGATAGGCATCTTTCAACCCCATATTCTTGAAGGTCTTGCCGCCGTCGGAAGATTTGTAAATGCCATCGCCCCACGCCACGCTATTGCGATTGTTCGCCTCGCCGGTACCTACCCAGATGATATTCGGGTTGTGCTGAAAGATAGCAATATCTCCAATCGAGGCGCTGCCGTAATCATCGAAAATCGGCTCCCAGGTAGTGCCGGCATTCACTGATTTCCAGACGCCGCCGGAGGCCGAGGCCACGACGACGTGGGCGAAGTCACGCTCGAGCGCTTCGACGTCGACGATGCGTCCGGAAAAATTTGCCGGGCCGATGCTGCGCCACTTCATCTCTTTGAATAAATTTTCTTCAAAATTTTGCGCAACGATAACCGGCGAAAGTATAAAGCAACTGATGAAAAGAAGCAGCAACCCGATTTTAAAGGCGGTTAGCTTGTTCATGAGAAATCCTCCGTTCAAGTTGATCACAGAGTATCCAAATTTCGCAACGAAAAGAGAACTGCAACAAAAAAACTGCAACAAAAAAAGAACTGCACCGAATAGAGAACGGCAACGAAAAGGGAACCGCAACGAAAAAAGAACCGCAACGAATAGGGAACGGCAACGAAAAGGGAACCGCAACGAATAGAGAACGGCAACGAAAAGGGAACCGCAACGAAAAGTTTTGTAACTATCCAGGGAGTATTGTTGAAAACGAAGCAACCAAGGCAAAACCATTAAGGGCAAGACAATTATCCTAAATGCTTTAATAGTTTTGCCCCAAATTGTTTTGCCTTCTCAAGCGCCCTGAATAGTAACAAAGTTTTAACACATTAAGATAAGGACAGCCATGCGCCTACTGACGGGAATCGTCATTTTGTCTGTGATGGGATTATTTGCCTGCTCCACGACCAAGGGAACTCACGGCGCCAAAGCCTATTCTTCTCACGATCACATCGATTTCGAGGAAATTCAGACCAGCACATCCAACAACGCGTATGATCTCATCAGTTATTTGCGCCCACACTGGTTGCGGGAGCGAGGGCCAAAATCTATTCGATTTGAAGAGGCCTCTTCTCCGGAGGTTTACGTTAATGACCTCCGGCACGGCGACATTAGCTCACTGGCGACAATTTCGACCGAGCAAATTGCGGAGATCCGATTCTTCAATACCGGCGACGCGACAATCAGATTCGGTTTGAATCATCCCAGTGGTGTCATCGCGGTTACGACATTCTAAACGGCAACATCTCAACGATTTTTTTGCTTCCCGGAGTCTGATTGTTTGTCGACGTATCATCCACTCCCTCATTTTTTACCCGGCCCAAATAAAACTGTGCCAGGCAAATCCCCTGTCCATTTTCCCTCAGCAACCACTAATTTCCCATTAACTAAAACATACGGTATACCCTCCGGGTATTGATGCGGCTCCGTCCAGGTTGCTCGATCGCTCACCGTTTGCGGGTCAAAAACGACCACGTCCGCCCACCTCCCCTCTTTGAGAATACCTCGATCCTCGAGCTCGAGCCGCTGCGCCGGAAGAGAAGTCATTTTTCGGATTGCTTCTTCCAAGCTGATCACGTTCTTTTCTCTGACGTAACGTCCCAAAACTCTCGGAAAGGCGCCATAGCTTCTGGGATGAGGCTTTGCCTTGCCGAATTCAATGGTGGAACCATCGGAGGCATGCATCACCCGCGGATGCTTCATGATTCGCTCTATATCTTCCTCGACCAGGCAGTGATAAATCCCTCGGCCATCACCGGCAAGCTGCAAGTCCATTAGCGTCTCCGCGGCATTTGCGGCAGTAGGTTCTTGGCCGCGCTTATGGGTGATTTCGGCGAGATTCTTGCCCTCCAAAGTCGAGTCCGGCGGATAGGAAGAGACCACGATGCTCGCGGGATCTCCCCCACCTCGGTCGTAAAGAATATTGCGGACTATTTCCTCTTTGATCTTCTCTCGAAGTTTTGGATCTTCCAATCGCGTTTTGATTTTTTCATCTCCTCCCTCCAAAGCCCAAGCCGGAAAGACAACGGTTAGTCCCGTGCTAGTGGCCGTGTATGGATATTGGTCCAACGTCACCTCCAAACCTTCGCTCAGGGCATCGTCAACCAGTTGCAGCGTTTTCACGCTGCTGCCCCACATCGATTTGCCCACGGCTTTGTGATGAGAAATTTGTACGGGAATGTTCGCCTTCCGGCCGATCTCGATGGCTTCCTGCACCGCCGCAATCAAGCCAATACCCTCTTCTCGCATGTGCGTGGCATAGAATCCGCCGAAGCCGGCGACGACTTCCGCCAGGGCAACAACCTCATCGGTCTTGGCATAAGCGCCGGGAATATACTTTAGCCCGGTGGACATGCCCACAGCCCCCTCTTGCATGGCGGCCTCAACCAGTTTTTTCATCGCAGCCAATTCTTCGGGCGTCGACTCCCGATTCTCAGTGCCCATGACCTTCCGCCGGACGGTGTTGTGTCCGACCAAAAGGGCAAGGTTCAACCCCATGCCGGTCCTCTCGACTTTCTGCAAAAACTCTCCGATTGGATAGGGCGAGCCGCCGCAATTTCCCCCGACCACGGTCGTCACGCCTTGTCGAATATAATTTTCCACGGAGGGGATTTCAACTATCTTGCGCTCGGCGTGGGTGTGCATGTCGATGAAACCCGGCGCCACCACCATTCCCTCGGCGTTGACAATCCTTTTTGATTTCCTCTCTCTCAGGTTGCCGATTTCAACAATCTTGCCATCTTTGATACCCAAATCCGCGCGAAATCCCGGGGTTCCGGTGCCATCGATGATTTGGCCATTTCGAATGACAATGTCCAGCTTCGAGGTGAGGCTTTGGCAGGAATTGAAGATCAAAAATAAACCGGCAATGACAAGCCCCGCCGGGGAACTGATCTTGGTAAAGTGCTTTGAAGTTACTTTCATTTCAATACTCCTTTCTGAAGGGAGTGTGGACTTTCTAGTCCACAAGCACAGCGCGGACAAGAAAGTCCGCTCTCCCTCCTCGTTTTCATAAAACTTTTGACACACCTGGATACAGGCTTGACAACCGAAGCCGTATCCGTTCAAACTCCTCCAAAACCTGTGGATTCGCCAAGGCGCTGCGGTTTGATACCGATTTTCCGGCTAAAATGGCTTTCACACTCAATTCCACGGTTTTTCCGCTTCGCGTCACCGGAACTTCCGAAATTTGAAAAACGTGATGCGGGACGTGCCGCGGGGAACATTTTTCCCGAATGGTTTGGCGGATGTGTTTTTCCATCACCTCATCCAAAGCATGCGGCGCGGTAAGCACCACGCACAGAACGATCAGCTCGTCCGACTGATTTGGGGGAAGCCAACCGACCACCACGGCGCCGGCAATGAAATCCAAGGCATCCAAAGCCGAATAAATCTCGGCGCTGCCGATACGAACGCCACCGGGATTCAATGTGGCGTCGCTCCGCCCGTAAACGATGACGCCGCCGCTCGGCGTGAATTGCACGTAATCGCCATGCCGCCAGAGTCCGGGATAATCCTCAAAATAAGCCTCGTGATATTTTTTGCCGTCGGGATCGTTGAGAAATTCAATCGGCATTGAAGGCAAGGGTTGGCGACAGACCAGCTCGCCAGGCGCGCCAACAACCGGGTTCCCCTCCTCATCGAGAGCTGCCACATCGACGCCCAAGCCTTTGCATTGAATCTCGCCGGCAATGACCGGCAGATTGGGGTTGCCGAGGATGAAACAGGAAACGATATCAGTACCGCCGCTAATGCCGGCCAAATGGACGTCTTTTTTGACGGCGTGATAAATCCAACGAAAGCCGTTTGGCGACAAGGGCGAGCCGGTGCAAAGAATGCTGCGCAAAGCCGGCATCTCACCAAAGTTATATGGCGCAAGCGGCGATTGACTTTTCATGCAGCTTTCGATAAAACGACCGCTGGTGCCAAAATGAGTGACGCCCAATTTATCCACGAGGCGCCAGATCGCGGTCAAATCCGGATAGCCGGGGTTGCCATCATAAAGGCCGATTTTAACGCCGAGCGATAACGCGCTCAGTTGCCAGTTCCACATCATCCAGCCGCAGGTGGTGAAGAAAAGCAAAAAGTCTCCGGCGCGAAGGTCGCAGTGCAGTTGCTGCTCTTTGCGATGCTGCAATAACGCGCCGCCGGTTCCATGCACCATGCACTTGGGAGCGCCCGTGGTTCCGGAAGAAAAGAGAATATACAACGGGTGCGTGAAAGGAACTTGCTCAAATGACAGCTTGGGCGCATCATCGGGGCCGAGAAATTCCTGCCACGTCAGCTCACCCCAAGAATCGGCTTCGTCGACCGGGTAGGGGATTGCCACGATGGTTTTTGCCGAGGGAATTTTGTCGCGCAATGGCTTGACGACTTCGCCGGTGCGAAACGTTTTGCCGCCATAGCGATAATGGGTGCTGGCAAAAATGAGCTTGGGTTGCACTTGATTGAAGCGGTCGCAAAGCGCGTGCAGGCCAAAGTCCGGTGAGGCGCTGCTCCAAACCGCGCCGATACTGGCGCAGGCTAAAAAGGCAACGATGGCTTCCGGCACGTTCGCGACGTAGCCGGCAACCCGGTCGCCTTTTTTGATGCCCGCTTGCCGCAATCCTCTCGCGCCTCTGGCAACGAGATTTTTTAGTTCTTTAAAGCTGATTTCACCAAAATAAGCGCCCGGCGTTTCCGGCTCGCCAAAATTTTTCTCAATTTGATAAACGAGCGCCGGGCCGTGAAAATCTCTGGCCAGGATATTCTCGGCGAAATTCAATCGCATGCCCGAAAACCAACGCGCGCCCGGCATGTCGTGCGTGTCCAAAACTTGCTGGTGCGGCGCGCGGTGTAGAATTTTCGTATACTCCAGATAAGATTCCCAAAAAGCTTCGAGGTGATCAACGCTCCATTGATGCAGCGAAGAATAATCCGGAAAGGCCTCGCCGCATTTGCGGCCCAGCCATTGCGCCAACGCGGTCATGTTGGTTTTGCTAATGTAAGAGGCTGTGGGGTTCCAAAGCAATTCTGACATGGCTAGATTTTAACTTGACAATGTTAAGTCAAAGATTCTCGTAACTATCCAGCGAAGCTTCGCCTCAAACCGACAAGAAAGAATTTTCCCAACTGATAGAAATCCCGCCACGGCGGGATTTCAATCCGTTGGGAGAAACTTGCTCTGTTTGTAAAGGTTATTGGCCATCAAAATCTCAGGTACAAAAAGCGGCTGTCATTCCGTAGGAATCTTTTTTCATTTCGAGTACAGTGCTAGTGCGAAAAAAGATTCTTCCAGAATGACATGCGTGGGGAT
>JAKEEU010000111.1 GCA_022616415.1 Candidatus Zhuqueibacterota bacterium | reverse complement strand
GTGCAGCACCCTTTTGTGTTAACGCATCAGCATAATTTAGATCGATCTCTAAAATCTTGTCAAAACAAGTAATCGCCGCTTGCTGATTTCCTAGCTTTGATAGTGTAAGCCCTTTGTTATACAAGGCATCAATATGTTTTGGATCATTTTCTATTACCTTTTCAAAACAAGACATGGCCTCATTGAACTTTTCCAGCTTGTAAAGTGTTGATCCCTTGTGGAACTGCGCAACAAGATTATCTGATTCTATTTGTAATGCTTTATCAAATCGTGAAAGCGCTTTCTTAAAATTGTTATAGTTTACAGATGTGATTCCTTCATTGATATAGTGCCAAGAATTTTTTGAATTCTTTAGAATCATTTTAATTAATTATAACGTACTTTGTTTATAATTGATCGTACATTACAAACTATTTTTTGCGATCACATACAATCATTAAATAAAAATTTGATTTTCGTTTGAAAAAATAGATCGTACTTTACCTAGACATATTTAATAACTGACAGTAGATCATAATTTTGAATTAAAATATCAGCTTGAAGGACACCTACGAGTATCCCGACGAGACGCGCGTCAACGCGCCGGCGCCGAAGACGGAGGGCGGCCACTGAGATGAGCACCCTGTCCGACAATTTCCGCGTGGAGCAGGCCGCCGCGTCCGACGACAGCATCCAGCAGGTCCACGACCGGCTGCGCGGCGCCAAGCCCGACAAGGAGCACGGCTATTCCAAGACGCCGCTCATCCTCCTCGGCGTGATGTGCACGCTCGTGTTCTTCGGCTCCATCTACGTCGCGCACTATTCCATCCGCTTCGACCCGCTGGCCGTCAACGAGCACGCCAACCGGGCCAAGCCGGAGAAGGCCGGCGCGGTGAAACTCACGCGCGCCCAGCTCGGCAAGCGCGTCTATGTGGCCAACTGCATGCTCTGCCACCAGGCCGATGGCAGGGGCCAGCCGAACGTCTATCCGCCGCTGGCCGGCTCGGAATGGGTGGCCGGCAGCGAGGAGCGCATGATCCGCATCGTGCTCCACGGCCTGAACGGTCCGATCACCGTTGCGGGCAAGCAATTCAACAATGTCATGGCGCCGCTCGGCACCGTCCTGAGTGACGACCAGCTCGCCAACGCGCTCAGCTACGTCCGCTCCGAGTGGGGCAACACCTCTCCCGAGGTCGAGCCCGCCAACGTCGCCAAGGTCCGCGCCGAGACCGCCGGCCGCAAGGCGCCCTGGACCCCCGAGGAACTTTTGAAAATCGGACAATAGGACCTTCCTTTTGTCCGCCCTGGCATTACTTTGTCATTTTCCTCGGGAAAGTCACTCTGTCGATTTTGTCACCTATTAGGTGACGCTACCTCTGAAAGCCAGGCCGGTTTTGACGAAGAACTTAGTTCTACTTTGTTAAATCCCGCGGAAACCTGCTCGTTTCTCAGAGGTGTTTGTCATCTAAT
>JAKEEU010000110.1 GCA_022616415.1 Candidatus Zhuqueibacterota bacterium | reverse complement strand
TAATTGTATAATGCTTTTGAAGTTTAAAACAATACAATATAATTAAAAAATAAAACAAATTCAAGTTTTTTTGTGATTATTATTTTCCGGACAGACACTAGCTATCAGAGAACGCGGCAACACCCAACGTTTGCTTTGCGTCGTATTGACCAAGTCGAATATCAACGTAGTATGGAATTGCTATTGGGTGGAAAGCAAAAAAGTGCCTGAAACCGCTGAAATCATTTACAGGAGCAAAGGCACCAAGAAACTTTAAATGGTGACAATCATGACAAGGCCACTTAATTTTAATTACGACGAGCGTGATTTTCTCCAAATCTGGAATCCCGCGCTCAGTTCAAACTTTCATCCCGATTTTGAGTCAGGACTTTACGCCATGTTTGGCTCGGCCAAGCTTAAAGGCACCAAACATGCCTTTGACAGCATCATGATCGACGACTTCTCGAAAGCTTATTCAACGGTTATCATTGAAGTCAAACGCAAAGAACCTCCCCTCGAGCAAGAAAACTACGACGTCCCCGAGTTGGGCTTGCATCAAGTTCAGCTCAGCCGGATTCTGGAAGAGATTTACTGCCGCTTCGTTGAGAAGAAAGCCCCATCGCGGCAAAAGGCCGAAGCTTTGGTATGATGCTAAAAATTTAAAAAACTTTGTTCATCTACGACAAATCCATCCGCCTGCTTGATTCCACCCTCACGCTCGATGCGCGCAACTACAGCGAAGCGTGCTGCATTTCCCACGCGCACACGGATCACATCCGCTCTCACCGCCGCGTTTTTGCCACCGCTCCGACCATCGAGTTCATGAAACGGCGGCTGCGCAACGTGCAGGCCACCGCCGTCAATTTCAACGCGCCGTTTGGCTTCGACGGCTATCGCATTACTTTTTTGCCGGCCGGCCACATTCTAGGCGCGGCGCAAATTCTCGTCGAGCGCGACGGCCAGCGCCTGCTCTACTCCGGCGATTTTAAGCTGGGAGAAAGCGCCACCGCCGAAGCATTACAAGTTGCTACATGTGACTTGCTGATTATGGAATGCACCTTCGGCCATCCGCGTTATCAATTTCCACCCCGCCAAGAGATCATCGCGCGCGTCTGTGACTGGGCGCAGGCCACGCTCCGCCATGGCGCCGTCCCGATAATTTTTACTTATGTGCTTGGCAAATCGCAGGAGATCATGAAGATTCTCAGCGATAACGGCTTCGCGCTGAGTGTCCATCATTCGATTTTGCGCCTGGCGAAAATTTATGAAAAATTTGGCTGCCAATTCGGCGACGTTGTTCTGCATCGCCGCAGCGCGCCAATGGAAAACCGCATTTTGATCATGCCCTCCTCCGCCCGCCGCACGCGGCAAATCGAGAAGATCGCAAACAAGCGCACGCTGTATCTCTCCGGCTGGGCCATCGACGCCGGCGCCAAGTTTCGCTTCGGCGTGGACGAGGCGCTGCCGCTTTCCGATCACGCCGATTATCCGGGCTTGATCGAATACGCGCGCCGCGTCAACCCCCAAAAAATCTTCACTACGCATGGCCCGGCGGATTTCGCGCGGCACTTGCGCGCGCTCGGTTATCAAGCCGAGCCATTAATATCAAAGGTGCAGAAAGAGTTGTTTTGATGAACCCCGATTTTGCATTGTAGAGCCAAAACCGTCACCCAGTTGGTTTCAGCCTTTTACAATTGTTACACGCCGCCGGTTATCTTGAAGACATCCGTCAGCAGCCACCAAATTCCCAACAGGAAAATTACTGCCGGAACCACGAACCGCAGCCAGTAATAAAGCCCCATGGCGAAACGTGAGCCGTCCTCTCCTGCCAGCTCTTTGAGCGCTCCGGCGCGTTGCATGAACCAAGCCACGGTTATCACTGCGAACAGACAACCGAGCGTCTGCATGCCCGAGCCGAACGTCAAATCCCACGGCACGAATATTTCCATATTGATCATGGGAAAGACAGCGAGCAGAAATACCACCGCCGACAAAAGCCACACCGCTTGTTTCCGGCTTAACCGCCTGTCGTCCGTGATACCGGCCACGAGAACTTCAAAAGCTGCAATATCAGACAAATAGGCGGCACCGAAGAGACCAAAATAAAAAAGCAGACCAAAGAGCCATCCGGCCGGAATCGCGGCGAAGATTTTCGGCAGCGTGAAGAAGATGAGCCCAGGGCCGTTTCCCGGCTCCAGGCCAAACGCGAAAACCGCCGGGATGATGGCAAGGCCGGCGAGAAATCCGGCTGCCGTATCTCCAGTGGCCGTCCAGATGGCATTCGTTTTCAAATTGTCGCTGCGGTTCAAGTATGAGCCGTAGACCACCATAAACGTGCCGCCGAGGGAGAGTGAAAAGATCGCCTGGCCGAGCGCAGCGAGCATCACCTTGCCGGTCAGCGCGCCGGGATCGAATTTCAAAATATACCACGCGATGCCGTTGGCGGCGCCGGGCAAAGTGACGGAGCGAATGATGAGGATGATTAAAATGACGAGCAGCACCGGCATGATGAATTTACTGATGGCTTCGATGCCGGAACGCAATCCCTTCAGCAGAACGACCACGCAACTGAGAATCACGATGCCGGAACAGATCAACTGCAAGACGAACGATTTGGCTGCGAAACCGGTCGGCGGCGGCAAAATTTCCGCCGCGTCGACCCAAATGTTGAGAGCTGCGGCCAACTCGCTAAAAGCGTGATAAAGCACCCAGCCGACCGCGTTGGTGTAGTATGCGGTAGCCGCGGCCACCACAAAGAAAAAGAGCCATCCGATTTGACGGCCAAACGGCAAACCGGCGGCTGCAAAAGCGCCGGCAGTTCCCTGGCGCGTGGAGCGTCCCAACGTCCACTCTGCCATCAGCGCCGGAATGCAAATGAGAACAACGACGAGAACGTAAAAAATCACAAACGGCGCGCCGCCGAATTTTCCCACCATATAAGGAAACCGCCAAAAGTTTCCCAAGCCCACCGACACGCCGATCATGGTCATGAGCAGGCCGAATCTGGAGGCAAAGGTTTCGCGCGCGTCTTGGCTCAATTCATCTTTCTCTTAAAAGTAGATTCTTCGCAAAAAGTCGGAACATTTTTCCAACGGGTGAAGGCGGCCAGCGGATTTTAAAAATGCTTTATCCGTTGGTGACTTTTTTTGCTCATTGCTTGCGTTCGTGAGATTGCTTCACCTCCCGCTATTCCGGTCGTAAGGAATGATGTTATCCCACTCATCCGCGCTGGAGCGCGCCACGAAAGCCACGACCGGCTCGGTGTCGCTCATGTTAAAGACCTCGTGCGGCACCCCGGGCTCGATGAAGATAAAATCTCCGGCTTCGTTTTCCACGGACTCAGTCAAGCCCGGGCCAAACTCGTGCCGAACGCGGCCTTGCACGATATAAAGCATAACCTCAAAGCCGACGTGAACGTGCGCATACGCCACCCCACCGGGTGGAATGGTGGCAACATTGACCGACAGCGCTTTTGCCCCGACGTTCTTCGCCGACATGCCTTGCTTGTAGTGAATCCCATTCCATTCGCGCTTTTGCCCGCCGCCGCGAATGACGGCGATGCCGTCGTGTTTTTCAACCGGTGATGGCGTTTCTGGTTTTGACATAGTGGTTCGTTCTCTTTGAGAGATTTTGTGAAACGTGAAACGTAAAACGTGATGAGTAAAACGTAATGCGTAAGTTTTGTCTCGTCAATTTAGGGCTTACGAATTACGTTTTACGAATTACGCTTTACTCCTACTTCACTTCCTTCGCATAATCATCCCCATAATACTTGCTCGTGATATTGGTGTGGAATTTAATCGCTGCTATAGGCTCATACTTGGGCGCGCCGAGGCCGGGAAGCACTTCGATAATCTCTTCTTCCCAAACGTAAATTGCCATGGGAAAGGTGACGCGCGGTTGGTTGTAAAGCTTTTGATGCACCGGTTTGCTGACGCGATGGGTCGTCGAAGGCAGGCGATCGTTGGTAATGCGCTGCATGTAATCGCCGGTGTTGAGAATAATCGTGCCGAACGGCGGATTCAAGCGAATCCATTTCATGTTCTCGCGGTTCAAGACTTGCAGTCCACCCACCTCTTCCGCTGGCAAAAACGTAAAAAGATCGACGTCTTCGTGGCCCAACATACGGCCCGCGCCGGAGCCGGCGTCCTCGGCAGTGAGCGGCGGATAGTAATTCAACCGAAAGCCGAAATTCGTGCGCGTCAATTTGCGGTCGTACAGATGCGGATCGCAGCCGAGGTAGCGAAGAATGCTTTGCATAATCGGCAGAATCAGCGTTTCGTGCTGCAAGCAGATTTGCCGGAAGAACGGCTCGAAACCCGGCAACGGCCAAAAGTCTTTCTCCTCATAATTCGGATTTTCACCGAAATCAAACGCGTGGCGGCAAAACACCCAGCCTTCGACGAGGTCGGGATGAATATTCGACGTCTCTTTGATGGGAAAATAACCCTGATTCACCGAACCGAAGCGCTGCGCGCGATATTTCATTCGCTGCTCGCGGCTTGTCTGCTCAAAGAGCTCGCAGGTTTTCCTTTTGGCTTCGAGATAACGCTCGGGATCAACGCCGTGGCCGATGAGAATGGCAAAGCCGATGCCTTCCAGCGCCGCGCCAAGCTCCGCCGCAAATTTTTCCTTTCCCGTTTCGCCGCCATGAAAGAATTGGCTGAGGTCGCAGGTTTTGATTTCGTACTCGTCGTCAAATTGATCCTGCTCGTGTTCCGCCAAATGGTAGGTCTGCTCTTTTTTAACCTGATCGTAACGGCTAAACTCCTGGTTCAAAGCGGTGATGCCTTGTTCTTGCGTCGAGCTCATGGCTGTTTCTCCTTTTTCATGAAGTCAAGCTGGAAGGCAATTTCGCCTACGGCTTGAACAATTTCTTCAACCTCTTTTTTGCCTCTTCTTTCAAACGCTCTGCTTCTTTTTTGGCGCTGTCCGCTGTGGCTTGCTTGATTCTCTCCAATTCCTGCTGGCGTTTTTCGATCTCCACATTCACGGTGTCGGCCAGCACGGTTTTCTTTTCTTGCGCTTGCTGTTTCAGCACATCCGTGACTTGTGCGGTGGCGCCCTTGACGAGGTCTTTCCCAGAAAACTTTACCTGCGGATCGCCAAAAGTTCCTTTGATGGAACCAATCAAATCAACATAATCGTTTTGCAGCAGATCGACTTTTTGGTTAAATAATTGGCTCACGACGGCATTGGCTTGCGTATTTAATTCTTTGGCCGGAACGCGCAATTTGACGGAATACTCAAGCGACTGATCGATGCCGTTCGATCCTGACACCACAAAATCGGTATTCCCAACTTTGAAATTCAAAGGCTCCAAATAAAACCTGCCGCCGCGAATTTTGTAGGAGGGGTTGAGATTTTGCAGCGCCAGTGTTTTGTACTTTTCCATTTTGATGAACTCGGCCATTTTCGTCAACGGTTTGAAGTCTGTGATGGCGGCGTTGGCAATGCGCAGCGATCCTTTGCTGTTCAACGCGCTCCAGACCGGCGTCAAGGTTGCATCCAAGTCGGTCGCCAGTTGCAAATTCGCGCTGAAATTGCCTTGGAGGCTTTTGGCAATCGGCGCGAATTTTTGCATCGTCAGAAAACTCTCAAAGGTTTGGCCGAAGCTCAATTCGCTGATTTTCAAGTCAAAAAACGAATGCGGCGGCTTGTTCTCCGGCGTGCTGTACGAACCGTTGGCCGTGATCGAGCCGTTCAGCAGATTCATGTTCAAATCCATCAAATGCAGCGTGCGGTCTTTGAGCACGAGCAGCCCGCGCACGTTCTGAATTTTCAATTTTTCATATTGGACTTCTTGAAAAGTTGAATTCAAAGTGAATTCAATTTTATCCGGCAGTTCGACCGCGCGCAGGCCACCACTCTCGCCGGCCATCCAAGGATTCAGATCAAAAAATTTCGAATTGAGCGACAAAGTTCCTTGCAGGGTTTGATCGCTCATCAGATAGGGCAGAAGATTATCGAGCGTCCCATTGGCCTGAATATCGCTTGTTCCCAGGTAGCAAGCCAAATCGCTGAGCGTGACATTCGCGGGAGTAAACGATAGCCGCGCTTGCTGCACGGAAATTTTTTCCGGCAAATCCGCCGTGCTATAAACAATATTGTTGAATGACACATTGCCGGCGGCTTGAAATTTTTGATACTGTTGTTTTTCCAAGCTCGACAGATTGCCGGCGAGACGAAGGTTGGAAGTGACGACTCCGGCAAGCTCGGTTTGCGGCGGCAAAGGCATCAGGTTTTTGATCTCGCCCAGATTGATTTTACCCTTGACGTTCGCGGCAATATGGGGATCCGAGATTGGCGTCTTCACGATCAAATTGGCGTCAAACGGCTCCTTGCCCAATTCCACGTGAAATTTTTTCAGATCAACGATGGTGTTGTCCAAATCGCCACCCGGGTTGTTCACGTATAAATCAACATTTACATTATTGGCGGCCGTCGGCAATTTCGGATATTGAAACATGCCGTTGTTGACCAGCAGTTGCAGGTTGAAGGCCGGATATTGGGTTTCACTGTAAAGGCCCTTGACTTCGCCCTGCAGCGCGAGCTGCCCGGATGACTTGAGGTCGGCGAAATCTTTGGCGTAGATCGCCGGTATCAAAGAGATGATATTCTTGAACTCGTTCTTGGGCGCGGTAAATTGCAAATCCAGCTCCGCGTTTTCCCCCATCATCGTGACGGAGCCATTGAAGGTGAGAAACAAATTGTTAAGCTGCAATTCATTTTCCAGCATGGTAAACTTTTTCGCAGCGGCATCGATATCGAGATCGGCTTTGAGCCGTGTATCGACCTCGTTGAGGTATTTAACTCCGCCGGAGCCTAAAGTCAACGCCGCGATTCTTGTATTCGTCCGCAGGCGAAAACGATCTTGCGCAAAATCGCCGCTGCCCTGATGATCAAGTTCCAGCACTGTCACCGCCATCTCAGAGGCTTCGTCCTGGTAGATAAGCCGCCCATTTTTGATGGCGTATTGTTGCAGCGCGAGATTGAAATTCTTTTGGGTTTCAGCTTCCGGCGCCGGCTTCTCCGGTTCCTTGGTGATATTCCAATTTACCGTGCCATCTTTCAGCGCCAACAATTTGAGACGAGGCTGATCGAGAGTGATGGAGACAATTTTTATCGTCTTGCCACGAATGAGACTCATCACATCCAGCGTCGTCGAAAAACTCGACAGTGCCACGAGCGTGTCTCCCGCAAATGGCGGATTGTTGATGATCGTCAGTTTCTCGAGGCTGAGCGTGAAATCGGGGAAATTTCTGAACAGACTCAAGTCGATATCCTCGAATTCCAGCTTGGCATTGAGCTGCTTGTTCGCTTCCTTTTTGATCAGCGCCACGACCTTATCTTTGTAAAAGATCGGAATGAGAACTAGCGCGATGAGCAGCAAACCGACGGCGGCGGCGGCAATGATTAAAATTTTCTTCTTCATGAGGTCATCCTAATTGTTTTTCCATGTTGCTTATTCAATGAAATGTCAAGCTTACCCCTATTTAAAAATAACGGTGTTTTATTGAAGATGTCAATGGTTTTCTTGATATCAGCAAGAAACTTGGTGAAAGGCGCGAATGGATGAAAATAAGATTGGCAGGCAAAAATCCCGAACTTCTGATCGCAAAGTTCGGTACATTCCTGGAGAAAACAAAACCAGGCACAGAACCGGCATTGGACGAAATCCAAGAAGCGATGAAAGAATAGTTTTTCGCTTTAGGCCACAGAATCTCTATTTTTCAAGCTTCACCCAAATCGGACTCGACCACGCCATCTCACCATCTTCCTGAATCACGCGGACGTAATACCAATGCGTTCCGGGACTAGCCTGTTGGTCAATAAATTCAAAGCGGGACATTTCACCGTGACCAAAATCGCCGCCAAACTGGTGAATGACTTCATTGTCACGCAGCAGATAGATATAATGAATCTTGTCAGTGCAAACCGCGCGCACGACGAGTTTGGGCGGCGCGTTAGTGGCATATTCACTTCCCATCGGATGACCATCGGCGCTGAAATAAAGCATGATGCGCACGCCGCTGGTGGCATAGAGGCGCCGCGCTTTCAATGCTTCAAAAATTGCTTCGCGTGTGAGCGCGCCGTTGATCCAAACGCCAGCCAAGCCTTGCACCCAGGGATCACGTTTGCGGCCGATGCCGTGATGCCAGATGAGGCCGTGCCCATCCGAAGCGCCGAGCACGCCGAAATGCAAGCCTTGCGCCAGACCATTTTGCATAAACATGCCGGGCATGCCGCCGCGATGCGTAATCGGCTCATTGCCGAGATATTCATACGCGCCATGCACGGAGACGATCTCCACATTAGGTTGTGCCACGGGATCATGATTTTGCCAATCCACCCCTGTCCAGCCGATGTGATGAGGAAAGGCAATCGCGTCATCCGTCTTCAGCCGCGCGAAAAGTTTCGGCGTCACATTGGCAAAGGTGTCGGCGAGACTGTAAATCGGCTTTGACTCATCAATAAAATAAACGTTCTTGTGACCCGCTCCATTCGGCAATCGCGCCGATGTCCACTCATACGCCGGGAGGGTGATAAAATCGCCGGAAGCATGAAAGCTCGCCGTAACCTTTTTGATGTATTCCCATTCCGAAGGCAGCAAGCGATTTCTCACAAACCACTCGTGATCGGTGAGTGCGGCAAAATCCCAATTGTAAAAATCGCGGCTGCGGGTATAGCAATCATCCACCGTGCCCATGCCATCGGAGAGATTCGAGTGCTGGTGCAGATCGCCGAAAACGAGTGACTCGTTTGCTCCGCCGATGAAATTTTTTTCTTCTGGGTTTATTGTCCACTTGGTGCGAGTTGCCGCCGCAGTCGGAATCGCCGAAACAGGTTGCTCTGGAGCACGTTGAAAACTTGGCTTCGCCGGATTCTCTTTGCGTGCGGCAAATCCACACAACTCGATGGCCGCAATATCGCGACGCACCGTCCAAATTGTGCCATCCGGCGCCTCAGCGGCGCGTACCAATTCACCGCGCCCTCCCCATCCTGCCAATGCAAAATTTTTACGCCGGCTCCAACGCTCGCCGAGAAAAACTTGCGCGCTGAATTCCTGGCTGGGACGACCGAAGAGCCATATCGCGCCGGAACGGCTCGCCAACAAAGCTGGAAATTCCCAGCTCTGTAACATTTCCCGCGCTGCCAAATCTTTGTCCGGCATTTCAGCGGCTGGCGCGAATAATTGTTTGCCGTCCCAGTGTCGCAACGCCAACCAGCGAGGAATATCGGGCTTGCCGTTTTGATCCGCATTGCTGTGCCACGCCAACCACAAACGATTGTTGGCATCAACATCCAACGCCGGACATTGTTCAAGTGTTGGTGAGTTGGTCACATTCCAAATCGGTGTTTCCTTGTCTAATCGTCGCAAGAAAATGTCGTAGTTGTAATTCCCCAGATAGCCATCCCAGGCGCACCACACCTCGCCTTTTGGTCCGGCAGCCAAAGCTGGGCGCATTTGCCGATGCGGCGCGGCAAAGACGGTTTGCGGCTTACGCCAACGATCATTTTCGCGAACGCTGTACATGATTTGTGAAGTATCGCCATTCATCCTCTCCCAAGCCAACCACAGCCGGCCGCTTGCATCAAACGTCATTTCTTGCTGCCAATTGGCGGTTTCTTGATCAGCGCTCACCATTTCCATCCGGCCTTTTTGCCCATTTGCTACCGGCATAGCGAAGACGCTGGTTTTGCCCTTCTCTCCGCGCGCCCAACTTGTCCATATCGTTCCATTCGGCGCCATGGCGATTCGTGGCCGGTACGCCAATTCGGCGCGATCCAAAATCAACGAGTCGGCCCAGGTTCCACCGCGAAGCGCTCGCAAGACAATTTGCTCTTGCCGATCGATCATTTGCATATACACAATCCAAATTGTGCCCTTCGCATCGATGGCGATATCCGGATACTCTGCCAATTGGTCGGCGGGCACGAGTAGACGCGATTTCGGCCCCGGAATCAAATCGGGCTGCTGAAGCCAAAAGGCGCTGCTAAAAAGTAATAAGAAGAGAAAAATGAAAAATCGGCGTACAAGCATTTCGATCTTCCTTTCAAGCATAACGATGTTCTATGATCTTTTCTAAAAATATCGATTTTAGCAAGAATGTCAATGTCTTTTCAGGAAAAATAGTTGCTTTCTTGGTCTTGTGAAGCTATATTTAAAAATGGAAGAGCGAATCATGAACAACGAGCGTCCAGCGCCGAAACAGTATGAAGCTTGGCTCATTCAATTGCTGCGGCTGCGGTTTGAGCAGGCCAACTTCAAAGTCGAAGATCATCTGAAAGTTGGGGAGTTGCCGCTGGAAATCGACATGATCGTTATCACCCCGAGTGAGGGGATGTCACCGGATTTATCGAAGTTGCCGCCGCTTTATCATTACTTCCGGCGTTACAATGTAATGGAGTTGAAAACCGAGGCCGATCGCCTTGAAATTTCCGACCTGCTCAAATTGCATGCGTATGGCTGGCTTTACATGATGAAGAACAACCTTCGAAAGGTTGCCGATATGACTTTGACGGCGCTGGTTCACCACCTCAATCCGACCGTTGTCGAAGCCTTGCCGGAGCTTGGTTATAAGCCAATTGGTAAAGGCATTTTCCAGCGTGATTCGGATATGGTTTCGTATCTCATCGTGTTTGAAGATTTGCCGGATGAGGTGGTGCCGGAAGAGTTGCAAACATTTTCAAACCCAGCGCGCCGGCAAAAAGTTATCTTGTCGGAATTAGCAAGAGGGCGATCGACCCCCATCCTTGAAGCCATTTTTGATCTCTATGAAAGTGAGGTACAAAAGATGATTGATCTCAAAGAAGAAACTCTCGTCAGACTGCTCAAGGGAGTAAATCAAGAGAAGTTGATTGCTGCCATCAGCAGGACGGTAGAACAGGATAAGCTACTTGCTGCTTTAAACAAAGAAGATATATTGAAACAGCTTCTAACTGCTTTCAACAAAGAAGATATGCTTAAGCAGCTTCTCGCCTCTTTCAGCAAAGAAGACATGATTGCAGCGTTTGGTGAAGGGGATATCATGAAATTGTTGCAGGCCAAATTAGGGTCCGACGAGCTTCGCAAAATGCTTGACCAGATCAATGGCAATAAATCCGAAAGCCATTAGCGAAGTTGTGCTGCCGATGAAAATCATCTCCTGGAACGTCAACGGCATCCGCGCCGTCATCAAAAAAGGATTGCTGGAATTTATCTCGCAAGCTGATCCGGACGTGCTGTGTCTGCAAGAAACCAAGGCGCGGCAGGAGCAAGTTGATTTTCTGTTGCCGGATTATTTGCAATATTGGAATGCGGCACAGAGGCCAGGTTATGCGGGCACGGCGATTTTTACCAAAGTCAAGCCACTCCGTGTGAAAAACGATATGGGGATCACCGAGCACGATCGTGAAGGCCGCCTGATCACGATGGAATTTCAGAATTATTTTCTCATCACTGTCTACACCCCAAACGCCAAGCGCGATTTATCACGGCTGGATTATCGCGTGCAATGGGATGCGGATTTTCTTGCTTATTTGAAAAGGCTGGAGAGAAAAAAGCCCGCCATCTTTTGCGGTGATCTGAACGTTGCGCATCAGGAAATCGATCTCACCAATCCCAAAGCCAATGTCGGCAACCACGGCTTTACGCCGGAAGAGCGCGCCGGATTCAGCAATTTTATCAAAGCCGGTTTTGTCGATACCTTCCGCGAATTCTATAAAGACGGCGGGCACTACACGTGGTGGAGTCTCATGAGCAACGCGCGGCAGAGAAACGTCGGCTGGCGCATTGATTACTTTTGTATCTCTTCGGCGCTGCGATCCAGTTTGCAAGAAGCATTTATCCTACCCAGAGTCATGGGGTCAGATCATTGTCCGGTGGGCATCGTGATAAAGTAGGAGCAAGCGAAACCGAACTTGCGGAATAGGTTTTGCCAAACGCCGAGAAGCTCATGCGCCAGCTTGACTTCACTTTAGTCTGCTTTGGTAGTGGCCTGCTTTTTTCCGTTCTCCGGAAATAGCTTCAAAACGCCCTTCACATGAATGAAATAGATGATCAAATAAGCCATGCCCAAAGTGAATGGCAAAAACGCCAATGGAAACGGGTGATCGACGATGGCAACGGCGCTCACATTCACTCCAAGACAAACAAGAACGATGCCTCGCCGGAACACCAGAAAAGCGCCGGCCAGCGTTTGCATGGGATCGAGATTGCCTGACTGAATGCGGGCGATTTTTATTTCATGGCGATATTTGAAAAATTTATTGACGAAGAAAGCAATAATAAGAATGACGAGTATGGCGGCAATAAACGCCCCAGTCGCCGCAAACGCGTAGAATATTTTCGGCTCGATATATTGCCAGGGGGGGCCTAAACGATCCATATTTTTCTCCTTAAATTTGATGAGGTGAATTTTGCCCAACTTTTCTTCTAATCGTTTGACAGGCGGGAGGAGAAATCGGTTTCACCCGAGCACTAATTATGCGTCCCGTCTGAGCTTGAAACCGCCTGGTTGATTTGCCTGTCTAATATGATGGAAAACCGTGTGCGGCAATTGCCGGAACTCTCGTCAGGAATTGCATGGCAAATTCAAGTTACGACGACAAAGATTTGGCGAAGCGTTTGCAAGCCGGCGATTTGCAGGCGTTGCATCTTCTTATTGATCGATATAAAGATGAGTTTTACCGGCTGGCCTATCGCATCATGGGAAACAAGGAAGACGCCGAGGAAGTGCTGCAGGATACGTTTTTGCGCGCTTACCAAAAAATCGGCTCATTCGAAGGCAAATCCAAGCTTTCGACTTGGTTGTATCGAATTTGCGTGAATCGGTGTCTCAATCGGCGCGAAGGCCTCAAAAAGTTCGCTTTCACTAAAATCCACGATCCCGCCGTGATCATGGGAATTCAAAATGTGCCTTCGCCCCAAGACACCGCGGCGGAATATGAAACGACGGAATTGCAGCAACAAGTTATCCGCGCCGTTGCCAGGCTGAAGCCGGATCAACGGGCGCTGGTGTCGCTATATTATCTTCAAGGTTTTTCCTGCGCGGAGATTAGCGAGATTTTGCAAAAGCCTCTCGGCACGGTCAAAACGCATTTATTTCGCGCCAGGATCAATTTGAAAAAAATGCTGGCGGTATTACAGCCTGATCAGGAGATATAATCGTCATGTCTTGCGAAAACATACAAAGCCTTTTCGCGCCATACTTGAATGGCAAATTGGATGACGGGCAACGACAGCAGGTGGAGCAACATCTCGCGACGTGCCTTGACTGCCAAGCCGAGCTTAGCTTTGATGGAAAACTTTTTGCGAGCTTGACAGCCGATCATGACATTCCAGCGCTTTCGCCCCATTTCAATCAAGCCGTTATCTCGCAAGCGGCGTCGATCAAAAAGCCGGTTTGGCGGAAAGCCGCCACGCTTGCTTTTGAACGGCCCTGGCTCGTCTCAATTTTGGGCATCATCTTCTCTTGCCTTTTCGGGCTGAGTTACGCAGCATGGAACCTGCTTGGCTCCGGCATCGATTTCTTCCTCGCCTTTTTTCCCGTTGTGCCCCTGCTGATTGGCCTGATACTTTTGATGACGTTTGGAGTTGTTTACGTCAATGAGAAATTTATTGAGAGGCTGGTTTATTCGTCCGGAGAAAAGTGAACAAATCAAAAAGTTGTGCTTTGTTATAATTTCTTAGTTGACTGCAGTTTACGAAGAAGATGTTTGGACATCTGAATTTTATGACTAGTAAAAAAATGTTGCTTTCTTAAAGGCGCAGCGTTATATTTGAGTCGGAGAGCGAATCCATGAGCAACGAGCGTCCGGCACCCAAACAATACGAAGCACGGCTCATTCAACTGCTGCGACTACGGTTCGAGCAGGCCAAGTTCAAAGTCGAGGATCACCTAATCACTCCTGAGGAGGAAATGCCGCCGGATATTTCAAAACTGCCGCCGCTCTTTCACTACTTCCGGCATTATAACGTAATGGAAGTGAAAACCGAGGCAGATCGTCTCGAGGTTGCCGACTTGCTCAAGCTGCATGCTTATGGTTGGTTGTACATGATGAGAAATGGCATTCATACGGTTGGGGAGGTCACATTAACGGCGCTGGTACATCATCTCAACCCTGTTGTTTTGGAGGTGTTGCCAGCTCTCGGCTACAAGCCAACAGGAAAGGGAATTTTCAGATGCGATTCAAATATGGTTTCTTACTTGATCCCGTTTGAAGGCCTGCCGGATGAATTGACACCGGAAGAACTGCAGGTTTTCTCGAATCCGGCGCGCCGGCAACCGATTATCTTATCACAATTAGAACGCGGCCAGTCGAGCCCCATTCTTGAAGCAATCCTTGATCTCTACGAAAGCGAGGTGCTCAAACTTATGATGGTTAAACAAGAAACAATTGACAGATTTATCGAAACCCTGGGTCAAGAGCGAGTGATGGCTGTCCTTAGCCAAAAAATGGGACGTGAAAAGCTTCTTGCCAATTTTCGCAAGGAAGAGCTTTTAGCGGCCTTAAACAAAGAAGATTTGCTTGCGGCGTTTGGAGAAGAAGAGATCTTGAAGTCATTGCAAGCCAAATTAGGCCCAGAACTGTTTCAACAACTGCTTGACAGGTTTAGTCACAATTGATCCAAAAACAGCCTTTCTCAGCGAATCGTGAAAAACGGATTGAGCCGGATCGCCAGCGCTTTGAACGGACGAAAAGATGAACTGACGCCGATTTCGTGAAAGCGCGTATCGCCTTCGTCTTTCCAACTGTTGAAACCGAACACGCCGAGCTGCACGGCTTTGCGGTCGTCTGAGAAATGCTCGTACCTTTGATTCCATTGTCCCGGCAAGCGCAACGCCGGGCCGCCCCGCAGCGCCGTCGTCGCCAGATTCTCGCCTCACGTCTGAGGCCATGCGCCGCCATTATGAAGCCGTTGCGGAGGCCTCGCCGATTCCCATTCTCATTTATAAAGTGCCGAGATTCACCGGCGTCAATCTGCCCATCGACCTCGTCGTGAATCTTGCGCAGCATCCGAATATTATCGGTATAAAAGATGGCAGCGGCCAGCTTATCGAGCTGCGCGAGAAAGAGGCCGAAAGTATGAAAGCACTTTTGGGGAGATCAAGCTTTGGGGAGATCAGAAGACGAAGGCGTTTGGCTTTACGCCGGCGATTGGGAGCAACGCCACGGCCAAGACTGAATGAGTGAAAAAGAAAAAGCCCTCTTCGAGTCATTCGTCGAGGGCTTTTCTATGGGTGGAAAGCGGAGAGGTGATCTCCGGTTTTTTTCATCTCTTGGCCTCTACCTTTCCCTTGTCCCATTTAATCAAAAATTTAACCAATCGGTTCAGCGCCGGAACCTCTGCGTTACTTAATATGACTATAACTCTGCAATTGGGTACAAAACCAGTGATGGATAGAGGCAGGCAATATTCGACGGAGGAACCACTTCATTAACGCTTTCATTTGCCTGAAAGGCCTGCGGTGAAATTTTACCAGGCGAGACAAAAGCGGATGACGATAAGGCCACAGGGCTTTTTGAAGCGCCTGCCAAACTTCGGTTTCTTTGGCCCCCTGTCCGCACAGATATTCTTCAAACCAGTTCAAAAAAAATCGTCGCACGGTATGATATTGTCCTGACCGCTTGACAGAAGATACACAAGAGTCCGGATGCTGCCGATACCGGTCCCAATAGACACTCACCACGAATACACGGGCCTTAAGGTACACCTTGGTCAAGAAGGCTTGATCCTCATACAATTGGTATATGCCTCGAAAGTCTTCTTGAAATCGACCAACCGATTCTACTATCTTACGTTGTAACAGAAGATTAGAGAGAGAAGGTGCCGTGCCTTGTCCCAATGGGTAAAGGAGCGTCAGGAGCGTTGGCGGCTGTATCAGTGTATCCAATGGAGCACCAACTGTTAACGTGACATCGCTTTGGACATCTTCAGAAATTCCGGTCCAACTGTTCCAATACTGCGTAGCGCCGCACACCATGTCAGCCTCAGGGTGAGTCTCCAGAATCTCCACCTGCTGCTCCAGCTTGTGCGGCAACCAAACGTCGTCGGCATCGAGAAAAGCAATGTATTCGCCGCGGCCATGGCAAATACCCAAGTTGCGCGATGCGCTCGCGCCACGATTCTGGTGGCCATCATGCTCAAGGTAGCGTACTTTCTCAGGATAATTTTTTGCGTATCGCCGGGCGATAACGGTGCTGTCATCGGACGAGCCGTCGTCCACCAGCAAAAGCTCCCAGTTTTCGTAAGTCTGGGCGAATACGCTGGCGATGGCCTGCTCGATGAATTTTTCTTCGTTCAGGAATGTGGTGATCACAGAAACTAATGGTTTTGGGGGCATTGTATTCAAGGCATTGCAAGGATTTTGCTTTCAACAAACTAAGCAGAAAAGAAACTTCTCGACAGCCATCTGTTGAACACCTCCCCGTCCCAGTCTCCCACTTGCACGCGGGGCAACTGCAAACAGTCCGTGCCTATCCGGACGATGCCGGCAACAGTCGAGCAAGCACACGTAAATCCGGCGGCGCGAACCAGCGCGACTGTTTCCGCGGTGTAATTGCCATGTGGATACGAGAAGCTCGTCACCGGACGCTCTAAGATTTCCTCCAAATGAGCTTTGCTCTGCTGTATCTCTTCCCGTTGCAGAACTGCCGGGAGCGCAGAAAGCAGCGGATGTGTCGCTGTATGATCGCCAATTTCGAACAGTTCTCCTTTTGCCAAGGCCATCACTTCTTCATTTGAAAGGGGCCAGTGGGTTTGGCGGCCCGCCGGCGTGACGCCCGCCCACACCGCGAGTTCGTCCATGGCCTTTCGCCGCTCATTTTCCCGCAGCATTTGCAGCGTTTGCCAAAGTGAATAGTAAAGCTCATGACGCGGGCTTGGCGCCTCTTCCCAGGCTTTCCAGGAGCGATGCTGACGAAAATCATCATCGCTGAGCTGCGCAGCTTTCCCCAAGGTCCGATGAAATGTGCGGCCCGCCATGCTGAGTTGAAGGGTCTCTGGCAGCTTGCCGGGTCGCAGCAAGATCCGTTCAAGCTCGTCCCACCAGAACTCGCGTTGTCGATCAATATATCCAGTGGTCAGGAAAAATGTTGCTGGCGTCTCATAGCGCTCCAAGAGCGGTTTGGCAGCATGAAGATTATCAGCGTAACCATCATCGAAAGAGACAGCCACGTGCAGGCGAGAAAGTTTCCCGTCTCTAAGCGCCTCCAGCAGTTGACCCAGCGGCATAACGAAACCGCGTTTTCGTAAAACTTCCAGATGCTCGGCAAAATGGCGGGATGATACACACAAACCCCAAGGATTCGAGCTCACCTCAGCGACGCGATGATAAAGCAGAATGATTCCGCCCGAGGCGTGGCTGCCTTTGAGCCGCCGTGCCGCCCGGCGCAGTCTGTTTATGCCGGGCAACTTCATTGTACGACCTCGCGCTTCACGGCTTTGACTGCAATTAAGAGCTGATAATCAGGGTCGTGGTGATCCAGCTCGTCCTGTCGCAATTCCTTCACTGCCAGGCCGTGCAAAAAGGCCACGGCCGCCAAGACATTTCCATACGTCGCGATTTCCACGCCTGAGGGTGGGAAGATCTCTTCAAACAATCGCCGCGCCGAGAGCGCCGTGAAAGACCAGTACCACGTGTTGCCCCATTCGCCATGATCGATTTGGCTGATCCCCGGGATTGTTGCCAGTAGGACGCCGCCCGGTTTCAGGATCCGGTAAAGCGTCGCTAACGCCGCCCGTACATCGTAGATGAGATGCAGGGTTTGCGTCAAGATGACGCAGTCGAAGATGCACGAGGGAATATGCTCAGCATTGGTCAGATCTCCGATGAAGGTTGCAAGCGGGTTTCCTTCTGACACGTGCAGCACATCGCTTTTGTCTACTCGCTCACCTCCGAATTTTCGAGTATAGGTGTTGTCTCCAATCTCGAGCACGCGTCCTTTTATGTCGCTGGCATTGCGGGCTAGAAAATTTTCGATATAATAGCGGTCAATGGGCAGGCCACGATCAAACCCAAAAACGCGGCTGATTGGTGTCACACGTCGCAAGTCCCCGAGGCGCACCTCACCGGCAGCCAGGCGATACGGGAGTCCTTGCCGCTTCGCCCGGAGTCGGTGACGGATAAGGAGCGGAAGCATAGCCTTCAACATTTTGAAGCAGAACCGTCCAATATACTTGGCGATGTACCTGGCAAACCAGTGCGGAGCATATCGCCATAGCACCATCACCGCTCGTGCTACCTGCTTCCGACTGCCGGAGGCGTGGATAAAACTTTTTATTTGGTGGATCAGCTCTTTGCCATAGTGCTCTTTCCAGGCGCTGATGCCATCCTTGTAGGCTTCCCGGCATCGCTTGTCTCTTTTTATATCCTTCCATTGAGAGCGCAGAGCAGCCAGCGCCGTTTTCAACATCAACCCGGTGTTGCACGACATATTCGCGCCATGGAGGTGATACTCGGCGACCACTTCGTTGTGACAGTAAACCGGAAACCGTCCGGCGAGGCGCAGGTAGAGGTCATAGTCCTCACAGGCCGCCAGGGACGTATCAAAGCCTCCGATGCGCTCCAAAATCTCGCGCTGGTACATCACGGTCGCATGCATGCCGATATAGTTTCCGCGCAACAGCGCCAGATGGTGATCTTTGTCAACCCGTGAAGCTTCGGGCCTTTTGAGAACGGAACCATCGGCGCCCACACGTCTGTGGTCGCCGGAAACGAACGCGCATTCCGGATACGCGCGGAAACCTCTCAAACCGGCTGCCAGTGCGGTGGGAAGAAGGCGATCATCGGCATCCAGGAAAACCAGATAGCTTCCCCGGCTCATTCTTATTCCCGTATTGCGGGCAGCAGCCAAGCCCTGATTTTCTTGCTTGATGTAAATAACCTCGGGATAACGAGCGGCTACCTCCTCGGCGTGATCCGTCGAGCCATCATCTACCAACACGATTTCAAAATGCCGGTAGGTTTGATGGAGCACGCTGGCAATGGCTCGAGGCAAAAAGTGAGCGTGATTGTAACAAGGGATGATGACGGAAATCAGCGGCGTTTCCAGATCGTGCAGGGTCTTGTTACAGAGGTCGCGCACGGTTTCGAGCTTATGCAAGGATGCCGCGGATGCGGCAAATTCCGCCAAAGTTGGTGACCTGTCGCTCGACGACAAGAAACGGCCGTCAGTCACATTATCAAATTTGAGATCCATAATCGGATAGTTCATAGGATGCTTCCCCGGTCAAAACTTCGCGGTTTTGCAATTCATAAAGTCTGGCAAACAGACCGTCGAGCTCGAGCACGTGCCGGATATCTCCTTGCTCGCGAACGCGTCCTTGATCCAGCACGATGATATGGTCAGCACGTTTTATCGTGGAAAGCCGGTGGGCAATGACAATCACCGTACGATCTTGACTCAGGTTATCCAGGGCTTCCTGAATCAGGTGCTCTGAAATACTGTCGAGCGAATTGGTGGCCTCGTCCAAAATGAGAATCTCCGGATTGCGCACGATGGCCCGGGCCAGGGTGAGGCGTTGCTGTTGGCCTCCTGAGAGCTTGACACCCCGCTCGCCCACGATGGTATCGTAACCCTCAGGAAGTTGGCTAATGAATTCATGGGCATCTGCTTGCTTTGCCGCCGTAATGATCTCCTCAGCGGTGGCTTCCAAACGTCCGTAAGCAATATTCTCACGCACACTTGCATTAAACAGAAAGACATCCTGGCTCACCAGAGCGATTCGACTGCGCCAGGAAGCCAGGTTTAACGCTCGTAATGGTTGCTCATCTACATAAATCTCGCCTTCCGTTACCTCGTAAAATCGAAGGAGGAGCTTGATTAAGGTGGATTTGCCTGCACCTGAAGGCCCCACCAAGGCGGTGGTTTTGCCGGAGGGAATACGAATCACAACGTTTCGCAGTGCGGGCTTCTCCGCCTCGCTGTAGCGGAAGGTAACGCGCTCAAAACGAATCGCCCGCTTCAAGCCCTGATGGGAGATTCTGCCCGGTATGAGATAGGATTTATCAGTGCGATCCAGCAAGGAGGTGATCTCTTCCACAGGCCCGGCCAAGGAATTCAATTTAACCCGATCTCTATCCAGTGCCTTGATCTTCGGTTGCAATCGATAGAGAACAAAAAGAAAAACCAAAATGGCAGCCAGGTTGTCGGGTTTCTGGAGAGTGCTGAACAAGATGTAGACGAGAAGAGCCGCGGTGAGAATCTCGTAAACCGGGTTGACGGCTTCGCCGATGATGCCGAGATTCTTGAACATTTTACTCACTTGCTGTGAAGACTGATCAAAGCGCTCTTGCTCATAAGATTCCCGCCCAAAGGAACGAATGACCTTCATTCCCTCAATACCCTCAATCATTCTATTGGCCAGCATCGCGTTGTCTCGAGTTGCCCTCCTGCTAAGATTCTTCACGCGGTGCGTCAGCCGGCGTACGATCATCGATATCACGCACATGGCCACGGTTACCAACAGGGTCAGTTGCCATGAAATCAACAGCAGCAAGATGGTATAGACCACAAGCATACAAATTGTGACAATCAAGCGAACCAACATCGACAGTGCCTCGCTGGTACGCCAAGTTTCGGTGGACAGCGCATTCAATAATTTACCGGAGGGGCTGCGTTCCAAAAAGCGGTAGCCTACCGTTAAAAGCTGCTCGAATATGCCGGAACGCATGCGATGGCCAATACGCGCATCCAGCCAGGCAAAAAGCACTACATAGCTGTAGGAAAGGGATGCCCCTAATAGGGTGCTGGCAAAGATGCATACGGAGATGACGAGAAGACGATGCTCAGGCGGGACGTGGTTAAACAATTGACCGAAGAAATCTATCAGCCATTTGCCGGTATTGGAATGACCGTTGGTTTTCTCCAAGCTCTCCAGGAAAGGAATGAAGAGACTGATCCCTATTCCCTCAGCCAGAGAAGAAAGAACTCCCAAGGTGATGATCGCAGGAATCGCCCATGGATATGGGCGTAGAAATGGCAGCAAAGTTCTGACGACTTTGACTTCTTTTATGATCTTGGATCGCAAGTCAGTCTCTTTGGGATTTGTCAAGCATTAGAGTTGAGTACTTTGCAATATTGCGCCATCTTTGGAGAAATAGCGGTCATACACATTCAAGGGCTTCCGCGTCTGCGGCATAATTTCATAACCATTTTCTAATGGTATCAGGGTCCGGTTTTTTTGAAATCTGGAACGAATTCGTTTTATGAATTCCAGCAGCGGGCGATGTTCCAGCCCGATTAGGGAGGTTACTGGCTTCGCCATAATCTCCAGCAGGCTTAAAACGGTCCAATTCAGCAAAGGCTTGGAAAAAATCTTCATTGAATCCCAGAGCAGGGCATGATAAGCCCAATACAGCGCGCCCAGATAGTTACCACGGCTGTAATGGGCTCTGACCTCGAAAAAACATTGGGTGCTTTTAGCCCCACGAAAGATCTCAGCCGAGATCTCCGAATGCCGTTGTTCGATATTTTGCAGCACCACCTTATGTGATTTAGCCATGGCGATATAATTCGAAGACATGTTTTTCGATGAGCGGCGATATCCAACCAGATACGCTGGCACAACACGAAATCGGTAGTGTTCAGCAATACGCAAATAAAGATCCCAATCTTCACAGCCCTCAGCGCCCTGTGCTCTCAATTGCACCGTATAGCCACCCACATGCTCCAGGCAGGCACGGCGTATCAAGGGCACACTCCCATTACCTACAAAGTTGGAATAGATCAGCGCCGTAAGGGCCATTCCCTCCACCTCCCATTTGCCGCTGGCGCAAAGGTATAAGCTGTTTTCATCAATTCTCATAAACCAGGTATAGACGAGTCCAACTGCCGGCCCACTCTCCAGCATACATTTCACCTGTTTTTTGATTTTCTCCGGATGCCAGATATCATCGGCATCAATCGGCGCGATGAATTCCCCTCTGGACTTCTCAATCGCCAGGTTACGCGCCACGGCAACTCCCTGGTTTGATTGACGCAGCAATATGAGGCGATGATCACTTTTGGCGATGGATTTGACAATTTCAGCAGTTTGATCAGTTGAACCGTCATCAACGACGATGATTTCCAGGTTCCTATATGATTGCGAGAGCACGGAAACCAGGGTCTGCCGAATGAAGGCTGCGGCGTTATATGCAGGTATAATAACTGAAACCAAAGGCAAGTGTGACATAAGGGGTTTATTTAGCAGATCCATTAGATACAGCCTGATCCTAAACGGTTGTTCGTGTTTGATTCTTTCCGTTACTCTCGGAGATTTCCACAACAGAATCATCGCGTGTCCTAACTATAGAATTACCGTTCACTGTGAAATCTGCGGAATCAGATTCTCTGTCATCTTGCGCCACCTTTGTGCTTTGCAATGACGTGGGTAATGATGTGAGCGTCATAGGCCGCCAGATGCTCTTGTATCGCCCGATGGATGTCGTGAACGGCTCGCTCATCGTCAAACTTTCTGATGCCACGGCTCACCGGCCAAAAAGCTCTTGTTCGATAATCTCCATCCAGATATGGCCGGTCAGAATATGACATTCCTGAATGCGCTGGGAATCATTTGACGGAACGATAACTTTATGATCGACGACCGGTGCAATCTTTCCACCATCCCTGCCTAACAAGCCAACGGTGATCAATCCCTGTTTCCGTGCCGTCTGGGCTGCGGTCAGGACATTTTCCGAGTTGCCCGAGGTGCTGATACCGACAAGCACATCACCCGGGAGGCCAAGCGCCTGCACTTGCCGGACAAAAATATCGCGAAATGCGTAATCATTGCCGACTGCGGTCAAAATCGAAGTGTCGGTCGTTAAAGCCAGGCCTGCCAATGGCCGGCGCTCGCGGCGCAGATGCCCAACCAGCTCGGCCGCGAGGTGCTGCGCGTCCGCGGCGCTGCCGCCGTTGCCGCAGAACAAAATTTTGCCACCGGCCCGGATCGATCTTGCCAGCTCGAGACCGGTTTCGAGAATTTCGTGGACACACCGCTGCAGCAAGATGTTTTTGACGTTGATGCTCGCTTCAATCGTTTCGCGGATGAATTGCTCGGTTTGGTTCATTTGGACGTTCCTAAAAAATAAGTTTGTAGTAGCCCCCTTATGAGTTTTGACTTTCAAGTTCGGTAATGTTCTTCAGCCTGAACTCATCCCCCTGCCCCCTTCTCTTGGGAAGAGAAGGGGGAGAAGCAGGCTTGAAGCTCTGAAAGTCCCCTTCTCTTTTCAAGAGAAGGGGATTTAGGGGATGAGTTCTGATTTGCCCATTACCGATTTTGATCGTCAAACTTCATTAGGGGCCGGATGCTCGAGGCGAAGAAGAGCGCTTGAAAATACCACTACACGCCATCATTGATGTAAAATAAAGTTTGCAATAGCCCTTTGAGTGTTTGGCAATTCAGGACGCCTACCCCGCTCCGCCTTTCCTTATTTTTAGAGGATGCGGGGCGGAGAAGGCGTTACTGCGAACGTGCTAATTGCCGATTGGAATCAACCAATCTTTTTCCCACCATACTTGCAGAAACAAGCCGGCGTCGCTCTCTTTCACGCCGGCGCGATGCGCAAAATTCTGGTGGCGCGCATATTGCCCGTGTATTGCCAGGAAAAACCCCGGGCGCGGATGCCAACGCGCCTCCAGACGAAGATGCCAGCTTTTCTCGACCACGCCGGTGGGGAAATTTTCGCTGTAACCTTCCTCCAACGGGAGGCCTTTAAACGGCTGATCGAACACTGAATCGATGCGGCCTTCGCCGCGACGCTGCAACTCGGCTATCAAAAAAATCTGCACTTGCTTTCCGGCGTACATGCTCGCGCGCAGCAGCCACCGGTCGAAATCATTGCCGAGAAAGTGCGCGAGCGGACGATTCCGGTGCAAAAATTTTTCCCACGGCTGTATGGTGTTGTAGGTGCGATTGGCGACACGAGTATACTCCAAGCCGACGCTCGCTCCGCGCGCGCCCAAGGGATCGGCGAATTCCGTCCCCAAAAGATAGGCGATTTCATTCGGCTCCAAATCGCCGCGCCGGGTTTTTTCGATTTGCACGTCATCGACGAGCAGTTGGCCGTAAAGCTCGAGTCCCGACTTGGGCCGGGCGACAAAATCCAATGCGCCAAACGTGTTGCCGTTCGGGTTCTCGTTCAGATCCTTCTCGTTGAGCTGTTCGCCGTGATAAAATACAAACGGGTTCAAAAAATACCATTCAAAGCCGCGATTCGGTCCGCCATTCACCACCATTTGCGTAATCGCCAGGCGCAGCCGATTTTTGATCGGCTCAAATTCAGCGCGGCCCGCCGCGAGATAGCGTTCCGCAAAGCCGGCGGCATAGCGCATTGCCAAAGAGTCCGCCAACGGCATGCGATCGAGCTTGCCCGCGACATAAGTCAGCCGCAGCCGCGGCAAGGTCAACTGTGCCAGAAAATGATCGACCGGCCGCGAGTAATCCGAAATCAATAAACTTGCATCCTGCCCTCTGCCCCACCACAGAAAATCACGTCCGAATTTAACCAAATATTTGTCGAAATGCAAGCGCGCATAGGCTTGCTCGGTATATCCGGTGAAGCCGCGCCAGCGCTTGCCGATATATTGCGGATCATCTCGCAACGTTTGATCGAGATTGATAACATTGAACAACGCCAGGTGCCGGTCCGGAAAAATGCCGAGATGGCTGCGTACAGCCAGGCGAGACCGCAGGTCGTCGGTCTCCAATCGTCCGGTGTTCGCAATCACACGGCCGCCGGCCTGCAGCCACGGACGAGGCGAAGCAGGCGTGGCGGTGAGCGCTTGCAATCTGTGCAGCCAAAACTGTTCAGCGGCGCCAGAGACCAACGGGCCGGTGCTGTCCAAAATCGCCGCCACCTGTTGATAGTTCAACGGCAGCGTCAACAGCATCGAGTTTGTGGCGCAATGCCGCAGGCCGAGCTGTTGCAGATATTCGTAACCCCAATGATGAGTGGGAAGTGTGGCGATCTCTTGCGCCACGAGGATTTTTGTGTTGCTCAGACAGAGCAACATGACCACCTCGATCAACGGTTTGAGCCGGTAAACAGACTCACGGCTTATGCAGCGACGAGCAATGAATTTCATTTGTTGTTGTCCCGGATGTACGTCATGTTCATCAAGAAAAGAACCTCAATACACAAAATAAATTGGCAACGGTCCTGCTGTGGTCATTGAGTCCGCCGACCTGTTCAACCGATTGCCAAAAAGATCGTACTTTTCGGAAGAAGACCATGGTGGCTTCGAAAGGGTTACATGCTTTTCTCCTTTCGATGTCCAGAGTATGTCCACGGATTTGCCATCATGGCGTTGGTATTGCAAAAGATAGATTTCCGGATTGCCGACGTCGAGGCGCTTCTCGAACTTCGCATCGCCGAGTAACGTGGCCAGCGTGACGTAGGCCAGCAAAGCCGGTTTGGGACTGGCGACCCAGCTCTCATCCAACAAACCGTAAATATCGGGTCCGCGATTGATCCGTTCGCTGTCCAGCGCGTAAACGAAAAAGTATTTTACGCCAGCCATTTTGCTCAAACATGCCGACCGCACCAAATAAGCCGCTTGCGTCAATTCATTTAGCAGCCGTTCACGTAACGGCAGATAAAGCGCTATGGCGGTATTGACGGAATCCTGTCCCTGGTAGCCGAGCTCGGTAAGCCACAGTTCGGGTTCATACCCCTGGCGTTCTTTGAAGAGGGAGCGAAATTGATTAATCTTTTCCGCCAGACCTGCAGCTTCAGGCGCCACATTCTTATATGGATGGAAAGAGGCCGCCTCCGGGCGAAGCGCCGGCTGGCTGTTGATCACGGCTTGTATAAAATCCAAGGTTGAAGGGTCGAAAAACTTTGCCAACGCGTAACCAGCAACTTGCGCCTGCGGCTGCACCGCCTTGATTTCTGCCGTTGCCGCGGCGAGCAAGGCGGCATAGTCTTGCGGCGTACCGTCAAGATATCGCGGCAAATTCGGCTCATTCCATATTTCCCAATGGTCGATCTGTTGCGCGTAGTGCGAAACGACGTTGCGAACATATTGGCGATAAGAGGAGATCGACAGGGGCATTTTGTTTTGTATTGGCCAGCCTTTTGCCCTGGACGGATCCACTGCCCAATCAGGCGTAAAAGCGAGTTTGCCCAGAACGGTAAAACCTTGGGATCGCAGATATCCCAACAACGAATCCGGCCACTGCCACTGATCGGGTTTCGGCTCGACCAAGTTCCAATGCAGGTTGGCGACGTTGCGCAGGAAATGAATGCCCGCGTCGCGTAGAATTGGCAGAGTGAATTCCAAGTTGTTGCCGTTGCGATGCATTCCCCACACTGGTTTGCCGCCAGTAGCTTTTGGCAAGCCAGGGTTGCGGGCGGCGAGACGCAGCATGCCGCTTTGCATGACCGTGGACTCCTCGTCCAAAACCTGCCAGGCGATATGATAAATGCCGGCAAACGGAGCTTCAAATTCCATTCGCTTCACCTCGGCTGCCGTTGGCGCCAAGGTGATTTGCGCATCAAGCGTGCGCTCAAAACGATTGAGGACAGCCGTTTGATGGGCCACGAAGTGCAAACGTCGCTGGCGCTGGGTGTGATTGACGACGCGCAAGAGCGCCGGCGCGACGCCCGGCGCTTTAAATAATAGGTTCGAGGTGGATAACGGTTGCAACGAGGCTTCAATATGGGGCGCAAGAATGCGTGACTGCCCGTTATGCCAGAGCTCCACCTTGTCCAACCAGTAAACCGCTGGGACGGTAAGTTTCACTGCAAAACGGTAGTTATCCTTTTCCGCTGCGGGAAGCTGGCCTTCGACAACTACCCGATTCCATCTTTCATTACACAGGAATTCTCTGGTTACCGGTTTTATTGGTTGCGTGCCGCTGCGCATCCCTTCGTTCGAGGTGGCGTTGAAGACACGTAGAACCGCTTTGACTTGGCGCTGATTGCACTTGATATAAATCGAAAAGGAAAAATTTCCACCCGCGGACAAAGTCAACCACGGGCTGGCCAGGAGAAAAGCGCCATCGCGGGACAAACGCTGCGCATTCGTGAGGTCGATTTTCAGCGCACGCTGCCCTTCGTAAGCCTCGGCAGAATCCGCGCTCACGCGGGCGCCGATCATCTCGGAGGCAATGTCTTTCCAATACGTCTGCCCGAGCTCAAAGCCGGCGTTCTCAAGCTGCGTTTGGGGACGATGGTAACGCGACGGAGGCGTACCAACTGCTTTTGTCTGCCCTCCGGCGAAAATATCACACCCGTTTGTCAACGTGCCAATGAACAGCCAGAAAAGGATCAGCGTATGTATTTGTCTTGTCATCGATAATTCCGAGTCAGTATGCCCCGCTTCTCCCAATTACTGCGGATATGGTTTTCAATAATATTTCCAAATCGAAAAAGAAAGAATGATTTTCTATGTAATAAAGGTCCAGCAAAACCATTTGTTCAAAATTTAGCCTGCTTCTTCCTGAAACCTGCCACAGGCCGGTTATGCCGGGTTTGGCATTCGCTCTGAGGCTATAATATCTTTGGATATAGTTATCAAAGCTCAATTTGTCAAAATCTGCGCTGGGAAGCGGCCTCGGCCCGACCAGGCTCATATCGCCTTTCAGAACATTGAAAAGTTGCGGCAGCTCATCGATGCTCCATTTTCTTATGAATTTTCCCACCTTCGTTACTCTTGGGTCGTTTTTGATCTTGAACAATGCTCCGTTCGATTCATTTTGTTGAAGCAGCTTGTCTTTCATGGCATCGGCATTTTCATCCATGCTCCTGAATTTATAGAAATCGAATTCCTTTGCTCCCCTCGCCAACGCGCGTTTTTGTTTGAAAATAACTGCTTCACCCTTTGACCCAAGCTTGATGGCGATTGCGACAACAACAAACACAGGTAAAAACACAACGATAAGGAACAGAGATACGACCACATCGAAAACCCGCTTAACAGTCTTGCCAACATCCGCGATCGCTCTCATCTTGAGAAGATGAAGGGGAATGCCAAGGATATCTCGTATTCTGGCGCGTTCTCCCAAAGAAATGTATTCTTCGAAAGCCAGCTTCACTTTGATATCACGGCCCAAGTCGAGCTTTAGCAGATCAGCATAGCCATTCAAGCTGCTGCTCGGCGCCATCAATAAGACCTGGTTGATTTCTTTTTCTTTGATCGCTTTTTGCAATTCGGACCGGGCAGCAGAGATATCGCCATTTCGTGAAATCGTGCGTTGAATATGATAACCATATTCTGAAAATTTACTTAGACCATTTGACGAATGCGCTTCATTGTGGTTCAAGAGGACAACGACCGTATTTTTCTCACCCTTACAACCGGCTTTGGAGGTTTCTCCATTTCTACGGAACATGATAATGCTTCCTCAGCTAAAGTTCCCTCATGATCCTCTCCGTTTGCCCCTTTAAAGTAAAATCTTTGTTTTTTCGGCAAAGATTTTTCCTTTTGGTTGCGGCGGCTGACGCGAAACTCTGACTTCCGCGTTTGTTCATGCCGTCCGCATCAGGGTATGACGGGGCGAATAAGGGTTTGTAAAATTTCTCTTTCACAATTTCGTGAGAAAAAGTCGAAGACAAAAACCGGTAAGCGCGCTCTCCAATTTCATCGGCTTTGTTCTTGTTCATCTTGAGAGATAAAATACCATTTGCCATTGCCTTGACGTCTTCCGGCGCCACGACCATTCCTGCCTGATTTCCGTTGATAATCTTGGCAACTTCGCTGCTGGGATGGGCGGCAGCGAGCACGGGCCGCTTGCTGGTGAAATAGGCCAGCAGTTTTGAGGGGACAACAATATCTTTCACCTCTCTTCTTTGTGGTGCAAGCAAGACATCCGCAGAAGCCAGCATGTCGCCCAACTCGAAACGCTCGCAAAGTGGAAATATGCGGATATTACTCAAGCCATATTTGTTGATCAGCTCCTGCACCGGCTTTTTCATTGCGCCCTCGCCAACCACGGCAAAAAATATTTCAGGATCATCTTGCAGCAGTTTGGCGCACTCAACAATGATGGCGGGATTTTGTTTAACCCCTATATTGCCGCTGTACAGAACGAGAAAGCGATCATCCAACGCATATCGGCGTCTGAATATGCTGACGCCGCTTTTTCGTGGGGCCAGTTCCTTTACGTCAATGGAATCGGGAATAATCAATATCTTTGCGCGTGGAACTCCTTTGGCCATCAGATTACGCGCCATTCCCTCGCTGAGCACAATGATTTTTTCTGAGCGGGCATAGATGAATTTCTCGACCCAAAACATGAGTTTGATGAGTTTTTTGTTTCGAATCATTCCCAGATCCACCGCGGCATCGGGCTGGATGTCTTTGACAAAGAACCAGAGCTTCTTTCTCTTGACCATTGCCACAAGCACCGAAACAAAGCCTAATGTCAACGGCGGAGAAATACACAGGAGCAAATCAAACCTTTGAATGATGGATCTTAAAAGCACAAGAAACGAGAAAGTGGCTTCATGCAAAATGCGTCTGATCGGTGAAGGCTTTTGCGGAACATACACCCATACCCGTTTTAGGCCGATATTTTCCAGTTTCTCCGTCGTCCATAGCTTATTCTTGTAGTCACGGTGAATTTTCCATTCAGGATAAAAAGGCATTCCACAGATCACGGAGACATCGTGCCCAAAATCAGCAATAAATTTTGCGCAATCGGTGGCGGTGACACTAATGCCCACTTTTTCAGGATAAAAATAGAGGCTCGTTAAGAGTACTTTCATTTCACCTACCGTTTGCTTTGTTCCTTCTTCTAAATTCAAAAAACGGCGCCAAAAAACCTAAATTCAAAAATGAGTTTACTTTCTATTAACCAAATGGCCTTATTTCATGATGATCATCTTTTTCGTAGCAATAAACGACCCACTGACAAGTCGATAGAAATATATACCGCTGGCATAACCTGACGCATTAAATCGGACTGACTTTAATCCTGCTGGTTGCTTCTCATCGATCAGGATCGCAACTTCATGGCCGAGGCTGTTAAAAATTTTTAAGCTCACCGGCGTTGCCTCCGGCAGGCCATAGTCAATCCTGGTTCCAGCATTGAACGGGTTGGGATAATTCTGCTGCATCGCAAACTTTTTCGGAATTGTGCCGTTAGGCGCATCAACCGAGGTATCAGTCATGGCATCTTCGGTGGCAATGCGCAGGCTGTCAAGCTGCCACTTCAACCTGCGCAGGATGGCGGAGTAATTCGTATCGTTGACCAGGTTGTTGGCTTCAATCGAATCTTTCTTTAGATCGTATAGCTCGTCGGTCTCTTCGACCTTGAGGTAGGTGACGTACTTATAATCACGCGTGCGTATCGCCCGTATCGCCGGTGTATTGGGGAAGGCCGGATCCCAAAAATACTCGTACAAAAAGATTTGTCTTTGCGCCTCGCCATTAGCCAGCTTGTGCAGGGAAATGCCTTGCATGCGGTATAAATCATTAATATTAGCCGCTTCAAGTATAGTCGAAGCGATATCCAAATTTAAAGCATGCTGCTCAGGAACCAACCCGGCTGCGAACCATGCCGGATATCGCAGGATCAGTGGAATGCGAATTGACTCTTCGTAAGCCAAGCGTTTATCACGAAGATTATGCTCGCCTAAAAACATGCCGTTGTCACTCGTAAAAATAATCAGCGTATCGTCAAGAAGATTTTTCTCTTGCAGCTTTGTCAGAATTTTCCCAACGCTTTCATCCACGCCGGCAAGGGTTTCCAAATAGAGCCTGATTCTATCTTCTAAATTCCCAGTATCGCGGTGATATTGGAGAAATGATGGCTTGCTCGACAAATCCTCACCCCAGGTTAGAGGAAAAGTGATGTGGGCTTTATTATAGATTCCTTTAAAGCGATCTTGCGGGGTTAAAGGTGAATGAACCGCTTTGTGAGAAAGAATGAGAAAAAAAGGGGCGCGGCGCTCGCCAGACAGAAACTCAAGCGTATAACTGGTCAAAATGTCCGTCACATGACCGGCGATCTGCGCTTCCTGGCCATCAACATTGATGATGGGATTTATATATTCGCCTTGCCCGGCAAAACTTATCCAGTGCGTAAAACCGGATCGGGGATTAGCATCCGTGTGCCCCATGTGCCATTTTCCTATAAAAGCCGTTTCGTATCCTGCAGCTTGCAAGATTTGAGGAACAGAAGGAAATTTTCGATCCAAAGGCGAGCTATTATCAACCACGCGGTGAACGTGTGAGTAAAGACCGGTCAATATGGTCGCACGACTGGGGCTGCATAAAGAATGAGTGGCGAAAGCATGGCGAAATCGTGCACCTTCAAAGGCAAGTCGATCAATATTCGGACTATTAAAAAAAGGATGGCCCATAACGCCCGCCGCATCTGAGCGCAAGTCGTCAACCAAGATCAACAAAATATTCGGGCGGTCCGCCTTTCTGTTGATGCTGATTTGTGCAAAATTGTCGGCACTGCGCAGCAGCAGCAAGATGAACAAGGTTTTGATCAGAGGTTTCTTCATTTCATCACCACAATTTTACGCGTCATGGCCCGCCCGGCAGCTTCGAGCCTGATAAAATAGATCCCATTCGCCAAACCCGATGAAGGCAATTGCAGGGTATGCCAGCCCGCACTCCGAACGTCCTGCAAGAGCCACCGCAAGCGCTGACCAACCGCATTGTACAATATCACTTCCACTTTGCCGCCGCGAGAAAGATAATAGGAGATCAGCGTATGGCGATCGAACGGATTCGGATAATTCTGCACCAGTTCTAACTGTTGTGGCACGGTATTCGTGCTTGCCGTGTCTAAAGCTTGCGATTCTTTGACCCAGATAGGGCTGGACCAAGCCCAAACCTGGCGGAAGATACCACTGGACGAAACTTGAATATCGCGCTTTTGTTTGACCCGCACGTAGTAAATGGATGAACCAGCGTACGTGCTATCAACAAAAGCCTCCATCAGATGGCGTCCCTGCGCGCTTGTCCGGCGGAGGGTTTCAAACAGCGGATGGCCGTTTTCTTGCCGCCCCTGACGAATATCCCACCCCAAGACCTCCATAAACTCCAGATCGTCGGTGCCATGCACTTCAACGCTAATTTCCGGATACTTGCCACGCTCAAGAATAATTTGAGAGCCCATCAGATAACCATTGATGTCAAAATGCAAAAGGAGGCGCTGGCCAGTGGTGCCATACGTCTGCCGATTTTTGAGAGCCTGAAATATGGCGTCCCGGCTTAATTCGCTGGCATAAACCGCAGTCAAACCATTGTAGGGTAGCCCAGGCCGTGCGCTATGGTCGTCACTGGCAGCGATCACGCCGAGGGTTTCTCCGGAGGCCCAAGCATCTTGCGCATAATGCGGACCACTAGCGCAACCTCGAATCTCGATTTTATCGATCGACTTATACGAAAGCGGATGGTCAGGAGCATAGTATTCACTTAGGCCATGAATCGAAAAAATTTCGATCAACGGTCGCAGCCTGTCATTGGAAAAACCTTTGCCAAAGCTTACCAAGGGTCGATTGGGGAGATTGGTGTCGAAGATGATGCCGGTATGATGGGGTATCGTGATCATGTCGACGTTGGGTGGAACCAAGGTTTCCTGCAATTCCCAAACCTTTTGCACTTGCAGATAAACATCGTCGCGGAAAAGCGGAATGCTGGGAACAAGCTCGTCCGGCGCATTGAAAAAAATGTTATGATGGCCGGAAGGCGCCTTGGCGCTGAATTCGTACGCGGGAAAGGTGACAAATTTTCCTGGTTGATGATAACGGATCACGTCGCGCTTGACGGCCTCCCACTCTTGTGCGGTGAGACCACCGTTCCGCTTCCAGTCATTGGAGGTGTGATCGGTGAGCGCATAAAAGTCAAGGCACGCGACATCGCGCGCTTTCTGAAAATTGTTCGTACCGTGTCCGTCGTGGCTGTTACGCGAATGGCTGTGCAAATCGCCCCAAAACACCTGATAGCGCGGCGTCTCCGCCAGAACCTCAATGGGGTTGGAACGCACTTGCCAGAGAGCATCCGGACCTTTTCCCAGTGCGCCAAGCTGCATGTAATGGACGCTGGGCGAATTAAACACCATCGTCACGTTTTTGCGGCCACTATCACTTGGCGACAACTCCACCATTTGTGAGAATTGCGCTGATAAGTCGGTTGACGCAAGCATGATGCTGCCGGTGAAAGAAGTCGCCAGGTTGTCATACTCATCCAGCACAACGATTTTTAAAGTGACCGGCGCACTTACGGTGGTAGTTGAAGGCAGATAGCCAGCCAATCGATAAGCTGATTGTGAAACGATTTCAAGCGCCGGCCGCTGCCGCAATTCCCGATAAATCCCATTCCCAGTCATATCATAAGCGACCAAAACCGTATCAATAAAAGCTGAGGGCGGCGCGACGAGGCGTCCCTTGGGAGGGTTGGCGCCGAAGGTGATTTGAATCGTGTCCCCATTGTACAAGGCGTTTTGGTGGATCTGCGCCGTGACCACCCAGCCGTTGCGATCCCAATCCCACGGTACCTGCGCATCAGTCAGCTCCAACGAAGTTATGGCGATGGTTGTACGTGGACGCGAAGTTCCGGCCGACACGTAGTTGCGCAAATTGGGATCAGTGTACTGCAGACTGCTAAACCCCTTGATGAAACGCACTTTGACACCTCCGCCAACGGCCATGCTGTCGGCCTGAATCACGCAGGACAGTTTCCACGTGCCGGCACTCCGCACAACCGCGAATGCCGGCGAAATGCTGGCGAGCATCTCATCGGCAACGGACCGCGGCTGCCATTCTTCAAAAGCCAACCCGAGAAAAGTGGCAAAAAAAGTCAGGCTGCCCACAAAATGAAACCACACGAACATTTTCATTCGCGAGTAGAAACGCTTCACGGTTTTAAGCGGCGACATTTTACTAATACCCCTTTCTAAAATAACGTGTAGATAAACGGCGCCAGCACCGAGCCTTGGGTCAGAACGATCAAAAGACTGAGCACCAGCATCACCAGGACAATGGGAGCAAGCCACCATTTTTTGCGCACACGCATAAAGCCCCAAAACTCGCTGAGAATTGAAAGTTTATTCATCGAAACCTCCGCTTGAAAAATTTGAATCAGTAAAAACCGCAACGCCAACTGGCAGTTTGCAAATGAACCAGGTACGACGCCCGGGCGACAAAATCTTCGCGGTTGTTATAGTTCTTCCGGAATGATACCTTAAAACATATTTTCCGCCGATCTCGAATCGAAAGGCTGCGTTGGCCGTTTCACCCAATAGGTGATGGCATTTTTATCGCAACGTTCATCCAGCAAATCCTTTCCCAAAAATTTCGCCGCCAAAGCCATAGGGGTAAATAAGCCGAAAAAAAGAATGGCCAGGATTACCCGGGTCATGACAAAGCCCATCACGATGGCGAACGCCATCCAAACTTTATAAATCGGCTTCAGCAGAATCGGCACGGCCAAGCCGATCAGAGCGAAGCCGCCACCAATTTGAGCAAAATACAGAAAACTCGGCCGTTGATTCCAGAACGTAAATCCGGCAATCATCAGCAAGAAAACACCCATCGTCAAGCCAAACTTGCGCAGCTCTTTCGTGGTGGCTTGAATTGATTTGATTTCGTCAATGAGCATAAGGCAAACACTTCCTGGATTTTCGATTTGTGCCGGTTGTTGCTTGGTGCTGATTGCTGAATCCAAATGAACAACCGGCATCCGGTTTAATCCAATTCAAATTCTTTCTGCCAATCCATGTCTTGCTGCAAAGGTTTCTGTTCCTTCTTGTCGAGAAGAAAATTGCCCATAATCAAATAATCCATATTGGTGCGCATAAAGCACGTAAAGGCGTGCTCCGGCGCGCAGACAATGGGTTCGCCCCGAACATTGAACGAAGTGTTGATAATGACCGGACAACCGGTCAGGTCCCGAAACGCCTTGATCATCTCATAGTAAAGTGGATGATCTTCTTTGTGCACGGTCTGAATGCGCGCCGAGAAATCAACGTGAGTTACTGCCGGGATGGTGGAGCGGATGATCTTCAGCTTGTCAATGCCCCATGCGCCATTCTCTTTCTCGCCGGTGCGCCATTTCTCCAACACCGGGGCAACAAGAAGCATGTACGGACTTTCGCGATCCAGTTGGAAATAATCGGAAACGTGCTCCGCCAAAACCGACGGCGCAAAGGGCCGAAAGCTCTCACGAAATTTGATTTTCAGGTTCATCACGGATTGCATTTTCGAGGAACGGGCGTCGCCGATGATGCTCCGGCTGCCAAGTGCGCGTGGCCCAAATTCCATGCGGCCCTGGAACCAACCGACGACGTTCTCCTGTGCAATCAGCGCAGCAATGGTCGAAGGAATCTCAGCGTCAGAAAGTTTTTTATGGCGAATTTTTTTCGCTTGCAAAAAGGCTTCGATCTCGGCATCGCTGAACGCCGGCCCCCAATAGGAACCTCGTTGAAAATCGCGACGATCTTTGCGAATTTGCCGCTGGTTGCCAAGATAGCGATACCAAGTGTAGAGTGCGGCTCCAAGCGCGCCACCGGCGTCTCCGGCTGCCGGTTGGATCCAGACCTCTGCAAACGGCCCCTCGCGAAGAATGCGGCCATTGCCGACACAATTCAACGCCACACCACCGGCAAGGACCAAATACTTCATTTTGGTCTCCTGGTGGACATGACGCGCCATGCGCAGCATGATTTTTTCCGTCACTTCTTGAATAGAGCGGGCCAAATCCATCTCGCGTTGCGTCAGCTTCGACTCCGGTTTTCGCGCTGGACCACCGAAGAGCTCGGCAAAGCGATCATTGGTCATGGTCAGGCCGGAGCAGTAATTGAAATACTTCATATTCATTTTGAACGAGCCGTCTTCCTTGAGATCGATCAGTTCGTTCAGTATAATGTCCACGTATTTCGGCTCACCATAAGGCGCCAGGCCCATAACCTTATATTCGCCGGAATTGACTTTAAAGCCGGCAAAATAGGTGAAGGCCGAGTATAAAAGGCCGAGCGAGTGGGGAAATCTGAGCTCGGCGAGAAGCTCGATGTGGTTGTCACGGCCAATGCCATAACTTGAAGTACACCACTCGCCAACGCCATCGATGGTCAAAATAGCGGCTTCCGGATAAGGAGAAGGATAAAAAGCCGAAGCGGCGTGCGACTCGTGATGCTCGGGAAAGATGATTTTGCCTTCGTAGCTGAGCTCTTTTTTGATGTACTCCTTCATCCACAGCTTGCTTTTCAACCACAAAGGCATGGCCATGATGAATGATTTGAGGCCGCGTGGCGCGTAAGCCAAATAGGTCGTCAATAGTCTTTCAAACTTGATAAAGGGCTTGTCATAAAACGCCACGTAGTCCAGTTGTGAAGCATCGATTTGGCCTTCCTGTAAACAGTAGCGAATGGCGCTGGTGGGAAAACTAAAGTCGTGCTTCTTACGGGTGAAGCGCTCCTCTTGTGCCGCAGCGATGATTTCGCCATCGCGCACCAAGCAGGCGGCGCTATCGTGATAGAATGCAGAGATGCCGAGAATATTCATCCTCGTTGGTCATCCAATCAAAAATATACAAATTTTTATTAAAGCGGAATTGCATCGAGGTGCGCTAAATGATTCCGCTGAATGAATCTAAGCTCATCGCAATAATCCAGCTCGCTGGACTATTGTGGAAAGGCTTTCCGCTACTACCCGGTTTCCCTCCGGTGTCCAATGAACATCGAGATAATAATACAGCTTGGTCTCCGGATTGGCGGATGCGGCGTCCCGCAAAACTGGCAAAAGGTCGACGTAATAAATCTCCCGACCCTTGAGAGCATCTCCCATGAAGGTGTGAAAGGTCTTGAGATGGTTGAACATTTTGCCGTCGTAATCTTTGCGATGATACCAACGGGCAAGATATTCCTCGTATACCTCAAACTGAGCCGGAGCATACGCCACGAGCAATTTCGCGCCGTTATTCTTTGCGAGTCTCTCGAACTCATCGAGAAATTTTGTCTGCCATTGCGAATAAAGCGGAGAATCGGTCCAATTTTTCGTATTCCCTTCATCAGCAGCAAATTGCTGCTCGTGCGCATGGCCTTTGCCCAACAGATATTTGAATTGAAAGGCCCAATAGACGATAGCGCTTTTCTTCAAGTACGAGAGCCATTGTTGACCCTGGTGAACTAGATACCCATCATCGGTGACCTCGAGCATCTCCGGCGGAAACTTAGGTAGACCTGGAAAATATTTTATAAAAATGATCAAATCCGGGTGATATTCCGGAACCAGGTGTTGCGCCCGCCTCAAGGCATGGTAATTACCCAATGATGGAATCCCCGCGTTGATCACGGTTATTTTTTTCGCCGTATTTTTTTGCAGCAAATCACCAAGGAGTTTTCCCCACGTTTCATCATAATTTACCGCTGAGCCAAATGTGAAGCTGGGGCCAAACAGCAGGATGCGGTACTCATTTTCACTTTTAGCGGCCGGGAATACGAGTTCTGGTTCTGAAGTGCGAAATCCTTGGGAATTGGTGACGATCTTCATAATATATTCCTGAGTGCGATATTGAATATTCAGATTCCTTCGCAGCTCATAAACCTCGCCCCGGGCTCCCGGCTTTTGGTAAATAGGCAAGAGGGTACGATTTTTCAGCCAATCACCGACAACGGCGAAATATAAAAATTGGCCTATCAATTCAACCATGAAGAGCGCGAGGAAAGCCAACGCAAGACTGAAAAACAGTCTTTTCGTCCACGGTAATTTTGTGATATCAGTTTTCACCACGTTACGATTTTTAAGTTTTGTTTCGATCATGAAAATTGTTCTCCTAGGGCATCATTTTTTGAAATGCCCATTATTCATCTACAGATAACCCAAGCTGCGAAGATGTTCCTTTAATTCATCCGTGACGACTTCCGCATCTTTCTCGTAATGCCAGTTGTTATCCTCCCACGTGTCGACATATTCAACATGATGGTGCGCGAGAAAACCGTCATCAAACATCTCTTGCAAAACACGACCATCCATGTCGCTTCCAACCGGCAGCCCCATCAAGGTAAGCAAGGTCGGTGTGATATCGAGCACACTGGCGCGTTCCAATTTGAATCCTCGCCGAATACCCGGCCCCGCAACCATCAAAACGCCATCCGGGTGATGATCGCCGGAAATGCCGCCGGTATCGCCCTCGATAATTTTATTCGCTGCAATCACGCGGCCATCCGGCAGGCGAATCGCCAGATCATTGATTTGCTCGATCTCATCCCGCAAACGGATTTCAATATTGTTGGACGGATCGAGACCGACCTCAAAAAGCGCCGTGTTCGAGCCGGCGAGATGAATCGACTCGAGTGTGGTTCTCATTTCTTGAATTCGCGACGAATTTTCCCGGCGGTCGCGAAAAAATGTCGCACCGCGAATATTAAAAGTGCGGATGTCATCGGCATTCCAGCCCAAAACCTGCAGGAGAATTTCCGGCAGGATGCGCACGGTCCGATCCGGTTTGCGGCCTTGCGCCTCCGGAACGGATTGAAAACCATGATCCGAGAGCACGACGACGATCGTGTTCTCATCCGCGAGCTTCTCAACGATATGGCCAATCGCCGCGTCGGTGCTTTCATAAGCGGCGGCAATCGTCTGACGAAATCTGGCCACCTGCAGCGGGTCAACCTCGGGAAAGCGTTCGGGCTCCATGAATTTCCAATAATTGTGGGAAGTGGCGTCGAGCAGCATCGTCACGTACATGGAGAGCTCGGTGTCAAATGCCCGCGCCTGGCGCACAAAAATATCCATGTAGAATTGCGCGCCGATCCGGCGTTTCCAGAAAAATTTGGTCAAAAAATCACGATGCCGCTTGATATGCACCAGCGCCGCACCGGCGTGCATGAAAGTGCGCAGTCGCACGCCAAGCTGATGGCACTGCCACGCCAGCCTGAGGAACGCGCCGGCGGATTTCTGCTGCTCGCTGCGTTGGCTCATGTCCAAATCACGGATGGCTTGCAGCGAGGAGGGGTAAGTCTCCGGGCCACGCGAGAACGAGCCGGGGATGACAAAACCGTTGACCACCGGCGGCGGCCAGGTCACCATATAGCCGCACAACCCCACGCGGATGCCGCGCTCAGTGGCGATATCCCAGATTCTTTTGCACCGCACATTTTTCGAGGCGACGACAAAATCCCACACGCCGTGCTTCTCCGGCAGCTTGCCGGAAGCAATACTCGTCCAGATGGTGGGCGACACCATCGGCTCAATGGATTTTAAAATGCCCGCGCTGCCGGTCTGCACGAGCCGCTGCAAGCTTGGCAGTTTGCCTTGTTGAAACAACGGCTCGATAATTCGCCAGGTTGCGCCATCAATACCGATCAACAAAATTTTGGTTTTTCTCGCGCTGCTCATCATGTTGGTCTGCTCTCACAAAATCGTGTCATAGATTTTATTAATCGCGAAACAATCTTCCTGAAATTTAGCGTAAACGTCGCGCCGCGCTGCCGCGCCGATTTGATGGCGCAGGGCAGGATCGGCCAGCAGCTTGATCACCAGTGCTGCCATCGTCTCGGTGTCATGCGGGTCGGCCAAAAATCCGTTGACGCCGTCATCAATTTGTTCCGGAACGCCACCGAAACGGGTTGCGACCAGCGGTTTCTCCATAGCCATGCCTTGCAGCACCACGCCGGGGAACGGATCATCATAAATCGAAGTGCACAGCATGACGTCAAAAATGGCAATGAGCGCCGGCACATCTTTGCGAAATCCCGTAAAAAGCAGGTTGCCATTCAGGTTGAGCGCGCCGGCAAGTTGCATGATTGATTCGGCGTATTTTTCATGCCCCGTAACCGGCCCGCCGATCATGACGAGTTTCGCGTTCGGATATTTCTCAACCACACGTTGCCCGATGCGCAGAAACCATTCGTGCCCTTTTATTTTGACGAGTTTGCCGACAAATCCAACGACCGGATCCGTCTTTGTAATGCCCAGGGATTGGCGCAGGGCTGCCCGCGATGCGGCCGGATATTTCTCCGGATCAAAAAGCGCTCGATCCGGGGGATTTGTATAAACGACCGTTGCTTTTTTATTTTTAGCGACCAGCATCTTTGCAGCGGTTCGCCGGGAAACCGGCAACACTCGGGTGGCAATCTTTTGCATCAGCCACAAGAAGGGCCAAACCGCGAAAATGGGTCTGACGGTGCGCAAATGCCAAACCACCTTCCGGCCGTGAAGCCATGCGGCGATGGGGGCGTGAAAGTCAAGCAGGTCATTGGCGTGAATCACCGCGACCGGATTGGCCCGCAGCCAGCGAGAGAGTTGTCGAATCGCCAGAATCGTGTCGATAAAGTACCGCACATAATAAAAGGGGTTTTTGCGCAACGAGAGCTTGTAAGCGTTTTTCACATAATAAATCTTCTCGAAAATTTCATTGGCGCCGGAACACTGTTCCACTTCGACACGATCGCGTTCGGGTACCGCCAACGCCACTCGTTTCCAGGAACCACGGGCAATATCTCTCGCGGTTCGCAGCAAATTATGCGTGGCGCCACTTTGCATGGAGAAGCTCGAAGTATAGTAGAGCACGGTAGAGGTGCGTTTCGACAATCCGTTGCTCACATCACACCTGTGCTTACAATCATGGATTGCGCCATAGTATAATTGTTGGCCGTTACCAAGCGCGGGCTAGCCGCAACGCCGCCAGGGATCGACACGGTCTCCACGGTTTCCGCACTGGCGATAGGCTTTTTGACAGCACGAAGCCCCAGGGCGAAATTCATGAAAGCAACGATCAGGGGCAACTCACTGTTGTCAAGCATGCCGGTGTACCAGAACATGGCAAAAAAGAGCCCGCTGTAGCCGCCAAGCAAACTAGTCGACACAACGCGCTCTTCTTCGCCGATTTGGTGACGTTTTTTTCTGGCAATTTTGTAGATATGCTTAAACGGCTGCCACAATACCACCACGAACAGAACAAGCGCAACCAGGCCGGCTTCGCACGCAATGATCAGAAAAATGTTATGCACGGTAGCTTTAAAACTACGCATGATTTCGTAATTGGTATAATGCAGCAATTCATTGGACTTTCCCAGGCCAACACCCCAAAGCGGATTCTCTTCGATGAGCTGCATCGCCGCCAGCGTCAGGGTATAACGAATACTGCCGCTGTTACTGCCGGGCAATATCGTGATGCGCTGGGAAATGACTTCAGAGAACAAATCAATCTCTTCGGAGTATGTGAAAATAATGGACGCCAAATAAACACCGACGATGGAAACACCTAGAATGAGGCGGCCTGGATTGATCCGCTTGAAATCAAGTATGCCGCTGACGTAAGACATCACAATCAAACCAAAGGCCAAAGCGCCCCAGTTACCACGTGAAAGCGTTAACGCCAATGCCACCAAGGCCACACCACTGCCCAGCCAATATAAAATTCGTGCGCGACCGGTGGAGGTGAGAGCTTTTACAACCGCCAATGGCAGCAACATCACGATCCAATTGCCGAGGATATTGGTGTGCATGAATGTCCCTTGCACGCGCACCACCCAAAGCACGCCGGCATCAAACGAGGAGATGTGATCAACGCGTTGCCCAAAATATTGCTGTATCGCGCCTACGGTGGATTGGGTAATCCCTTGAAAAACTCCCAAACTAACCTCGAGAAAGAGCAACACCAATAGAAAGGTCACGACTGACGAAAGCGGGTAAAGACGATAGAGATTGTGGCGCAAATATAGCCCGACGAGATAACACTTGATCCAAAGCAACCAGTTATTGGCTCCGATGTCCCAGGCGTTGGCAACCGAGAGCGACATGGCCAACCACATCATGAATACAAAAAAGTAGAAATCGAATTTGATCAGACGCAGACGCTCGAGCCGCAAGCCGAAACGAAATCCCCACAAGATATACAAGCCCCAAAGCGGCAGCTCAAAGCAATGCACACGATAACCACTGTTAAGCTCTAAAGACAGCGGAACAGCAAACGAAGCGAGGGTTGTCCAGAAAAAAAGTTTTTCAAGTTTAAGCATAAGAGCGCCTTTATCGGACGGCAGCGCGGCTGATGCGCCAGGGTTTTTCTCCAAGCCAAGATTGCCAACGTTGCGGAAACATGGCCGTCAGCCAGGCGAGCCCACATTTAAGCGAAGGCCGCGTACGAAAACTGCGGGCAAAATAGCGGCGTGCCTGGTACGCGTCGGCCTGCTTCTGGAAACGGCGACCGAGCTGGTAAGCCAGCTTGGCCTCAAACGTCGCAGCACACGGTTGCAAATACGGGAAACGCTCCAACGACATCTGCAAGAACCGGCGGTAATGCGGTTCGATCAGCAATGGCGACCCGGCGTTGGAGGTACTGTTGGCAACCACGCAGCGACAAACCAAAATCTCATCGACGTAGGCAATTTCATAAGCCGAAGCAATTCGCATGAAGAGGTCGTGATCTTCGCAATATTTCAAGCTTTCATCCAACCCGCCGACCTGCGCAACAACGTTTTTGGGCATCAGCATCGTCGGCGTGATCAGCTTCAGACGAAAAAGGAACAACGCTGCAACCCGGCCTTCGCGCGTCTTTGGCAGACGAAACCGTACGTCACCAATTTTGCGGCCATCCATGCGAATTTCTTGCAGGGCCGTAAACACCAATCCGAGATCCGAGCTGGTTTGCAGCGCGGCGGCTTGTTTGGCCAATTTTTCCGGAAGCCAAAAGTCATCGGCATCCAAAAAGGCGACGTAATCGCCTCGACTTTCCGCAATGCCACGATTGCGCGCTGCCGCCGGTCCGCGATTGGAATCATGGCGAAAAACCTGAATCTCGGGATGTTGCGCCGCAAGACTTTCTGCCACGATGTAGGTGTCATCGTGCGAGGCATCATCGACGATAATGATTTCAGCGGGTCGCAACGTTTGCTCGCTCGCGCTTGTCACAGCGCGTCGCAACCACCGCGCCGCATTGTAGGCGGGGATGACGACGCTGATTCGGGGCTGCATGAATTTGCGTTGATCGTTCGGTATCTTTTGAACTCGTACTCGTACTCCTACTCCTACTCCTACTCTTGCTCATACTCGCGTTTGAAAGGCGAGTAAGAGTGGGAGTACGAGTAAGAGCATTGGAACTGAACTCACATATACCCCAACGTTTTCAGCCTGCGCTCTATCTCGCTCTGCTCGGATTCCGAAAGTCGAACCTCACCGGCGATTTCTCTGGCCGAATCGTCATACACAACACGCGGCAAGACTTCGGCATGGTCAAACCATTCGTGCCGTATTTGCCCGTCACAATAGCCCGGCACCGGCAATTCCATCCAGTGCAAGAGCGTCGGCATCATGTCCTGCAAATCCGCTTCTGCCCGCAGCCAAGGCTCGGCGTTGCGCACCTCCGGGCCCGCCACCACGAAGATTCCTTCACGCTCGTGGGTTCCCACATGAAAATCATCCGTAATCACGGGTGAAAACAACCGCCCGTCGCGAAAATAAGTCTTCGAAGAAAAAGTATAGCCCGGCGCCGGCTCGAGAATCAGGTCCGGCAGGCGGTCCAGCGCTTGACCGTGGTACAGTTGCTCCCGGCGAAAAATGCTTTTGACAATCTTGGTCCCGTCTTGCGGATCGCGCCATTCACGCAATTTGTCTTCCAAGCGACGAAGGTCACGAGGCGAGGCTTGTGGATTCAGATAAAGATAACCCCAAAAAGAGCTAATGGCATAAGCCAACGAGCGCTCATGATCGATGCATTGTTTGCGCAAGCTCCTGGCCATCGCTTTCTGCCGCGATTTATGGATGAGTTTTTTACGCAACTCCAAAACATCCAACTTGCGGATCGTTTCCGCCCAGCGCATCCAGAGTGTTCTGGCTTGGATTTGCGGAGCGAGAAAGCCTTCTTGATGCAGCCAATGGTTGAGTTCGACGCGGACACAGTGGCGTTGAAACCCGTGGTCGGAGAGCACAACCATCAGTGTTTCCTCACCCATTGAGCGACGTGCCGCGGTTAACAGCCGGCCCAGCGCCTCATCTAATGGAATAAAAAATTGTCGAATGACTTCCTGATGGCGATCAAGATGAAAGGCCGGGTGCGTCGCCTCGAGATATTTCCAAAACGGGTGTTGCAGAAAATCGACACATTGAAATTGTAAAAAGGTAAAATCCCATGCTTCTTTTTCCAGCAAATGCAGCATCGCCTCTATACGGCTGGAAATGAAAAGATGCATCTGCTCTAGAAAGCCTGCGAAATCGCCTTGAAAGCTGCCGCGTTCTTCTTCCTCGTGCAAAAGCGGCCATTCGTAACCGAGACGCGCTTTGAGCTCGTTGCGCAGAGCTGGCGGATGGGTGAAAATCGTCTCCCGATTGGGCGTCATGAGACCGCTGATCAGCACACCGTTGATTGGCGGCGGTGGGTAGGTGACGGGCAAATCCACCACGGCAACCCGCCGGCCGTGCTCGCTCAAAATTTGCCAGAGGGTCGGCACGCGCAATGAGGTGGCGTTCACAAAGTAAGTTTCCCGTTTTTGGCGATCATGGCCCTGGAAATCAAAAATGCCATGTTTGCCAGGATTGCAGCCGGTCATGAAAGTGCTCCATGCTGCCGGCGTGATCGGCGGTATCGTGGAATGAAGCGTGCCACTGATACCGCGTTCAGCTAATGCGGCCAGGTTCGGCATATGTCCGGCTGTCATTAGCGGCCGCAGGACCGACCACGTGCCGCCATCCAAGCCAACGCAAAAAATTCGCCGTTTCCGGTTTGTACTCGTCATAACAAAAAATTATTATTTCTTTAACCGGTTTTTAATTCGCTGCAACATCGTACGATCCTCGGCATCCAGGCAAAAGCCAAGCGCACCGGCTACGTAAATCGCCACAAATGTTAACGCCTTTCCCCAGACTCCGTTTGGCGCCACCAGCCACGCCAATCCCGCCGCCAGCGTGCTGACCGCAATCAGCCGGGCGCTTAACTTCGTGTAAGGAAACACGCCTAAAAATTTGCGCAGCGCAAACAGTCGCGCCAGATTCAAACAGACCATCGCCGAGCCGGTGCCAAACGCCGCACCCAAAGCGCCATAGCTTGGAATCAGAATCGCATTCAGGCCGATCGCCAAAATGGCAGCAGCGGACAAGCAAAACATTTCGATTTTCTCTCTTCCCATCATCTGGAGAAATTGTCCGGCCGGACCCACACCGGCATCAATCAGCGATGCCAGCGCGATGATCAGCAAAACCGGCGCGCCCTTCACAAACTCGGGGCCGAACAGACGCAAGATGGGCTCGGCGAACAAACAACAGCCGAGACAGATCGGCAGCGTCACCAGCATGGACCATCGCACGGTCATACGATAATAGCAAATAATTCCGGCGCGATCACCAGCCGCATGCGCCTCTGCAATCGCAGTGCTGAACATCGGCACAAAAGAGCCCATCGCCAGCGTTTGAAAATCGGCAATACGAAACGCCGCGTGGTAAATGCCGACTTGCGAGAGCGTGGTCAAAGCGCCAATCATCAACCGATCGACCTGATTCATCAGGATACTTGAAAGCCGGGTGAGCCAAATCGAGCTGGCGTATTTCAGAATATCTCTCGCACTGACGTTGGGGCGGTCAAACGAACTAACCGCGGGGAGATGACGCCACAAGCGGAAGACGCCAACCATGGCGGCGATGGTGGTGCTGACCAATAACGCGGCGATAGCCCACAGGAGGGTCAGTTTCATGACGCCTGCCATCACGACGACGAGGAGTATCAAAGCCAGTGGCTGCACCAGATTACGCAGCAGGGCCTCGGAGGATACGTCGCGAAAACCTCGCAGCGCAAAACCAACCCACCCGAGCAAAACCATGCCCGGTAATCCCATTGCGACCCCACCCAGAAATGGTGCGAGCTCGGGTTTGCCAATCCAGCGACTGGCGATAAGCTGTCGAAAACAATACAACCCCAGGCCGGCGACCATCGTCAAAAGACCCATCACGTACAGCGCCAGGCGGATAACGGCTCGCATCTCGGCCGGCTGGTTATTGGCTCTTGCCATGGCCAGATATCGCACCGTTGTGTGTGTGAACCCGCCGAGGCAAGCGGCGCCGAGAAAACTCAGCACCGCGCTGCAATAGGTAAAAGTTCCAAAGGCTTTCAAGCCAAGTAAATTTGAAAGAACAACCTGCGTCAAAAAATTCAAGGCGCGGCCAATGAGGGTGCCGAGGAAGACAACGGCGCTGCTCTTCGCCATCGTGGTGGTTTTGATCTTCCCGCCAGCCATCCTGGCGGGTTCGGGAAAATCGCCGGCCCGAGTTGGCGCCACCGGTGCGGCCGCCACGACGGAATTTATCGTCCCACGGTCAACCCGGTTCACAGTCGATTATCCGCTTCCTCTTTATTGGCAACATACCACGCGATCGTCTTCTCAAGACCGGCGCGCAAAGAAGTGGGTGGTTGCCAATTCAACACCCGGCGCATTTTGCTGATCTCGAGAATTTTTTTCATTTGGCCATCCGGCTTGCTGGTATTCCAACGGATGGTACCCGGATAGCCGGTGACCTGCATGATGGACTCGGCCAGCTCGCGTATGCTGGTTCCGACGCCGGTGCCGATGTTCATCGGCTCGAGCGCTTCATATTTTTCGGCGGCGAGGAGAATCGCGGCGGCGCAGTCATCAACATAAAGAAATTCGCGAATCGGCCGGCCCGTGCCCCAGACTTCCACTTCCGGCGCGCCGCTTTGTTTGGCTTCCACGAACTTGCGGATGAGCGCGGCGACGACGTGCGAGCGCTCCGGGTGAAACGTATCGCGCGGGCCATAGAGATTGGTAAGAATCAAATGAATGCTGTCCAGCCCGTATTGTTTTTTGTAGGCCAGCGCTTGAATCGCCAGGATCTTTTTGGTCATGCCGTAGTTCACCACCGTCTCGTGCGGCAGGCCATTCCACAGATCTTTTTCAGCCAGCTCATTTTCCAGATAGCCCGGATAAGAGCAAGCCGTGCCGATCTGAACAAATTTCTCAACGTCGTGCTGGCGCGCCGCTTCCATCAGATTGGCGCCCATCACCAAATTCTCATAAAAAATGCGGCCCGGATAAAGCTGGTTGATCCAGATGCCGCCGTAATACGCGGCGCCGTGAATGACAACCTGCGGCTTGAACGTTGCCAAACATTCTCCGGCGGCTTCCAAACGCGTGAAATCAAACTGTTTTTTGCGCGGCACGAAAAATTCGCAACCGGTGTTTTTCAGGCGTTCCACAATATGGCGGCCGAGAAAGCCGGCGCCGCCGGTGACGAGAACGCGTTTATTTTTCCAAAAGCTCATGGGCGCTCCAAAGTAGCTTGCAGCAAGACAGACCCGCAACGCAAAAGAAGCTGCGGATTATTGGTATCCAAATTGGCGATTCAGCCATCCACCCAACAGCGAGAAAACCAGCAAACGGCGCGGAGCCAGCTCCTGACGCCAAGCTTCATCCAAGCGAATCGCTCGCCTCGCTTGATAGCGCCAGCGACTACCGGAAATGTTGTGCGCCGCAGCTCCGGCGCCTTCCAGCATGGCCGGGCCATATTCAAGCTGCAAAAACTCGCAGAGCCGTCGGGTGGCCGCTTCAGGCGCCGCGCTGAATTCTTCATATTTGATTAAGCAGGAAGGTATGTCCGGCAATTCGGCACAAACACGACGGCTCAAAGAATTGGTCAAAATCCAACGCCCCGTGGTGCGCCAGACATTTTGCGGCGAAATCCATCCCTCTTGCGCCGGCATTTGCACCCGCTTGCTGGTCGAGTTGACATAGGCGCGGCCATCGCGGACAAGGTGGATAATCTTGACGTTGAAGTAACCTGACAGACACAAATAAAGCAGTCGCAAAGGATTTTTTGACGAATCCAATACCACGGTCTTTCCTGCAACTCTTTGCACCGCCTTGAAGAGCTGATAACTCGCCCGGCCGTATCGGTTAACCCGCTCGGCCGACAGCAGCGGCGCGCCGGTGTAAAGCTGCAGCACGGAAAGCAGTTTTTCCCGGTGACGAGTGACCGGAGTAATCGCCACCGCGGTTTTCCATTGGCGCAATTTGGCGGCGACGGCTTGCCAAAATTCACATGCATTGAAAGGCGCGCCGCAGGTGCAGGCGAAGTTGTTGGCCTGCCAGCGCGCATGATACCAGGCTTCACCGACGCTCACGACCGCGGGGTGCGCGCCGAGCACCGCATCGAGCAGTGTCGAGCCGCTGCGACCGCAGCCGGCAACGTAGATCAAATCAATTTTTTCGCGCGGCAAAATCATGGGGCTTTTGCCCGGCGGAGCCGCCGGCGCCACGTCGGTGCTATTAAACATTGGCGTACGGATTCTTGATGTCGATCACCTGATAGGCGCGAATCAACTCCTCAATACCGTCTTCGATGGAAATGGCGGTTCGAAAGCCGAGCCGATTGATTTTCTGATAAGACACTTCATAGTTGCGCTGATCTTCGTCTTTGCCGACGTCGGCAAAGTGCAGATAAAAATCGATTTTTTCCCGGACGATCAGGGCAATTTGCTCTTTACTGTAATTCATGTTCTCGGAGCCGACGTTATACACGTTATCGATCATGCGGTCGCCATTCTCCAGCACAAACATGAAACTGCGCGCCATGTCGATGACGTGAATAAACGTCCGCTTGAACGTTCGCTCATAAATAATGAGATTGCGCACTTTGACCGCTTGATAAACGAAATCGTTGATCAGCAGATCCAACCGCATGCGCGGCGAGACGCCAAAGGCCGTGGCGAAGCGATAACAGATCGCATTGCCGCGCTGCAGCAGATGCTGCTCGGCTTTCGTTTTGGTGGTGCCGTAAATCGTGAGCGGATTGAGCGGCGTTTCTTCGGTGCAGAGATCGCCGATCAACGCGCCGTAGTTGGAGCCGGTGGAGGCAAAAATAATGCGCTGCTGGCGGTCGCGGTTTTTCTCCACAATTTTAGTGCCGACGTAGTTGACATCGTGCGCCAGTTGTTCATGCTTCTTGCATGCCGGATAACCGACAATCGCCGCGAGATGAATGATGACGTCAACCCCTTTGGTGGCCCGGCGCACGGCCTGTTCGTCGAGAATATCCCCTTTGATGAATTCGAATTGGGGATAACTCAAGAAGGGCAGAAGGCTCTGGCCGCCGTACATCAGATTGTCGAGCACGCGGACGTGATGGCCGGAAGCCAGCAGCCGGGGAACAAGGACAGAACCGACATATCCGGCGCCGCCGGTGACAAGCACGTTCATGGTTGAGGTCTCCTGTGATGTGATTCTTAATGCGTAAAACGTAATGCGTAATGGGTAATACGTCTTACGATACGTTTCACGTTTTACGCTTTGCACTCCTAGCCCTCACACCAAAGCAATCCCATCCATGTCTGCCGGAATCGGCAGATGCATCATTTTCAAAATTGTTGGCGCCACATCGCCGACCCACAGCGCTTTGTGCTGGCGCGGCTCATGATTTCCCAAATCGTCTCGCTCGTCATGTTCAACGAGGTCGGCACGAAAATCTCGTGGGTGCCGGGCTTGCGATCAACGAAACCGAAGATATTGTGTTTGGCCGGGTTGTTGCCGGTCATGTAACTGGCCCAGGTGACGAAAGAAATGCATGGCTGCACCGAATCCATCCGGCGGAAAGCGCCGTTCTCGAGCAATTCTTCAAAATTCGGAAACGCGCCCTTCGCGATCTGAGCTTGCAGGAAACTATACGGAACACCGTCAATGGAAACCACCACGACGCGAGAAGGACGATCCTTTTTCAGAAAGTTGAACAAGGAAGATAAAGTTTGCCAGTTTACCAGTTCGCCAGTTGGCCCGTTAACTAGCTGACGAGTGAGCTGGCCAACGGTTTCACAAATATCCCAAAGCTTCCAAGCGTTGTCTCACCAACTCTTCATCATCGTCGATATACTCGCCGTCGCCGTTTTCCGCAGCGCCGGCTAACGGCACCAAATAGTCTAGTTGCTCAAGCTTGCGCACGATTTTTTGTGCGCCCGCGCTCGGCGTCTCCCTTTCCGTGTCGCAGATCACCTCGGGATTATCTGGCGGCTCGTAGGGATCGCTGAGGCCAGTGAATTTTCTGCTCTCGCCGGCGAGCACATTCTTATAAAGCCCCTTCACGTCGCGTTGAATGCAAGTTTCGAGCGAAGCTTTCACGTAGACTTCGACAAAGTCTTTAATCAACGTACGGTTCTCGTCGCGCCCGGTTTTGTCAGGAGAGATGGCGGCAGCGATGGCAAACACGCCATGGCGCGTCAAGAGCTGGCAAACAAACCCGAGGCGCCGGATCTTGATGTCGCAATCCTCTTTAGAGAAACCGAGGCCTTTGCTTAAATTGGCACGAACGATATCGCCGTCCAAAACCTCGACTTTGCAGCCGCGTGCTTTCAGCAAGGGCACCAGCGCGTTGGTAATCGCCGTTTTGCCGGCGCCGGAAAGACCGGTAAACCAAATGGTGCAAGCGCGAGAAGAAACCATACGTCCGAAACCTTTCTGGGGTTTTGCTGCCGTTCAAATGAGTTACTTTCTCTGCCGATACAGCGTTTGGTCAACCACGCCAACCATTTCGTCAACGTTCAGCGTGTTGTTTAAGAACGCATTAATCTTTTCGGCTTGCGCGCGGGGGTTGGCCATCACCTCATTGTAGCCGACGTAAGTAAACGCGAAGTTGGGTTGCATGGTCAACCAGGCGTCAAGTTGTTGCAGATGCGCGCTGAAAAGCTGGGTCAATTTTGCGTCACTGACCGTATCCGTGGGCTTCCGCATGCGGAGGAGCATTTGTTTCTGGGAAGCTAGAATTTCTTCGATCTTGCGGCGCATGAAGATGATTTTATAGTCATACTCCGGTGGCAGTTGTTTCAGCAGCTCCGACACCATTTTGACCGCTTTGCCTTTGGCTTCCAACAACCAGGCCTTGTCATGCGCCGTTTGTTTGACCTTTTCAAACTCGTAGTAACCCTTCGGGTTGTCCTCATCGGCCGTCCTTATATTGTCGGTCAGAATCTGCATGCCGCCAGCTTCAAGCATTTTCATCATCATTGAAGTGCCGGAACGAGGCAAGCCTGAAACAATCGTGACGATATCTTTTCCGTGATTCTCGTTCCTTTTATGCTGCACGTTTTTTGCCTTTCCGTTTTTTCCCGCCGTCCTTGCCGTAATAGTAGTAGTGGTAGTAATAGTAATAACTGCCGTACATGCTCTCGATTTGCACGCCATTCAACAACGCGCCGAGAATGCGGGTTTTGACATTTTTCAAAAGGCTGTAAGCACGGAAGGTGGCATCGCGATCGGTTTGCCCGGATTTGATGACGAGAATAACGCCGTCGAGCTGCGAGCTGAGCACCGCGGCATCGGTCACCGCAATGATCGGCGGACTGTCAAAGAGCACGATGTCGAACTTCTTTTTCATGGCATCGAGCGTCGTGCGCATCGCCGAAGAGCCGAGCAGTTCCGAAGGGTTCGGCGGCAGTGTGCCGCAAGGCATCACGAAGAGATTTTCAATTTCAGTCGTCTGCGCGGCCTCTTCGATGGTGGCGCGACCGACGAGCACATTGGAAAGCCCGACGCGGCGGTCGATATTGAAAATCGAGTGCAAAATCGGGCGCCGCAAATCCGAGTCGATCAGCAGCACTTTGCTGCCCATCTGCGCCATGGTGATCGCCAAATTCGCCACCGAGGTCGACTTGCCTTCACCGGGTCCCGGGCTGGTGACCAGGAGCGCTTTGAGCTCGTAATCCAGCTTGGTGTATTGAATGTTGGTGCGGAAAGTGCGATAGGCTTCGGAGATCGGCGATTTGGGCGCGAAGTGGGTAATCAGGCGCGAGACCAGCCGCTTCGCCTCGGGAGAATCCAAACTGCCGTTTTTGCCGTTCAGGCTCGACGGCAGAATTTTGAGGCGTTTGATGGCTTCCTGCTCTTTGATCATCGGAATGGAACCGAGCACCGGCACGCCGAGCTTCTCCACCTCTTCGATCGTCCGCACCGAGTTGTCCATATACTCGAACAAAAACGTCAAACCGACGCCGAGACCAAGACCGAGAATGAAACCGAGCAGGAGATTGAGCTTGGTGCGCGGCCGCACCGGCTCTTTGGGCGGGCGCGCCGGATCGATGATCCGCACCTGGCCGAGCTGGCCGACTTCGGTGATGCGCGACTCTTGATATTTTTCCTGCATCATCAGGTAGATTTTCTCGTCCGCCTGCGCCGTGCGCTCCAGCCGCGCCAAGCGCAGGCTTTTCTCCGGCAGCGATTCCAATTGCTTGTCATACGTGTCGATGATCTTTTTGAGCGCTTCGACTTTCGGCTGCAGCGCCTGTAAATTGGCTTCGATTTCGATTTTGCGCGCCACCAGGTTTTCGCTGAGCGCAACCGGATTCAATATTTCAACCGTCGCCAGCTTGGTGATCTCTTCCTGCAACTGCTTTTTCAGCATGTTGATCTGCTCTTCGTATCGGCGCGCCTGCGGATCATCGTCGCGGTAAACGCCGCCATTGATCAAGTTGGCGATATAGCTCGTGCGCTTGCCTTCGAGCTCGCCAATCTGCTTTTTAAGGCCGTCAAAATACGGGGTTGCCGAAATGTTGCTGAGATCGAAATTTCTCTTGCTGCGATCGAGCTGTTCGTCGACATATTTGAGGCGCTCGCGATTGGAATTATATTCGGTAAGCGCCTCATTATAAAGCCCTTCAAATTCCGCCATCTTCTGAATCAGCTCTTTGGTCTCATCCGGCAAGGCCGCCACTTTCTCGCCCTCCTTAAAATTTTTCAGCGCTTCTTCCGATTCGGTCAATTGCTGCTGCACGAGCTTCAGTTGTTCGTCGAGAAAGTTTTTGACCTGGCGCACTTCTTCCTGGCTCTGGAGCCGGTTTTTCTCGCTATAGGCCGTGGCCAGCGTGTTCGTGACAAAGACGGCTTCCTCGGGAGTAGCCCCGGTAACTTTGATCTCGATCATGTCGGTATCGCGAATCGGCGTAATCGTCAAGCGCTCGTGCAAATCTTTGATGATATCGTCGATCGTGCGCTGCTCGGCGGTATCCCCGCCGAATCCGACGAGATCTTGAATCCACCGGCCGGCATTGGCGAAGAGCCCGGTTTTGCCGTTCTCGGGAGGATTGAGCAACGCCAATTTAGCGGCCCATTCCGAAGCTTGCAGGCGTTTCACCACGGTCTCTGCCAGCGTCCGGCTTTTCAGAATTTCGACCTGATTGTTGACCATCGTCGCTTGATTGATGAAGCCGCCAATGTCGAAGATGGTTTGCTCCATGCCGCCTTTCTCTTCAATCATGATCTTGGCCGCGGCCTCATACTCCGGCGTGGCGGTAAACGTCACGTAGGCCGTGATCGCCATCACCGCCAGAAACGTCGTGAGAATGATCCAACGGCCTCGATAAAAAATGCGCAAATATTCGTTGAACGATGTGTGTCGCTCCTGCAGCTCTTCCATGGATGCTCTCTCTGACTGTAAGATGAAAATTCCGAATCCTCGAACTTGCCGAAAGGGCAAACCGTCGCTTTAAATAGAAAAGGCGGCAAATTCACCAAGCGGATAGATCAAGTCCAACGGATAAAATCTCAGTTGTCTTAATCTACAGACGCAGTCTATCCGTTGGCGAATTGCTTTTAAAAAATTGAGGCGTCTCAAGCCCCGCGGAGCGGGGCTAGCGGTTGTTGGCCACATCCACCCAGAAATAGATCTGAGCGATCACCGCAAACTTGGAAACAAAATCCAAAGCTTTGCCGAAAAATTGCAGCGCGCCGCCGGGCACCACGATGGTGTCGCCGGGCAGCAACTCCGGGATCAGCGATTGCTGGCCGGTCTCGAGATACTTTTTGACGTTGACCTCCATGACCTGCTGCGCCGGCGTGGACGGGGGATTGTGAGCCGCGCCGCCCCGCGCAGTGGGGCTGGCGAGCATCACCTCACTGGCATTGGCTCCGATCGTCGCGCCACTGCTCGTGGTAGCTGGCGCCGACGAGCGAATGATTTTGATCTTTTTCATCCTGGCCTGGTCCAAAGGCCCGCCGGCAAATGAGATGAGCGAAATAAGGTCCGTGTCTTTCGGCACCATGTATTGTCCCGGCCGGCGGACGAGTCCCCAAATGTTGACTTTGATGAGCAACTCATCCTGTTCGCCGAGATAATACTGCGCCGCGCGAGAACGGCCCAAATCGGGCTGATCCCCTTCGTCTTGTGCAGAAACGAGGGCGGGAAAGAGGAGAGAAAGTGCGGTTAGCAGGAGCGGATACACCACTCCCCTGCCCCGACTTTTCCTTGATGATGTAATTAAGGAAAATCGGGGCTTGCTCCGACTTTTCCTTGATAATGCAATTAAGGAAGATCGGAGCTTGCCGAAGTATCGCATAGCTTTTCACCCATAGGTTGTAGTTCGTGATCGCCGTGCCATCCATGGGCGAGGCGCAACCGGAGCCGATGGCGACTCCGCACCATCCGGCGCCGGCCGGTTACTGCTGTCGAACTAAAGATTCAAATTTGTAAGAACTGACTTGCAACTTTGATACTGCCAAACTGAGCATGCCGAAGCTCTTTCACGTTTTTCATCAACCAATATAGCAACAAGTATCTTGAATTGTCGAAAAAGGTTGCAAAAGTTTAACATCGGGCATCGCTCGCCTGCGGCTTCATGCAAGCCGCCAAAAGATGAGATTGCAAATAGTGATCCACTCAAAAATCGCCACCGTAATTTATTTCCTTGATACGAATGAGATCGTCAACTTGGCAAGGTGTGGCGCGATGTTAGTGCTTGCTGCAACCCAAACAAAAATTTTAAAAAAGTTTAAAAAGTACTTGACAAATTGGAAAAGGATGTTTATCTTCCACCATAAGTTGGTTTAAACAACCAACTACATTATGCTGATAATACCCTCCGTTGACTGCACCAGGATATGACTATGAAGTTACACCAGGATAGCTTCATCAGTGGAAATGCCAAGCTGGTTCGTAATATAAATCGCGCGGTCATTCTCAACCTCATTCGTGAAAAGCAGCCCATCTCAAGGATTGAAATCGCCAGATTAAGCGGACTGAATAAGAGCACGGTCTCCAGCATCGTTGCCGGTTTATTGGAAGAAGGGCTTATCTTTGAAGAAGTCGAGCCTAACCAAAACGTCGGCCGCAACCCGATCAATTTATACTTAAAGCTCGGCACGCATCGGGTCGGCGCGATCAATATTGATTCTCCGGCCACGCGCCTGGCCATTGCCGATTTGGATGGCAGCGTCAAAGTCGCAGTGACGCTCGAGCAAAAATCCGAAAGTCCGGAGAAATTCATTCGTGCTTGCGTGGCAAAGCTCTTTAAATTGCGCGACCAGTTGCACATCGACCATCTGGAAGGCATTGGCGTCAGCGTCGCCGGCATCGTCGATCCGGTGCAAGCCAAAGTCGTCTTTGCTCCCCGTCTGGGTTGGGAAGATTTCGAGATTGGCAAGCTGCTGGCGCAACTGTGTCCGGATGAAGGGAGAATCGTAATTGACAACGATGCTAGGGCTTCGGCGCTTGCCGAGTTGTGGTATGGCAACCACGATTTGAAGCTGTCGAATTTTGTTTTTCTGGCTGTTGGCCCCGGCATCGGCACCGGCATCGTCGTGGACAAGGAAGTGATTCACGGCAGTTCTTATGCCGCCGGTGAATTTGGGCATACGACGCTATTCGAAGGCGGGGAGCTTTGTTCTTGCGGCAACTACGGTTGCTGGGAAGCTTACGCCTCGGATCGCGCCACGGTCAAGCGGTATATGATGCAAAAGCAAATCGATCCCTCGGCTTCGCGCCAGGTCATGCTGCAAGATATTATTGATTGCGCCGTGCAACGCCACGAAACTTTAGCGCGGGATATTTTGCGCCAGACCGGACATTATTTGGGCATGGGCATGGCGGATATCATCAAGGCCGTCGATCCGGAAGCGATTATCATCGGCGGCCGCATCACCGACGCGTGGGATATTGTTTATCCGGAGATCATGCAAACTTTGTCGATCCGGGCTTTTTTTGGGAAGAACAGAAAGATCCGCATCCTGCCGACTTCGCTGGTAACGGTTCGCCCGCGTCTGCTGGGTGCGGCAACTTTAGCGGTTAAAGAAATTTTCAGCGACTTTAAGATCACGCGATGAATGAGTAACTCGTAAAAAGTCATCGTAACCCAATCGGCCCGACTGGACCGTGCGTAATTCTCCAGACCAGCGGTCGGGGTACGGTTTAATGGCTCATGAATGTTTAGCAACGGAGGAAATAAAATTTTCTTCAATTTGTTGGTTTGAACAACAAACTTGCGGCAGTGTGAATGTGAGTTGTTCATTTTCTAAGGATACACTCAAGTCCAGACAACATGCAGCGTTAATTTGCATAACGACTTTCACGCGGTTCTGCTTGTAAAAGTGCGTGATGACAACCCCGGGCCTCAATGAAAAAGAAAGTCGCTCTCGGCATCGATATTGGCGGCACCAACACCACGCTCGGACTCGCAGATGAGCAGGGCCAATGTTTTGATGATGAATCGTTCCCGACCTGGGCACACCAATCGTTTGCGCGGTTCTTTGAACGTTTGGCGGAAAAGATTGACGCGGCCCTGGCGCGCTCGCTGCAGGAATATGAATTGATTGGGATCGGAGTCGCCGCGCCGGCCGGCAATTATTACCAAGGCACGATCGATGCGCCTTCCAACTTTTGCTGGGGCAAAGTGGAACTGGTGCGTCTCATGACGGAGCATTATCATCTTCCGGTCGCCATCACCAACGACGCCAATGCTGCGGCCCTCGGTGAGATGATGTATGGCCAGGCCAAGGGCGTGCAAAATTTCATCGTGGTAACCTTGGGCACCGGCTTGGGCAGCGGCATCGTGGTCAATGGCAACCTGATTTACGGCCACGGTGGTTTGGCCGGGGAATTGGGCCACACGATTATCGAACCGGGCGGCCGGCAATGTGGGTGTGGCCGGCACGGTTGCCTTGAAATGTACGTTTCTTCGCGGGGAATCTGCCGCACCGTATTTGAGTTGCTCGCGCAGCGGCTGGATGATAGCGAGCTGCGGCAAATCAGCTTCAACGAACTGACGGCGGAAAAAGTTTACGCGTCAGCGCAACGTGATGATCCTTTGGCGCGCGCCGCGTTCGAGTACACCGGCCGCATCCTGGGGCGCGCTCTCGCAGACGCGGTGGCGTGCTTTGGTCCGGAAGTGATCATCCTTTTTGGCGGCCTGGCCAAAGCCGGCCCACTGCTCTTCGCGCCGGTGCAACGACATTTTGAAGATAATCTGCTGCACGTTTACAAAGGCAAAGTTAAGATCATTCCTTCTATTGTATCGAAATGCAGTATTGCCGTGCTCGGCGCTTGCGCATTGATTCAAAAAGAAATTGAAAAAACAAATCGCGCGGTGTAATCGGGAGGGAGCGCGGACTTTCTTGTCCGCGATGCGCTTGCGGACTCGAAAGTCCGCACTCCCGTCAATCGAGTGAGGAGGAAAAAGATGTCTGCGCTCCACTGGTTGGATTTTGCGGTCATTGCTGCCATGCTTGCGGCGGTGATGGGAATTGCCGCTTACTATTCCCGCGCCGCCGGAAAAAGCACGGAAACGTTCTTTCTTTCGGGACGCAACCTGCCGTGGTACATCGCTGGGACGGCCATGGTCGCTACAACGTTTGCCGCGGACACGCCTTTGGCGGTGACGGAATTGGTGGCGCGCAACGGCATCGCCGGCAACTGGCTGTGGTGGAACATGGCCATCGGCGGCATGCTGACAGTCTTTCTCTTCGCCAAGCTCTGGCGCCGCGCCGGCATTATGACCGACGTCGAATTGGTCGAGATGCGCTACTCCGGCAAGGCCGCCGCAGTTCTGCGCGGTTTTCGCGCCCTCTACCTTGGCCTCTTCATGAATGCCATCGTCCTTGGGTGGGTCCACAAAGCGATGGAAAAAATCTTCAAAGTCACCATTCCCGGCGTCGATCCGTTTTTACTGGTCGTGATCGCCGGCAGTTTGATCGCGATATACGCCGCCTCCTCCGGTCTCGTCGGCACCGCGCGCACGGATAGTTTTCAATTCGTCTTTGCGATGCTGGGCTGCATTATTCTTGCCGTCATCGTCGTCCGGCTTCCTGAAATCGGCGGGCTTTCCGGCTTGGGCGCGCAATTATCTGCGCAAGCGTTGGATTTCTTTCCGAGAGTCGGCGCCGTCGCCGCCGATGGTGTAACGGGTGTTGCTGGCGGCGTCCTCAGTCTCACCGCCGGCGCTTTTATCGCGCGCGTCGGTCTGCAATGGTGGTCGAGTTGGTATCCTGGCGCTGATCCGGGTGGCGGTGGGTATATCGCGCAGCGCATGATGGCGACCAAAGATGAAAAGCACAGTTTGTTCGCCACGCTGTGGTTTACCATCGCCCATTATACGATCCGTCCCTGGCCCTGGATACTCGTGGCGCTGGCGGCGTTGATTGTCTTGCCGCGCGCACAAAGGCCGGAACTCTTGCAAGCCGAAAATCCCGTTCATTACGAAATGGCGGTCAACGCCTTCAATAATCCCGCCCTGCTCCGCTCCGATGACGCGAACTACCGATCCCAGGAATTTCTTGCTTTTTATGAAAAATATGAGAACACGGTTGATCCCGGCCTGTTGTATCCCAAGCTGATGCTGCGTTTTTTGCCGCCGGGCATGTTGGGGTTGTTGATCGCCGTTTTTCTCTCGGCGTATATGTCGACCATCGCCTCGCAAATCAGTTGGGGAACTTCGTATCTCGTGAATGATTTTTATCGCCGCTTCATCAAAAGAACGGGCGACGAAAAGCACTATGTTTTAATCTCGCGCATTTTTATCGCTCTCATGGTGGCGTTTTCGCTTTGGGTCACGAATTTTTTGACCACGATTTCCGGCGCGTGGGACTTCATCATCAATGCCAGCGCCGGCATGGGCGCGGTGCTGATCCTGCGCTGGTTTTGGTGGCGCATCAACGCCTGGTCTGAAATTTCGGCGATGGTCGCGCCGCTGATCATTTACCCGCTCGCGCGTTCCTACGGCCTTGAATCTCCCATCACGCTCTATCCGGTCGTGCTCGGCACCACGATAGTTTGGCTGCTCGTCACGTTTCTCACCCCGGCGGTTGAGCAAAAAGTTCTCTTGCAGTTTTATAGAAAAGTACACCCCGGCGGCGTTGGTTGGAAGCCCATCTCCCGGCAGCTTCCCGAGGTGCAGAGCGACACCGGTTTTGGCCGGTTATTGGTGAGCTGGCTCTGTGGCGTGGTGGTGGTCTACGGCGTGCTTTTTGGCATTGGGAAAATGCTCTTCGGCAATTACGGCGCCGGCTTGCTTTTCTTCGCTGCTGCGGGCGGTGCGGTTTTTGTCATTTATCAGAATTTGAAAAAGATCAGTTTTACTTAAATAGGTAAATTTTTAAGGCAAAACCATTTAGAGCAAAATAATTGATCTCATCATTAAGCTTTTAATAGTTTTGCCCCCAATCGTTTTGCCTTTGATTACTTGATTCATCAACCTCGTGAGTATCGCATGACGAATTATAATTGTGCTCGAATCATCTTTGCCACGCTTGCTTTGTTTTGCTCTTCTGCCCTGCTCGCGCAAGAGAAACCCACGAAGCTTGAGTTGATGCCCATGCCGGCGAAAATCGAATTTCAGTCGGGCAAATTCAGCTTGACGGATTCATTCAAGATTGCCATCACCGGCAATCCGAACCAGCGGCTTTATTCCGGCGCAACACGAGCCTTGCGGCGCCTGGCCGGAAGAACGGGGTTGTTTTTCCCACAAGATTTTCTCCGGCCTGATGTCGTAGTCGATTCCCCGGCTTTGACCATCAACTGTGAGCGCCCCGGCCAAGTCAAATTCGGCGAGGATGAATCCTACACGTTGACGATTGCACCGGCGCAAATTCTTTTGGCGGCAAAAACCGATCTCGGCGCATTGCGCGGCCTCGAGACTTTTCTGCAGTTGCTCGCGGTCGATGAACAAGGCTATTATTTTCCGAGCGTGAAGATCGAAGATGCCCCGCGCTTTGCCTGGCGCGGGTTGATGATCGACGCCTCCCGCCATTTCATGCCCGTCGACGTCGTCAAACGCAATCTCGACGCCATGGCCGCGGTGAAATTGAACGTGCTGCATTGGCATCTGAGCGATGATCAAGGCTTCCGCGTCGAAAGCAAAGCCTGGCCGAAGCTGCACGAGCTGGGATCGGACGGTTTTTATTACACGCAAGCGCAAATCAGGGAAGTCATCGCTTATGCCGCGGAACGCGGCATTCGAGTTATGCCGGAGTTTGATGTGCCGGGACACGCCACTTCGTGGGTCGCCGCTTATCCGGAATTGGGCAGCGCGCCCGGACCTTATCAAATCGAGAGAAAATGGGGAATTTTTTATCCGGTGCTCAATCCGACGAAGGAATTCACCTACCAATTTCTCGATAAATTTTTTGGTGAGATGGCGGTGCTGTTTTCCGACCCGTATTTTCACATCGGCGGCGATGAGATCGAGCACGCTGACTATCACGAAGCCAAGCATTGGAATGAGAGTGCTGAGATTCAAGCCTTCAAGAAAAAGCATAATCTTGCTGATAATGCGGCAGTGCAGGCTCATTTCAACCAGCGCATGCTGAAGATTCTCACCAAGCATGGCAAAATCATGGTCGGCTGGGATGAGATCTTGCACAAGAGCATGCCGACCAACATCATCATTCAATCCTGGCGCGGCCGCGAGTCCATGGTGCAAGCGGCGCAGCAAGGTTATCAAAGCCTGCTCGCCAACGGCTATTACATCGATTTGATTCAGCCGACGGATTTTCATTATCTCAATGATCCGCTGCCGGCGGATTTGCCGCTCACCGGCGAGCAGAAAAAGAAAATCCTCGGCGGCGAAACCACCATGTGGGCGGAGTACGTTTCGCCGGAAACCGTCGATTCGCGCATCTGGCCGCGCACCGCCGCCATTGCCGAGCGTTTCTGGTCACCGCAGAACGTGAATGACGTCGATGACATGTATCGCCGCTTGGAGGTGATCAGTTTTCAGCTTGAAGAGCACGGCTTGACGCACGAGAAAAATTATGCGATGATGCTCCGGCGCTTGACGCGCAACCAGGACATCACGCCGCTCAAAAATTTTGTTGATGTGATCGAGCCGGTAAAAATTTATAATCGCGGCCGGTTGCGGCCGCACACTTCGTATTCGCCGCTCACTCGCGTGGTTGATGCAGCCCGGCCGGATGCCGCCGCCGCGAGAAAATTCCGCCGGAACGTGGATGACTATCTCGAAAAACGCCAACAAAATCACACGAGCGCAGAGCAGATCAACTTCTCACTCGGGCTTTGGCGGAATAATCATGCAGCGCTATTGCCCGTCATCAAAGCCTCGCCGGTGTTGGCGGAAATCGAATCGCCGTCAAAAGACTTGTCTGAAATTTCCGGCATCGGCTTGGAAGCGTTAACATTCCTGGAGCAGAATCAAACGGCTGCCGCCTCCTGGAAAGATGAGAAACTCGAGGCATTGAGCCGCGCCAAAGAGCCGCGCGGCCAAACCGAATTGATGGTGGTGTCCGCCATCGAAAAGCTGGTCGTCGCCGCCAGCGAGAAACGTTGATCTTGGTTTAGGGTCATTGCGAAAAAAAGCGGAGCAAAGAAGCAATTTTTAGGTTGGCGCGAGAGGAATTGCTTCGAGGAGTTTACCCCGCTGTGAGCGGGGCTCGCAATGACTCGGTTAATTCATATCAAATTGTAGTCCTGCCCCCTTGTGGGGCACTTTTGAAAGCCCAATTTTGGAGGCTTCGACAGCGGCCCACAAGGGGCCGGGACTACGAAAAAAAGAAAGACATGTCCATTTCGCCAAAAGACCGCTTGCTGTCGCTGGATGTGTTTCGCGGGGTGACGATTGCCGGAATGGTTTTGGTCAACAACCCCGGCAGTTGGTCGTATGTTTATCCCCCGCTGCGCCACGCGGAATGGCACGGGTGGACACCGACCGATCTCGTGTTCCCGTTCTTCCTTTTTATCATCGGCGTTGCCATGGCATATTCATTTGGCAAGATTTTGCAAACCGGCTCCGTCCCGCCTCTTCTTGAAGTTATGGAAACGGAGCGGGGCGAGAAACCGAAAGGCATTTATTGGAAAATCGCGCGGCGAACGCTCATCCTGTTTGGACTGGGATTGTTTCTCTATCTCATTCCCACTGATATGCCGGCAGGATACAACTGGTTTTCCGACACGCTGGCGAAGGTGCGCATCATGGGCGTGCTGCAGCGTATCGCCGTGGTTTATTTCTGCGCTTCAATGATCGTGTTGCACTTTCGACCGCGCGCACAAGCTTTTTGGGCTATCGGGCTGCTGACTTTCTATTGGCTCATCATGAAGCTCGTGCCCGTTCCGGTGAATCAAGATGGCGTCATGATCACATACGTCGGCTCACTTGATAAAGATATCAATCTCGCGGCGTATCTTGACACGCTGTTTTTGCACGGCCACACGTGGAGAATCGGCAAATATTTTGATTATGATCCTGAAGGCATTCTCAGCACTATCCCGGCGATTGCCACGATACTTATCGGTGTTTTCACTGGCAATTGGCTCCGGCAAGGCAAGCCGCTATACGAAACGGTTTCCGGATTGTTCTTTGCCGGTGTCGGGGGTTTGTTGCTCGGCAGCATTTTGAACACGTGGTTTCCGATTAACAAGCCGCTGTGGTCGCCGTCGTATGTGATTTTCACGGCGGGCATGGCGCTGATTTTCCTCGCGATGTGTTACTATCTGATTGAGATCAAGGGCTATACTAAATGGATCAAACCGTTTGTGATTTTCGGCATGAACCCGATCGCGCTCTACGTTTTGTCGGCAGCCATGGTGCGGCTCATGCTTTTGATCAAAGTGACGGCGGAGCACACCAGCCTGCCGGGGTGGCTCTACGAGCATTTGTTTGCGCCGGTGCTTGGGAATTTAAATGGCTCGCTGGGCTATGCCATAGCGTATGTGCTGCTCTGGCTCGGCGTGATGGCGATTTTTTACAAGAAGAGGATTTTTATAAAGATTTGAAAGTGTTACGACTTGTTAGTTGGTTGTTTAAACCAATGCAAAGATCCATCAATGACTCAAAGCTAAGAGAGGAGGCCTGAAAATGTTTTGCAGAGAACTCAGCCGCGTCATACTTTGCTGCTTGCTCTCTTCGATGCTTGCCGCCGTCGCGATTGCAGGCACTACCGGGAAAATCGCCGGAAGGGTTACAGATAAAGCCTCTGGCGAGCCAATACCTGCCGCTAATGTCATTATTGCCGGAACGACGTTTGGAGCGGCAAGCGATTTGAAAGGTTATTTCACCATTTTAAACGTTCCTCCCGGCGTTTACTCGGTAAAGGTTTCCATTATCGGTTATGCGAATGTCACTGTCAGCAATGTGCGCGTTCACATTGATCAAACTTCGACGATTAATTTTGAGTTGACGGAAGAAGCCGTGACCGGAGGGGAAGTCACGGTTATTGCTGTGCGACCGCTCGTCGAAGCCGATGTGTCAGCCAGTGTATCGGCAATTACAGCCGCCGAAGTTCAAACACTGCCGCGCACGACAGTCGCCGAAGCGATTCAACTGCAAGCCGGGGTGGAAGAGAATTTGGTGATTCGCGGTGGCGGGGCAGATGAAGCACTGTTTTTGGTGGATGGTTTTGCGCTGCGGGACGCTCGAAACAATCAGCCAGTGACGGGAATCGCTTTGAGCGCTATTCAGGAAGTTTCGGTGGTGCGCGGCGGATTTAACGCCGAGTATGGGCAGGTTCGCTCGGGCATCGTCAATGTCGTCACAAAAGAAGGGGACAAAAATAAATATAACGGCACTGTGACCGTCAAGTATAGCGACCCCAGCCGCAAGCATTTCGATATTTCTCCTTACGATCCCAATTCGATGTGGCTGCGGCCGTTTCTGGACCCCGAGGTTGCATTTGTCGGGACGGTAAACGGCTCGTGGGACGAATACGACCAGAGGCAATATCCGGTATTTGGAGGTTGGAATCAATTTGCCAGAGACAGAAACACCGATTCCGATCCGAACAATGATATTACACCAGCGGGAGCGCAACAACTTTTCCGCTGGCAACACCGCAAGCAGGAAATCACCGACCAACCCGATTATAATATCGACGCCGGATTCGGCGGCCCGGTGCCATTTATCGGCAGCACGTTGGGCAACTTGCGTTTTTTCGCCGCTTTTCGCAATACCAGAGAAATGCTGCTCATTCCACTGACCCGCGATGATTATTTTGACTATGATTGGAATTTGAAGCTGACTTCCGACATCAAGCCGTCAATGAAACTCAATATCAACGGTTTGTTCGGAAAAAGTTATAACATCGCAGTCAATGGCGTCGAACAGGCGGGCAGCACGGACTACATACGCAGCCCAATTGCAATTGCGGCGCAAGCGGCCAATTTGCGAGGCGATGCCGCCAGCCGAATTTTTTCCGATTCCTATTATAGTCTCGCCCAGGTCGAGCATCGCGGCCTCTCGGCGAATTTCACGCATTTGCTCGGCGCCAATACCTTTTATGATTTCAGAGCTGAGTATTTTGAGCGGCAATATAATACCAATCCACGCGCCGAACGAAATGCCACAACCATCGAGTTGATCCCCGGCTCCGGCATTTTTGTCGATGAAGCGCCATTCGGTTGGAGCCGGCACGCCGATGCCGGAGTCGGCGACAACATGACTTTCGGCGGCCACACCAGCACCGCGCGCGATACCAGCAAAACTTGGTTCGTCAAGGCGAAGCTCGACCTTACCAGCCAGGTGAATTTTCATCATCAAATCAAAACCGGATTTGAGTTGAATTTCAACACTTTGGATCTCGATTACGCCATCCTCAACATTCCGTTCCCGGAAGCCAATATTTTGGTGGATCAAAAATGGAAGCCGTTTTTGGCTTCGGCGTATCTGCAGGATAAGATTGAGTTCAAAAGTCTGGTCGCCAATATCGGCCTGCGCTTGGATTACAGCAATGCCAATGCGGAATGGGTGAGAGCCGGCAAGTATGATCCGAGCTTCTTTTCCGCGGCCTACGATGAAAACTCCCAGTTCAATATGGAAGCGGCCAAAGCGAAATGGTCCTTAAGCCCGCGCTTGGGAATTTCGCATCCGATCACCGAAAAATCAAAGCTCTTTTTCAATTACGGCCATTTCAAGCAGTTGCCGACGTACGAACAGGTCTTCGAGATTTCCCGAGGTCCCAGCGGCAAGCTCAACACCTACGGCGATCCCAACTTGAATTTTGCCAAAACGATCTCTTACGAGCTGGGCTATGATCACGAATTGTTCGACCACTATCTTGTCCAACTCGCCGGTTTTTATCACGACATCACCGATCAAGTCGCCTATACGAACCGCAGAAGCTTGGATGAGACGGTTAATGTTCTTGTTGCCACTAATGACAGCTACGAAGATATCCGCGCCCTGGAGGTCACATTGAGAAAGGCACGGGGAAGATGGTGGACGGGTTTTTTGACTTATACTTATCAGGTCAATACTTCGGGCCGATTTGGCCGGGACGTGGAAGATGAAAACCCGCAGGATCAACGGG